>JAOTVC010000174.1 GCA_029863585.1 Alphaproteobacteria bacterium | reverse complement strand
GCTTTTTACGGATTATGATTCCGCTGCTCTAACCAACTGAGCTACCCCGCCAAAAGGGTCTCGCGGCACAGGCCGAAGGTCAGGCGATATAGGCCGCAAAGCCTTGTCTGTCAAGGATCGGGGCCGGCGCCGGGGTCCGCCCATCGTCGCCCCGGCCTGGCTCAGGCGATGGCCGAGGCCGCGGCGCCGGCGATTTCATCGATCATTGGCGCCGCCGCGCCCGGCACGGGATTGTACCAGGGCCGATAATCGTTGGCCCGGATCCGGGTCAGCACCTCGCGATGGTCGGGCGCGGTGGCGTAGATCTGATCGGCCTGCTGGGCCATGCGGGCCAGGGCCTCCTTGAAATCGTCCACCGCGATGGCGCCCTCGCCGGGAAGTTCGCGGTCGCCATACCATTCCTTGCCCATCAGCACGTCGATGTAGTTCCAGCTCTCGAACAGCGACCAATTGTGATTGCATTCAAGGGCACCGGGCAGCTTGTGGCGCCACAGTTCCAGGCGCTCGGCGATGGAGGCCGGAATGCGCGCGTCCGCCCGCGCCTCGATCCAGAACGGCGTGTCGGTGCGGTTGGAGGTGGCGTAATGCAGGACGATGAAATCGCGGATGTCCTCATACAGATCGCGGGTCACCCTGTTGTAGTGGCGCGCCAGGGCCGGGCTCATCTCCTTGTCCGGGAAGAAATCGATCAGCCATCTGAGCGCCATCTGGGTGAAATGGATGGAGGTTGATTCCAGCGGCTCGATGAAGCCGCCGGCAAGGCCCACGGCGATGCAGTTCTTGACCCAGCTGCGCTCCGACCGGCCGATCCGCATGGGGATGACCCGGGGATCGGGGTGATCATCTGGCAGCTTCAGGTACTGGCGGAATTCGGTGATGGCCTCGTCGTCGCTGGCGAAGGCGGAAGAAAACACGTAGCCCGTTCCCAACCGCGTATAGAGCGGCACCCGCCAGGACCAACCCGCGTTCATGCCGGTGGAGGTGGTGTAGCTTTCAAGCTTGGTGCCCTCCTGATGGGGGATCTGAACGGCCAGTGCCTTGTCGCATAACAGGTGCTCGGAATAGGGCCGGAACGGTTCGCCCAGCGCCTCCTTGATGATCAGGCCCTTGAAACCGGTGCAGTCCAGCACCAGCTCCACCGGCCAGTCGCCGTGCTCCTTCAGGGTAAGCGACTTGACGAAGCCGCGCTCATCCAGGTTCACCGCGGTCACGTCGTCGCGCACATGTTCGACGCCGGTATTGGTCGCGTACGTCGTCATGTAATCGGCGAACAGGCCCGCATCGAGGTGATAGGCGTAGGGAAACAGACCGTCGTAATCCTTGCCCTCGGCCTGGCGCGGCGCCCGGCAATCCTTGATCGTCTTGAGGCTCGGGAACATCGCGTCGCCGTAATCCTGGGGACCGCCGGCGCGGCGCAGCTTCATGAAATGGTAGGTCGCGTTGTGGCCGTACAGGTAGCCCGGACGCGAGAACGGGTGCCAGAAATCGATCGGCTTGCCGGCGGCGCCGTGATTCCAGTTGGCGAATTTGACCGCGCATTTGAACGAGCCGTTGCACTGCTTGAGAAAATCGCGCTCATCGAGATTGAGCTGGTTCAGCGTCACGTTCATGGAGATGGTGGTCGCCTCGCCGACGCCCACGGTCGGGATGTTGGGGGATTCGATCACCGTGATGCGCACGTCCCCTTCCTCGCACCGGCGGTTGAGCCCGGCGTTGAGGATGCCGGCGGCAAGCCACCCCGCCGTGCCGCCGCCGACGATGGTGACATGTTGGACGCGTTTGCTCATGTTGGGTTGCTCCCTTGACGCCGTTCGGGTTGATCCCCGCCGCTATTGGTTAGCGAGGCGGGCGCGCGCTGTCAATCGACGCAAGGCTTCAGCGCCCCAGCCCCCGGGTTTGCGGTGATCAAACTATGATATAGATACCCCATCGGCCCCCGCCCCGCGGGAATGAAAAACCCTCCGGCCCAGGAATAGGACAGATGGCGAACCTCGCCGACATCAGCGTCGTCCGGCGCACCCTCAGCGTGGCGAACTTCCGCAATTACACGGCGGGCAACTTTGCCTCGCAGATGGGGATGTGGGTGCAGCGCATCGCCGTGCAATGGCTGACCTGGGAGCTCACTCACTCGCCCACCTGGCTCGGCATCATCGCCTTCGCCGATTTCTTTCCCAACATCGTGATGGCGCCGCTCGCCGGCGCGCTGGCCGACCGGATCGACCGGCTCAAGGCGATCCGGCTCTATATGTGGATTTCCGGCGCCATCACCTCGGCCATGGCGGTGTTGGTGATGGCCGGCGTCATGGACATCACATTGCTGTTGATCCTGGTGGTCGCCAACGGCACGGCCATGGCCTTCAACTACCCGGTCCGGCTTTCGATCATCTATGCCCTGGTCGACCGCGAAACGCTGACCTCCGCCATCGGCATCAACGCGATCACCTTCAATATCGCGCGCATCGGCGGCCCGGCGCTGGCCGGCTTCATCATCCTGTATTGGGGCGTCGGCCCGGCTTTTGCTTTGACCGCGGTCTCCGACATCCTGTTCATCATCTCGCTGCACGCCATCAGCCTGAGGGAAGACAGCGGCCCGAAGCGCGAGCGCCGGCCGGCCCGCGACATCCCCGGAGAGATTCTCGAAGGCTTCCGCTATGCCCGCTCCCATCCCGGGATCGGCCCCCTGTTGATCATCCTGCTGGCGACGACCCTGTTCGCCCGCCCCTTCAACGACCTGTTCGCGGGCTTCGCCGACGACGTCTTCGGACGCGGCGCCGACGGCCTCGCCTGGCTCACCGGAATGCTGGGGCTCGGCGCCTTCATCGGCAGCATCTTCCTGGCCCAGCGCGGCGGCATGGAGGGCCTGACCAGGATGCTGGTCACCGCCGTCCTGATCTTCGCCATCGCCCTGATCGGCTTCACCGCCACCGACATCTTCTGGTTCGCCTGCCTGTGCACCGCTGTCGCGGGGCTTTCCGTGGTGATCGTCGGAGTCGCGGAACAGACGCTGCTGCAGGGCGCGGTCGACAGCGCCATGCGCGGGCGGATCCTCAGCCTCTATACCCTGATCGCCCGCGGTTTCCCGTCGATCGGCGCGTTGGTGATGGGGACGGCGGCCTCCTATGTGGGGCTGCGCTTGCCGGTCTTCCTGGGGGCGCTGATGTGCCTGGGACTGTGGGTTTGGGCGCGCATTCGCCAAAAGCGCATGGCCGCCATCCTGGAAGCGCCGCCCAGACGGGACTGACCCTCAGACGCCGGCGATCCAGCCGCCGCCGAGCACGCGGGACCCCGCATAGAACACGCAGGCCTGGCCCGGCGCGACGCCGTACTCGGGCGCCGCGAAACGCACGGAAACGCCGTCCCGGCCCTTGATCGACACGATCGTCGCTGCCACCGGCTCCCGCATGGACCGAACCTTCACCTGGGCCTCCATGGCGCCGGGGCCGAGCGGCCCGTTGCCCAACCAGTTGACGCCGCGCAGGATGATCTCGCCGCGCGCAAGGCCGGCCCTCGGGCCGACGACGACCCGGCGTGCCTCGGCATCGATGGCCAGCACGTAAAGCGGCTCTTCCTCGGCACCCTTGCGTCCGCCGATGCCGAGCCCCCGGCGCTGGCCGATGGTGTAATGGATTACACCGCGATGGCGGCCCAACACCCGGCCCGCCTCATCGACGATGTCGCCGGGATCGGCGGCGCCGGGGCGCAGCTTTTCGATGACCCCGGCATAGTCGCCCGACGGCACGAAACAGATGTCCTGGCTGTCGGGCTTGGCGGCGACGGCAAGCCCGAACCGCTCCGCCAGGGCCCGGGTCTCGTCCTTGCCGGCGAGATCGCCCAAGGGAAACCGCAGCAGCTCAAGCTGTTCCCTCGTGGTGGCGAACAGGAAGTAGCTCTGGTCCTTGTCAAGGTCCCGGGCCCGGTGAAGCTCCGGCCCGTGATCTCCCACCGCGCGCCGCACGTAATGCCCGGTCGCCAGGCAATCGGCGCCCAACTCCCGTGCCACGCCCAGCAGGTCGCGGAACTTGACGGTCTGATTGCAGGTAATGCAGGGGATCGGCGTTTCGCCGCGCAGATAGGCATCGGCGAAATCCTCCATCACGTCCTCGCGAAAGCGGCTCTCATAATCCAAGACATAATGAGGTATCCCGATCCGGGCCGCGACGTTGCGCGCATCGAGGATATCCTGGCCGGCGCAGCAGGCGTTCTTGCGACCGACCGCGGCGCCATGGTCGTAGAGCTGAAGCGTGACGCCGATCACCTCGTAGCCGCGCGCGGCCACCAAGGCCGCCGTTGCCGACGAATCGACGCCACCCGACATCGCCACCACGACCCGGGTGTCGGCGGGCGCCTTGCCGAGCACCAGCGGCGCGTCCGCCTGGCGCGGCGGCGCCGTCTGCAGCGCATCTGTCATGGGGCTCAGTCGTCCATCATGTTGTAGGTTTCCGCCGGCAGGGTCACGGTCATCCCGTCCAGTTCCTGGCTCATGATGATCTGACAGCCCAGCCGCGAGGTCGCGGTCAGCCCGAAGGCGAGGTCGAGCATGTCTTCCTCGTCCTCGGTGGCGTCGGCGAGGCGCTCGAAATCCGTCGGATGGACGATCACATGGCAGGTCGAACACGCAAGCGACCCCTCGCACGCACCTTCGATGTCGATTTCGTTGGCGCGGGCAATCTCAAGTACGGATTGCCCGATGGGGGCATCCACTTCCGTCCTCGAGCCATCCTTGTTGATGAAGGTCATCCTCGGCATGTGATCCTGGTCCCTTTGCTGATAAGACGATGCGGTGCGCTGCAGCGCCCGAACGGCGCGATCGCCGGATTTATCCGGTGGCGGCGGGGTGAGGCTGGTTGTCAGATGCGCGCTGGAGCAGCGCCGCCAATGCCGCGATGAAAGCGTCCACATCGGCATCGGTGGTCCCAAAGCCGACGCTGACCCGGATCGCGCCGGCGGCAACCTCGGGGCCCGGGTTCATGGCCGAAAGCACGTGGGAGGCCTCGACCTTTCCCGACGAGCACGCGGAGCCGGCGCTGACCGCGACGCCCGCGAGGTCGAAAGCGATCACCAGGGTTTCCGCCAGACGCCCCGGCAACGCAAGGCAGGCGGTGTTGGCGAGCCTCGGCGCATCGGCACCGATCACCACCGCGTCGGGCGCCAGGGCGGCAACTCCCCCCTCCAGCCTGTCGCGCAGGGCCCGCTGGCGGGCGATTTCCGCGCCGGCCGCTAGCTCTCCAAGCGCGCACGAAGCCGCGGCCCCGAAGCCGGCGATGCCCGGCACGTTCTCGGTCCCCGCCCGCAGGCCGCGTTCCTGGCCACCGCCGCGCACCAGGGGCGAAAGCTCGAGCCCCGGCCGCACGACAAGCGCGCCGATCCCCTTGGGCCCGCCGATCTTGTGGGCGCTCAAGCTCATCAGATCGGCGCCCAGCGCATCGAAATCGAGCGCGACGCGCCCCGCCGCCTGGACCGCATCGACATGGACCAAGGCGCCGGCGGCCCGGGCCAGGGCCACGACTTCGGCGGTGGGCTGGACCACCCCGGTCTCGTTGTTGGCCATCATCACCGAAACCAGGACCGGGCCGTCGCCGGCGGCCGCCAAAAGGTCCTCCAACACGGCCAGATCGGCCACGCCGTCGGACGTGACCGGGATCAGCGCGAAACCGCCGGTCTGTTCCGCCGCCGGCCGCAGGACCGAGGGATGCTCGATGGCTGAAACCAGGATGCGCCCGGGCTTGGTGCCGACCAGCGCCAGGTTGTTGGCTTCCGACCCGGACCCGGTGAAGACGATATTGCCGGGCGCCGTTCCCGCCAGCCGGGCGACGTTGGCCCGGCCCTCTTCGACGCAAGCCCGCGCCTCCCGGCCCGGCCCATGCACGGACGAAGGGTTCCCCGGAAGGGCAAGCGCCGCAACCATCGCCGCGCGCACCTCGGGCCGCACCGGCGCCGTCGCGTTGTAATCCAGGTAATGAGACATCTTCAGTGTTCGCCAAATCCCAGCGGCGGGCTTCCTGTCGGGACGGCCGCCCTCGGGTCTTACTGGGCCGCCATCGCGGCCTTGCGGTAAATCATGCCGGAAATGCCCAACACCTGTTGCCGCGCCACGTCGCCAAGCGAAACGGAACTCAGGAACAGGTGGATGTGGTTGGACAGTTCCTCCCACAGATCGTGGGTGGTACAGCGTCCCTTGGCACCCTGGCAACTCATCGGGGAGCCCGGCTCGCATCGGGTGGCACGCATCGGCTCATCTACCGCCAGAACGATATCGGAGACGCGGATCGCCTCCGCCGCCCGGGCCAGCAAATAACCGCCGCCGGGGCCCCGCACCGAGCGCACCAGGCTGCCGCGGCGCAGTTTCGCGAACAATTGCTCCAGATAGGAGAGCGAGATCGACTGCCGCTCGGCGATTTCGGCCAGGGTCAGCGGCTTGCCGTTGCTGTTGACCGCCAGGTCCACCATCGCCATGACCGCATATCGTCCCTTCGTTGTAAGTTTCATGTCCTCCTCCAGACAAAAATACCTGCGTGGCGGGACCCGCCTCCCGGTTCCCGCGGCAAGGCGTTCCATCATCCTCAGTTCTTGGGTAAGGGCGCGTCAGCACGCGCCTCGACGGATTGATCCGGTCCCGATGCCCGTTTCTCCGCCTCTTCCAGCCGGCGTTCCAGATCCTTGACCTGTGCCTGCAGGCCGGTCACCTGATCGCAAAGACCGTCGATCGCCCGCGCGACCGGGTCGGGCAGGTCGGCACTGGGCGTCCCGTAGGCGCAGAATTCGGTGGCCTTGGCGTCCTCCGGGGTTTTCGGCCGCGGCTGGACCACCCGCGCCGGAATCCCCACCATGGTGACGTCCGGCGGCACGTCCTTCAGGACCACCGCATTGGCACCGATGCGGGCCCCGGATCCGACCGTCAAGGGCCCCAGAACCTGGGCCCCGGCCCCCACGACGACGCCGTTCTCCAGCGTCGGGTGGCGCTTGCCCCCGGCCAGAGACGTGCCGCCCAGGGTCACCCCCTGGTATAGCGTCACATCGTCGCCGATGATCGCGGTTTCCCCGATCACCACCCCCATGCCGTGATCGATGAACAGGCGGCGGCCGATTTGGGCCCCCGGATGAATCTCGATCCCCGTTAACCAACGGCCAATCTGGGAGATCAGGCGGCCCAGAAACTGAAGCCGCCAACCCCATAACCGGTGGGCCATGCGGTAGACCAACAGCGCATGGAAACCGGGATAGGAAAAAACCACGTCGAACCGGGATTTCGCGGCGGGATCCCGCGCCATCATCGAATCTATGTCGTCGATCAGGTTTTTGAAAAACATCGGTTCAGTTTGTGCTATCTTGCATTTTACATTTTGCCCGTCGCGGAATTCCGGCGATGGGCCCCCGGCGGCTTCCCGCCGGGATGACGGGAGATCTCGCAAAAAATCCACCGCATCTGGGCTTGATGCGGACGGGGTTTATAACCAAGTACTTTTATCAGGTATTGAATTCGACATAAAGCCTTACTTTGAGCCAGCGGCGTGAAGCCGCAAGCAGCGGAGGCTGCGGCGGTGTTTGCAGGGCTTGTCGATGTGCCAAGGTGAGTAGATGCCAGAAATTATCTTCAACGGTCCCGAAGGGCGGATCCAGGGCCGCTACCAGCACAGCAAGCTGGAAAACGCGCCGGTCGTTCTGTTGCTGCACCCCCACCCACAGGGGGGCGGCACCATGAACAACAAGGTTGTTTACAACCTGTTCAACGTGTTTACGCGGCGCGGGTTTTCGGCGCTGCGGTTCAATTTCCGCGGGGTCGGACGGTCCCAAGGGGTGTTCGACAACGGTCCGGGTGAACTGGCCGACGCCGCGGCGGCGCTGGACTGGATTCAAAGCCACAATCCCGATGCGCCGCGCTGTTGGATCGCCGGCTTCTCCTTCGGTGCCTGGATCGGCATGCAGTTGCTGATGCGCCGGCCGGAGATCGAGGGATTCATCTCGATCGCGCCACCGGCCAACCTCTATGACTTCTCGTTCCTGGCCCCCTGCCCGTCATCGGGCCTGGTGGTCCATGGTACCGATGATGAACTGGTGCCGCCGGCCGACGTC
>JAOTVC010000173.1 GCA_029863585.1 Alphaproteobacteria bacterium | reverse complement strand
CAGCACTCCGCTATGTCCGCTTATGGCTATTAGCGGACATCGGGTTAACGAGCTTCGGCCCTGCCGAAGCATGGGGCGAAAATCAGCGAGCTCTTATAACTTTTCCGCGTCGGCCCGCGCGCGCATTCGACCGAGGGCGGCGCCCAAGAGGTACCCCGCGGTGCACAGTCCCAGCCCCCACAGGTTGATGCCGAGGTCGTCGGCATACTTGCCGGCGCCGATGTCGATCCAGGCGGGGAAGATGGCGATGCCGAGCGCGCTTTCCAGGGTCACCATGACGCCCAGCGCCAGGCCCGGCCAGAACGCGAGATGAAAGCTCTCGCGCCCGGCATGGGGCACGAAGGACAGCAGGAAGATCGGCGCCAGGCCCATCACCATGGTGCCGGAAATGGTGGTGGCGGCGATGATGGCGGGGCCGACGGCGTCGCCGAAATAGATCGCCAGAAGCGGCAGGTTGCCGGCGACGGCGATGGCGACCATGACCCAGCGGCCGAACCGGGTCTCGGCCGCGGTGGCGTCGCCCGCCCGGCCTTGCCAATCGCGCCCCGACAGCTTGGCGGCGGAGGTGAAGGTCGAATCCAGCGTCGATCCGGCGCTGGTCAGCATGATGGCGTTGAAGATCAGCAGCATCGGCAGGCCGAAGGAGGCCGGCACGCCGACGGTCATATTGCCGGTCAGCCCGATGGCCCGGCCGTAAAGGCCGACGGTGGAAAACAGCAGGATGAATCCGCCCGCCACCAGGCCGGCCAGGACGAACCCCTTGAGCATCACCCGGGGCCGCGTGATGAAGGCGCGGTCGGTCAGCACGGGATCGTGGAACGGGTAGCTCAGCACCTGGACCAGGGCCAGGCCGCAGAAGGTGAGCCCGGCCATGTGGGCGCTCGCCGGGATTTCCGGCAGGCCGCGCGACGCCAGGCCCGGCCACACCACGAACAGGATGCAGGCCAGCAGGATCGCCGCCAGCACCATCTGGGCGCCGTCGGTCAGCAACGAGGAGCGCAGGCCGCCGCGCCAGGAGTAATAGACCGTGAAGGCGGTGATGAAGGCGACGCCGATCCAGTACTCGAAGCTGCCCTCGGCGCCGAAATAGAGCGAGGCGACCTTGGTGTTGGACCACACCTCGTTGAACAGCCGGATGGCGATGGCGATCAGGAACAAGCGGGCGCAGAGCGCGCCGTACTTGGCGGTGAGGAACTGGGCAAGCGACTCATGGCCGCCCTTGACCCGGATCAGGTAGATGGCGAGCCCCGCCACCACGAAGCTCAGGTAATAGATCGCGTAGCCGATGCCGCCGGCCAGTCCGAAGGCGCCCGCCAGGTTGGCGGCGTTGGCGATGGACTTGGCGAAGATCCAGGTGATGGCGGCGGAGGCTACCAGCAGCCAGAGGCCCGGCTCGCTTCCCGACTCCGCCCGGCCGGTGAAGAACTGGACCGGAGTGACGCGGATCGGCGTCATGCGCAGCACGATCAGGCAGTAGGTTCCCAGCACGAACCAGGGCAGGACCATGTCAAAGGCCATGGGGGTGATCCTTCTTCACCGGTGGGGTTGGAGGCCTAGGGGCCGTCGTTGTCGGTCCCGTCGCCGGGCCCGGCCCCGTCCCCGGCGCGGCGGGCGAAACGCCTGGCCGCTTCCGCCAGCTCCTTCAGGCGCGCCTCCACCAGGCCGTTGACGGAGGCGGGCGGGAAATTGCCGGCCGCGTCCCGCGCCCCGGCTTCGCGCCCGGTCAGCAGGGCGATGCCCTGGTCGATGGTTTCGACCGGCCAGATGTGGAAGCTGCCGGCGGAGACCGCCTCGATCACGTCCTTGCGCAGCATCAGGTGCCTGACGTTGGCCTGGGGGATCAGCACGCCCTGTTCGCCGGTGAGGCCGCCCAGGGAACAGATATCGAAGAATCCCTCGATCTTTTCGTTGGCGCCGCCGATGGCCTGGACCTGGCCATGTTGGTTGACCGAGCCGGTGACCGCGAGGGACTGCTTGATGGGGACGTCCGACAGGGCGCTGAGCAGTGCATAAAGTTCGGTGGAGGACGCCGAATCTCCGTCGACGCCGCCGTAGGATTGCTCGAACACCAGGCTCGCGGTGAGCGACAGCGGCAACTCCGGGCAATAGCGCGCGCCGAGGAATCCCGACAGGATCAGCACGCCCTTGGAATGGAGTGGCCCGCCCAGCTCGACCTCGCGCTCGATATCCACCACCTGGCCGCGGCCGAGCCGCACCCGGGCGGTGATCCGCGTCGGCCGCCCGAACGGGAACTTGCCGAGCTGCAGCACCGAGAGGCCGTTGATCTGGCCCACCGCCTCGCCCGAGGTTTCGATCAGGATGGTCTTGTCCTCGATCTCCTCGTAGGAGACGTCGCGGATGCGGTCGGCGCGCTCAATCTTGGCGTCCAGCGCGCGCTCGACATGCTCGGCGGTCACCACGTCGGTGCCGATGCTGCCGGCCCAGTAATCGGCCTCTTCCAGCAGGTCGGAGAGGGTGCGGATATGGGTCGTCATCTTGGCGGAATTGCCGGCCAGGCGCGCGGCATGCTCGATCACCCGGGCGATCGCCCCGGCATCGAAGGGGCGCAGCTCCTGGTGGCGGATCACCTGGGCGAGGAACTGGCTGAACAGCGCCATGTTCTCCGGACTGCGGTCCCAGCTTTCCTCGAAGTCCACCTCGACCTTGAACATCTCGTTGAATTCGGGATCGGCCTGGGTCAGGAGGTAATAGAGCAGCCGGTCGCCGAGCAGCACCACCTTGACGTCGAGCGGCACCGGTTCGGGATCCAAGGTGATGGTGGTGGCCACGGACAGGAACCTTTCCGGGCTTTCGATGCGGATTTCGCGGGACTTGAGCGCGCGCTTGAGCTCGTCCCAGGCGAACGGCGCCATCAGCACCTTGCGGGCGTCGAGGATCAGATAGCCGCCGTTGGCGCGGTGCAGGGCACCGGGCTGGATCAGGGAGAAATTGGTGCTGAGCGTCCCGAACTGGGCGATGTGCTCGATCCGGCCGATCAGGCTCTGCAGGTTGGGCAGGTCTTCGTAAATGACCGGCGCCCCATCGGCCGCGCCGTTGTCGACCAGAAGGTTCACGGAATAGCGCCCCAGCCCGTGACCGGCATGGCGGTCCATCATCTCGGCCTGGGTCGGCATCGGGCCGGCCATCGGCGAGGGCGGCTCTTCGGCGCGCAGGAAATCTTCCACATGCTCAACGATGTCGTCGCGCACCTGGTCTAGGTAGTGCCGCACTTCCTGGACATCGGCATATTGCGACTTGAGGTCGTCGATCAGGTGGCCGACGGCGAACATGGTGATGCCCTGGTGCAGTGCGAGCAGCTCCTCGCGGATCTGGCGTTCCAGCTTGGGCATTTCCGATAGTGCCGCGCGCAGCTTCTCCTGGAGGTCGGCGATGATCTCCTGGGCGTGCGTCTTTTCCTCCTCGGGAAGCTTTTCGAATTCCTCGGGCCCGATGACCTCGCCGTTGCGCACCGGCGCCAGCATCATGCCGTGGGGGGTGCGGACCATGGCGATGGAATTGGCCTCGGCCTCTTCCTGGACGTCACTGAAGATGGCGTCGTGCGCCCCCTTGAACTTGTTCTCAAGCTCCTTGCGCCGGGCGCGGTATTCCTCGGTCTCGAACGCCCGGGGAATGGCGACGCGCACGAGATCGAGGAGCTGTTCCATGTCGCGCCGGAAGGGGGCGCCGCGGCCGGCCGGCAGCTGGATCAGGGACGGCTTGTGCGGTTGTGCGAAATTATGGACGTAGCAGGTGTCCTTGGGCGCCGGCAGATGTTTGGCACGGCCGTCGAGGAACTGGCGGATGACGCTGTATTTCCCGGTCCCCGAAGGTCCCAGGGCGAACATGTTGTAACCCTGCTTGGAAATGCCGACACCGAACCGGATCGCCTCCACCGCCCGCTCCTGGCCGATGATGCGCCTGGGCGCCTCGAGATCATCGGTGGTGGCAAATCCCAGCGTTGCGGGGTCGCAGATGTGGCACAATTGATCCGCCGTCAGCGGTTTCGGAAGGCCGCCGGGATGTTGCGGTTCTTCGGGCGCCTTAGCCATCGGTCACGGTTCTCCCTCGATGCGGTCCATGTCCTCGTCGCTGAAGCCAAAGTGGTGGCCGCATTCGTGGATCACGACATGGCGGACGATGCGCCACAGCGGCTGGCCCGATTCGGCCCAGTAGTCCAGCAGCGGCCGGCGGTAGAGATAGATCATGTCGACATCGGTCGCCACGTGGGAGACGCTCTTGCGGTCCAGCGATACGCCGCGGTAGAGCCCCAGCAGGTCGAAGGGCGTTTCCAGTCGCATCTCCGCCATGGTTTCCCTGTCGGGGAAGTCCACCACCTGCAGCACCACGCCGCGCACGTACTGGGAGAGCGCGTCGGGGATGGTCGACAGCGCGTGCTGCGCGAGTTCCTCGATATCCGTGAGAGATGGCGGATCCATGTGCCGGGCGACTGGCTGATTAGACATGACGAGACCTTAGCGCGCCCATCGGCGCGGGCCAAGAGCCTGGGCTTGGTTTCACGGGTTTGTGTCCGTCGGGGCCGCGCCGGGTGCGCCATGGCGGGCGCGCAGCCGGGCCCGGGTGGCGGCAAGCTCCCGCCGGGCAATGTAGTAGCCCGAGGCGACGATGATCAAGGCGCCCACCACGGACCAGTGGTCGGGCTCCTCGCCGAAGATGAACAGTCCGATGAGGGTGGCGTAGATCAGCCGCGAATAGTCGAACGGCGTCACGAAAGAGGTATCCCCGGTCGAAAAGCCCTTGGTCAGCGCTGCCATGCCGCTAACGCCGGTCACCCCGATCAGCAACAGGTAGATCCATTGCTCAACCGACAGCGGGACCCAGACGACGATTGCCGGTATGGCGGAAAGCACCGCGCTGCCGACCGAGAACCACAGGATGATGGTGCTGGCGGCCTCGGTGGTCGACATTTTCTTGATGATGACGGCGACGGAGCCAGCCGTCACCGCCGCCATGACCGCCACCAGGGAGGCCGGGTCGAACACCGCGGTGCCCGGGCGCACCAGGATCAGGACGCCCGCGAAGCCGGTCAGCGCGGCGGCGATGCGCCGCCAGCCCACCGCCTCGCCCAGGAACAGGATCGCCAGCCACACCGCGAACAAGGGGCGCGAGAAGACGATGGCGACGGTTTCCGCCAGCGGCAGGTGGGACAAGGCGTAAAACACGCAGAACATCCCCGTGGTCCCCATCAGGATCCGGAAGATATGCATGCCGGGCCGTTTGGTGCGGAACGCCGCAAGGCCGGTCCGCAGCATGAACGGCACCACCAGGGCGACGGCGATGAGGCTGCGGATGAACACCATCTGGAAGGCGGGGACGTCCTTGCCGGTGTGCTTCACCAGCGCGCCCATGACCGTCAGCACGGCGGCGGCCAGGAGGATCCAGAGCGCGCCGCGCAGATTGGGCGGCAGCTCCTTCCACAGCGCCCGGCTCCAGCTCACCGTGGCTTTGATCACGGCGTCGCTCCCGCGGGCGGGGCGGCGCGCCGGGCGATCGCGGCGCCGGACGTTGCGGAGGGGGGGATCGAGGCCGTCATGGCGGGCAACTTACGCCCGCCGGCCCAGGCGCGCCAGCGCCCCGGCATCGAGGGGCGTTCGAAGGACTTGCCAAGCCGGCGCCGAGGGGTAATCCTGGGCCCATGCGCGGTTTTTTCGGAGTAGGCGTCGAAGGCCTGTCAAAGCCCATGAACGCGGGCAACCTGTTCCGGTCCGCCCATGCCTTCGGCGCGAGTTTTCTGTTCGCCGTCGGCGCCGAATACAAGCGCCGGGCGGCCAAGCTGTCCGACACCTCCGATGCGCCGGGCGAAGTTCCGTTCTACGAGTTCGACACCATCGACGCGATGGACCTGCCGGTGGGGTGCCGGCTGGTCGGGGTCGAGTTGACCCGAGACGCGGAAGAGCTGCCGAGTTTCCGCCACCCCCGCCAGGCCGCCTATGTGTTGGGGCCGGAGCGCGGCTCGCTTTCGCCGGAAATGGTGGCGCGTTGCGCCTTTACCGTCAAAATTCCGACCAAATTCTGTATAAACGTGGCGACCGCCGGGGCGATCGTCATGTATGACAGGCTGATCAGCCTCGGCCGTTTCGCCGCCCGTCCCGTGATGGAGGGCGGCGAGGCGATCGCCCCCCGGCCCCATGTGGCGGGGGGGCCGGTAATCCGCAGCCGCGGCCGCGAATAGACTTTTTCGGTGGCGCGCCGTGGCGCCGGCCGGCCCGTGCGGGACTTGACATTGACCACCAGGGAACACAGGTTTTTCCGATGATTCCAGGACGAATGATTGCCGCTGTGGCGCTCGTGGCCCTGGCCTGGGCGCAAGCCCCGGCGATGGCCGCCAAGAAAACCTCGGGCCAGGTCTTCCTCGGCCAGTTCGGCGACTGGTATGCCTATCAGCTCAACGAAAAATCCGCGCGCACCTGTTACATCGTCAGCAAGCCGCTGCGTTCCCGGGGCAAATACAAGAAACGCGGCGATGTCGTCGTCTTCGTCACCCACCGTCCCAAGGACGGGGAACGCGATGTGGTCAATTTCCAGGCGGGCTACACCTACAAGCCGGGCGCCAAGGCCACCGCCCGGGTCGACAAGAAGGCCTTCTCCCTGACCACCGAGCGCGACGCCGCGTGGTCGCCCAATGCGGCCGCCGACAAGGTCCTGGTCGGAGCCATGGTCAAGGGCAGCCGCCTGGAGCTGACCGGCCAGGCGCGCAGCGGCGTGACCACCACCGACACCTATTCCCTGAAGGGCTTCACCCGGGCACGCAAGCGCATCAACCGCGCCTGCGGGGTCAAGTGACCCGCCCGCCATGGCCGACACGAAAATGACCGAGCCCGACGCCGCCGCCGGCCCCGGCCTCGCGGCGCCGGTCGCGACCGCCGAAGGCCCGATCCGCCTGATCGGAATGGACCGGGGGGATTTCGGCCGGTTGATGGAACGGCTCGGCGAAAAGCCGTTCCGCGCCAACCAGCTCTGGGCCTGGGTCTATGGCCGGGGTCTCGCCGATTTCGACGGCATGACCACCCTGGCCAAGAGCTTCCGGGCCCGGCTGGCGGAGATCTGCACCCTCGCCCGGCCCCAGGCGGCGGAAGACATCCTGTCCGCGGACACGACGCGAAAATGGCTGTTCCGCTTCGCCGACGGGGAGCTTGCGGAGACCGTCTTCATTCCCAACGCCGAACGCGGCAGCCTGTGCGTCTCTTCCCAGGTCGGCTGCACGCTGAACTGCCGATTCTGCCATACCGGGACCCAGCGGCTGGTGCGCAACCTGGACCCGGGCGAAATCGTCGGCCAGCTCATGGCCGCGCGCGACGCCATCGGCGAATGGGGATTGCGGTCCCAGGACCGCATGATCACCAACATCGTCATGATGGGCATGGGCGAGCCGCTCTACAATTTCGACAACGTCGCCAAGGCGCTCAGGATCGTCATGGACCCGGAAGGCCTGTCGGTCTCGAAGCGCCGCATCACCCTGTCGACGGCCGGCGTCGTGCCGATGATGGCGCGCTGCGGCGAGGAGCTCGGGGTCAACCTGGCGGTCTCCCTGCATGCGGTGACCGACGAGGTGCGCGACGTGTTGGTGCCCTTGAACCGCAAATATCCCATCAAGGAGCTGCTCGACGCCTGCCGGGCCTATCCCGGGGTTCACAACGCGCGGCGCATCACCTTCGAATACGTGATGTTGAAGGGGGTCAACGATTCCCCCGCCGATGCCCGGGCGCTGGTGCGGCTGCTCAAGGGGATTCCCGCCAAGACCAACCTCATTCCCTTCAATCCCTGGCCCGGCGCGCCGTATGAATGTTCGACCGACGCCGCCATCCGGGAATTCGCGCGCATCGTCAATGATGGCGGGCTTTCGGCCCCGATCCGCACGCCGCGCGGCCGCGACATCCTGGCCGCTTGCGGCCAGCTCAAGACGGCCAGCGTCAAGGCCCGGGCGCCGCGGCCCGGGGCGCCGGCGGACCCTGTCGACGCGAGCCGTTAACCAAGAGATGACCACATGGGCTTTTCGTGCTAACTTGATTTGAGATTTTTCAAACTGCGCCACCGTCTTTCGACGGCGCGGCGTGCCGTGTCGAGGGGATAAAGCAATGAACATCCGTGGATTGACCGCTGGTTTGGCCGGTTTCGCAATGCTGGCCATGTTG
>JAOTVC010000019.1 GCA_029863585.1 Alphaproteobacteria bacterium | reverse complement strand
GCACCGACTTCGATCCCAAGGAACGGCGCTTGCTCCGCCGCTTCGCGACAACCGGCGCACGGCCGATCCCGGCCTGAGCCCCGCCCCCATCCGAACGCAGAAAGGGCGGCACCTCGGCGCCGCCCTTCCCGTTAAACCTAAGAAATCCGGACTACTTCTTTTTCTTCTTCTTCGCCTTGTCGCGTCCGAGCGCCTTGAAGACGCTCTGGATCACGGGTTTGGGCGTCTTCCAGGCATCATCGAGATAGGCTTGGACCTGTTTCCAGGTGCGGGGCTCGATCTTGAGCCGTCGCTTCTTAGCATCGTCCAGGAACGCCTTGTCCTGCATGGTGTCCCAAAACGCTTTGCGCATGGCGGCGACCCGGTCGGCCGGCACCTTCGGCGGCAACAGATAGGGCCGCCCCAGAACCTGCCAGCCGAAGATCAGATTGAAGGCCTTCTTGGACTCTTCGTTCTTGGCGTATTCGAAGACCGTCGGCACGTCGGGGTAATCGGGATGGCGCACCCTGGCTTCCTGAACCAGCATGGTGACCTTCTTATCCTTGAGCCAATCCGGGCGCACATTGCGGATAGAAGAGATGAAATAGCCGCAGATGCCTTGGACCTCGCCCCGTTCGATCGCCAGAATGACGCCCTTGGAGCCCTTATAGCCGGTGACGATCTTGAACTTGGTGCCGAGGAAACTGTTCATCGCCTTGGGCCAGGCACCGGTGGAGGATCCGCCCGACGTGGCACCCACGATCATCTCCTTCGTCATCACGTCCTTGATACTTTTGAAGCCGGAGGTGTGCCAGGCCCAACAGGCGCTCGACGATTCGGTGATGCTGCCGAGCCAGTTGAATTCCCGGGGATCGAAATTGGTCTTCTTGCCTCCGATCAAGGCGTCCACCGCGATGCCGCCCGCGAACAGGCCGAACACGGTGCCGTCCCGCTTGGCGACGTTGTAGAAGAAATTGGCCGCCTTCAAGCTAGCCGCCCCGCCCATGTTCTTGACGATGAGCTTGGGATTGCCGGGGATGTGGCGCGACATGTGGCGTCCCAGAAGCCGGGTATAGGCATCGTAGCCGCCGCCCGGATTGTAGCCGACGACCAAGTCCAAGTTGCGGCCCTTGTAGAATTCCTCGACCGCGTTCTGCGCCGGCGCGGCGCCCGAGAGGCCCAAGGTCGCGGTGGCCGCGACGCCGAAGGCCGCGACGGCGTGTCTCATCTGCATGATGTTCTCCCTGTTACAGTCGTTCGCAACCACGGCCGCGGCCGTGGAAACGATTTCTCCTCTGGAACGGGGTAGTTTGGCCCGAATCGTTCACTAAGGGCAACCACGCTGCGCATCGTGCTACTCTTGCCTTCGCATTCGCGGCCTCACACAAGGAAAGGAATCCACTATGCCCTTCTTCCCTTCGCTTCCAAAAGATGCCGGCGTGCGGGCGATCTGGGAGGTCTTCAACCCGGAGGCTCACAAGGGACTCAGCATCTTTTCCCGCTCCTTCATGCGCAAGGAAGGCAAGCTCACCCCCGCCGACAAGGAGACCATCGCCGCATTCGTGAGCGAGCTTAATAATTCCGATTACTGCTTCATCGGCCATTCCCGGGCCGCGGAAAAGCTGGGGGCCGACCGGGCGGTGTTCGAGCCGTTGCTCACCGACATCGCCACCGCGCCTGTCCGCGACGAAATGAAGCCGCTGTTGCAGTTCATCAAGAAACTGACGCTGACGCCTGCGCGGGTCACCCAGGCCGATGTCGATACGGTATTCGACGCGGGCTGGGACGAGCAATCGGTACACCAGGCGATCTGCGTCTGCGCACGGTTTTCCATGATGAACCGCCTGACCCTCGGCCACGGGCTGATCCCCAACGAGGCCAACGCCGACAGCCGCGCGGAGAACATGGATTACGGCAAGGCCGGTTGAAGCGCGGCCGGCATATTCCGCCCGAGCCGTTCCACAGGCGCAGACGAAAAGGGCGGCGCCGCCGCGCCGCCCTCCGCCAATGACCGCCGCAACGGCTGGTTACTTCTTTTTCTTTCCCTTCGCCTTGTCCCGGCCGAGCGCCTTGTAGACGCTCTGGATCACGGGCTTGGGCGTCTTCCAGGCATCTTCGAGATAGGCGAGAATCTGCTGCGGCGTGCGGGGCAGGATGGTGACCTTGACCTTGTTTGCGTCGGCAAGGAACGCCTTGTCCTTCATGGTGTCCCCGAACGCCTTGCGCAGGGCCGCAAGCCGGTCCGCGGGCACGCCCGGCGGCGCCGTGAAAGGCCGGCCCATGACCTGCCAACCGAAGACCAGGTTGAAGGCCTGCTTGGTCTTTTCGTCCTTGGCGTATTCGAACACCGTCTTGACGTTGGGATAGTCCGGATGGCGCGTCTTCGCCTCCTGAACGATCATCGTGACCTTCTTGTCACGCAGCCAGTCAGGCTTGGCGCTTCGGATGGACGAAATGAAGTAGCCGCAAAGACCCTGGACCTCGCCCCGCTCGACCGCCAGGGTGATGCCTTTGGTGCCGGGATAACCCGTGATGACCTTGAACTTCGTGCCGAGGAACGAATTCATGGTCCTGGGCCAGGCGGCGGTCGAGGACCCGCCCGCCGAGGCGCCAACCACCATCTCCTTCTTCATGACGTCATCGAGCGACTTGAAGCCCGAGGTATTCCAGGCCCAGCACGCGCTGGACGACTCGGTCATCGAGCCGAGCCAGCTGAACTTGCGCGGATCGAATTGGGTCTTCTTGCCGCCGATCAGCGCGTCCATGGCGATCCCGCCCGCGAACATGCCGAATACGGTGCCGTCCTTCTTGGCGACGTTGTAGAGGTAATTGGCCGATTTCAGGCTGCCCGCGCCGGGCATATTCTTGACGATCGGCGTCGGCTTGCCGGGGATGTGGCCGCCGATGTGACGGCTGAGAAGGCGGGTGTAAACATCGTACCCGCCACCCGGATTGTACCCAACGATCACGTCGACCGACTTGCCCTTGTAAAAACTCTCGACGTTTTGAGCCGCGGAATCGTCCGCGATGCCCAGGGTCAAAATGGCCGCGGCGCTCAAAGCGGCGGCTGCATGTTTCATCTGCATGATGCTCTCCCTAATGCCTGTCAAGCAGGACAGTGACCGTTTTGCTCGCTGCGTCCCGCTCCGTTGCGAAGTTCTAGTTTGACGCAATTGTGCCTTCAAGGGCAATCGCGCTTCTCTGGGGATGACGTTTTCACGTTTCACCCACAGACTTCCGGGCACGGAAGAGGCGCCCTCCCGTCGGAGAGCGCCTCTCCGTTATCGAAGCGCCGGACTTCAGCCTTTGCAATTGGCCGAATAGACCAACCCGCCCTCGCCGTAATAGGTGACCGAACAAACCATGCCGACCTTGAGGGCGCCGGCCTTGCCCTTCTTGCCGTTGATCTTGGTCTTGCGGCTCAGCCGGCCATCCTGGGCCTTGAATTTCCAGGTCTTGCCCGAGGCATCCGTGAAGGTCAGCCGCATCTTGCGGCCCTTGCCCTTGATTGCGGCGATCTTCAGGCCCTTCGCCGTCTTGGGCTTGGCCTTGGCGACCTTGATGTTGCGCATCTCCGAATAAACGATGCGGGCCCGGTCCGCGATGTTCTTGGGATAGGCATAGATCTTTGCGATCAGCTTCTCGACGTCTTCACCGGACACCGGCTTGACGTCGAGGGCCGCGAGCTCGATATCCTTCACGAAGTCCTTCTTGGTCACCATCGTGCTGAAGGCCTTGCGCAAGGCGGCGCCCCGCGCGGGATGAACGCCCGGCGCCGTCACGAACGGCCGGTTGATCTTTTCCCAGGCAAGGATGGCTTCGAGAACGTCACGGTCGGCCTTGCTCTTGGCGAGCTCCAAGGGGGTCGGAATATCGGCAAGCTCCGCCCGCCGCTCGATCGTCAGGATGGTCAGGATGTTCACGAACTTGGTTTCGATCCATTTGGGCTTGATTCCCCGGAGCTGGGTCCACGACCAGGCGCCGATGCCCTGCACCTCGCCCCGCTCCATCGCCAGGGTGCTTTCGCCGGTGGAGCCGTAACCCACCACCACCTTGAATTTGGTGCCCAGCACCTGATTGAGGATGCGGGGATAAACGCCGCCGCCCGACCGCGGCGAGGTGGCGCCGATGATGATCTGTTTCTTCATGGCATCCTGGATGGTCTTCACCCCGGTATCGGCGCGCACGAAGAGGGTCGAGTTGCCTTGGGTAAAGCTCCCCAGCCAATAGAATTTGCGCGGATCGAATCGGGCGCCGGCGGCCCCGATATAGGCCTCCCGCATGGCGGCGGGGTGGAAATGCACGATCGCCGAGCCATCCTTGGGCCCCTTGGTGTACACCCAGTTCAGCGAGCGCATGGATCCCGCGCCCGGCATGTTCTGGACGAGCACCGAGGGGTTGCCCGGAATGTATTTCTTGATGTGGCGGCCGACCACCCGGCCACCGCGGTCGTACCCACCCCCAGGGGAGTAGCCGATGACCACCTTGAGACGGGTTTCCTTATAGAAATCGCTGACCGCATCGGCCGCCGCCGGTACCGGTGCCCCGGCCAGCCAGGCGCCGCCCACGGCCGCGCCCAAGAGAATCGGCAGAACCTTGTTCATGATTGTCTCCCGCTTGGAAATGTTTCGTTGCTCCCTGCCGGCGGACGATCGGACGCCGGCTCTCCCAGTCATTTGCCACATATTGGGCGCTTCCCCGCAGGATGGCAAGCGGGCCCCGGCCTTGCGTCGCGCCCGCGCGAAAGGCGCCCCCCGGCCATCGGAGGGCGCCTTCGTTGCGAAAGCTTCAAACGGCTCAGCCCTTGCAGTCGGCCGAATAGACCATCCCGCCAACGCCGTAATAGGTGACCGAGCAGACCATGCCCGCCTTCAGCGCCGTGGCCTTGCCCTTCTTGCCGTTGATCTTGGTCTTGCGGCTCAAGCGCTTGTCCTGGGCCTTGAACTTCCAGACCTTGCCGGAAGCGTCCTTGAACGTGATCCGCATCCTGCGGCCCTTGCCCTTGACCTCCGACACCGTCAGGTCGCTGGCGGTCTTGGGCCTGGCCTTGGCGACCTTGATGCCGCGCATCTCGGCATAGACGATGCGGGCCCGCTTGGCGATCTCCGGCGGATAGGAGTAAAGCTTATCCAGCATCTCATAGGCGCCTTTGGCGTCGATGGGAACGACTTCCAGGGACGCCTTCTTGATGTCCGCCTCGAAATCCTTCTTCGTCACCATGATGTCGAAGGCCTTGCGCAATGCCTTGCCCCGTTCCGGATGGGTTCCGGGAGGCGCGGCGAAGGGCCGGCCCAGCTCCTGCCACATGAGAAGGGCCTCCAAAACCTTCTTGTCATCCTCCGTCTTGGCCAGGTCCAGCGGCGTCGGCACATGGGGCAGTTCCGGATGCTTGGCCACCGCATGCTGCACGATCGGCACGACGAAGCCGCTCTTGATCCATTTGGGCCTGCGGTCGCGCAGCTGCGACCACGACCAGGAACCGACGCCCATGACCTCGCCGCGTTCCGTCGCCAGGGTGCTTTCGCCGGTGGAGCCGTAACCCACCACCACCTTGAACTTTGTGCCGATGATGTAATTGAGCAGACGCGGATAGACGCCGCCGCCGGAGCGCGCCGAGGTCGCGCCGATGGCGATTTCCTTCTTCATGGCGTCCTGAATGGTCTTGACGCCCGAATCCGTGCGCACATAGGTCACCGAACGTTCCCGGTTGTAGCTGCCCAGCCAGTACAATTCGCGCGGCTTGAAGTTGGCGCCGGCCGCGCCGATATAGGCCTCGCGGAGCGCCGCCGGGTGGAAATGCCCGATCGCCGAGCCATCCTTCGGCCCCTTGGCCTGTAGCCAGTTCAGCGCGCGGACCGAACCGCCGCCCGGCATGTTCTGGACGATCATGGAGGGATTGCCGGGAATATATTTATTGATGTGGCGCGCCACCACCCGGCCGCCGCGGTCGAACCCGCCCCCCGGGCTGAAGCCGATGACCACCTTGGTCCGGGTCTGTTTGTAGAAATCGCTGATGGCATCCGCCGCTGCCGGGCCACCGGCGCCGGCCGTCATGGCGACGGCGACCGCGGTGCCTGAAAGCATCGAAAAAAGGTTCTTCATCACTTTCTCCCAGTTCCGTGAAACGCGATTTTCCGGGCGGTTATCGTCCGCCACCTGGAAATTTGCTCCCTATTTTGTACATTCTGACGGGTCCGGCGGTGGATGGCAACCGCACCCCCGGCCGGACCACCGGCGCGAGATTATCCCGGGGGATTTTCGCCCACCGTGTTGGGCGCAAAAAAGATCTCACCGGGGGAATGGATCGCCCGGGCAAAAGCCGTTATACTGCGCCGCCGCCGGGCCGCTCCCTACCGGGACGCGTCACCGCAAGGCGATAAGTCCAACCGCGCGCAGGTATGATTGCCATGGCCGAAGACCAGCATCACGACGAGTTCCAACACAGGTATGTCGCCACCGTCGCCACCATCATCGGCGGCACCGTCATGCTGCTCGGCATGCTCGGCATCGTCCTCAATCTCGGCTGAGCCCGTCCGCCGCCGCAAGGCGCGGCGCTGTTGCGCGCCCCGCTAAGTCAGCCGGCTCACGCCCTTGACGATCAACCCCAGGGCGGAAACCAGGATCAGCAGCTGCATCAGGCGGTGATAGCGCTCGGGCGTCACCGTTTTGAAGACCCGCGTCCCTAGCCACACGCCCAGATACACGATGGGCAGCAGGATCAGGGCTTCGGCCATCAACTTGACCGAATAGAGCCCGGCGATGCCGGTGACCACCAGCCGCCAGCACAGCAGCAGGGTTCCCACCAGCACCAGGGTCGCGCGCAGCGATACATGGTTCGTGCAGGCGTGCCTGAGATAGACCGAGATACTGACCACGCCCCCCGCCCCTGCCAGGCCGTTCACGAACCCGGCCACCAATGAAAGGCTGAGAGCCGTGGGCAGAGCGCGGATATTGACGTTGGCGAGGGCCCGGTCGAGCAACCGGCCGATATCCGCCAGGATGATGACGAAGATGACGCAGCCCAGCACCAGGGTGAACCAATCGGTGCCCATGTTGGCGAATACCCAGACGCCGCCCGGGATCCCCAGCATCATCGCGCCCAGCACCGGGCGCGCGATGGACCAGTCGCCGTCCTGTAGGCCTTGCGGCAGCATGTGCAACTGGGGAATCGTACCCGCCACCAGGGCCAACAGCACGGCATGGTGCGGGTCGATCAGCAGCGATGTGATGATGACGATGGGCGCGACCGCGCCGAACCCCAGCACGCCGCGCGCAAAAAACGCGAACAGATAGATCGCGGCAATCAGCACCACCAGCCACGGCGCGACATCGTGGAAGGGCTGTCCGGCCCACGTGTAAAGGCCGGCCAATGCGTCGATTGCGGATTGGATCTAACGGCTCCCGGTATCCCGTGAACGGCGAATGATCAGACCACCTCGAAGGTCTTGGCCTTCATCCGGAAGGTCTGGGAGACCGAGCCTTCGGCCCATTGCCAGGGCACCGGTGCATGGCTGCGGATGCCGTATTTCCGGTAGGGCTCCTCGGCGGCGATGGCGTCGGCCTCCTCTTTTGATGCGGCCCTCAGGATCATCATGCCGGCCCCGTGGCGCGAGCCGTCGGCATCCATGAACGGCCCGGCGGCAAGCAGGATGCCGCGCTCTTCGAGGTCGGAGAGATAGGCGAAATGCTCCTGACGGATCTCGTCGATGGGCTTGGGAGGTTCGGGCGCCGGTTCGACGATGTTCATCCAGAACACGTAATACTGTGGACGCGGTGCCCGTGCCGCTCCCTGGTTCTGATCGGTCATGGTCCTTTGTCCCGCCTCGATTGTTCGATAAACTGCGCCAAGCAGGGGTGCGACGCGCAGCAAGAGCGCGCGACACTTGGCTTCCGGTGAGGCGGTAGTTTGGCCCATCTCGGCCGCTTTTGCCACCGGTTGCACGGCCCAAGGGGAGGATCGCATGAGCGAAACCGGTTTGGAAAACCTCTACGCCCGGCCGACCGGGGACGGCAAGTACGCGGTCGGCGGGATCAAGCTGGACCGTCCCTTCAAGATCGTCCGCCTCGGGCATTTTGGTTTCAATTCCGACCATGTGGAAGAAACCGTTAAGTTCTATACTGAGATCTTGGGCTTCGACGTCACCGACACCCTCGACCTCGGCGACCGGCTGACCGAGGACCAGAAATCCAAGATCCAGGGTCCACCCATCGGCGTCTTCACCCGTTACGGGTCCGATCATCACGCCCTGGTCATCTTCAACCGCTCCATGCGCGAAGTGCGCGACGGGGCGGAGCGCTGGCCGGCGGGCGTCACCGTCAACCAGATCACCTGGCAAGTCGGCAGCCTGGCGCAGATTTCCGACGCCATCGACTGGTTCGGCGCCAAGCAGGTGCCGATCGTGCGCTCCGGCCGGGACATGCCCGGCTCCAATTGGCACACCTACATCGCCGATCCCGACGGCAACGTGAACGAGCTCTATTACGGGATCGAGCAAATCGGCTGGGACGGCCATTCCAAGCCTCTCGAGATGCACGACCGCGGCTTTCGCGAATGGCCGGGGCTGCCGCAGATCTCCGAATACCGGGAGGTGGCCGACGCCTTCGCCAAGGGCGTCGATCCCGCCAGCGGCCACCGTGCCACGGACCGGGGTGCGGAAACCTTCGACGTCGACGGCATCCTGATGGCCCGGCCCTTCAAGATCACCGCCATGGGACCGGTGCGCCTGTTCATGGCCGATATCGCGGAAGGCGTCCGGTTCTACGGGGACAAGCTGGGCTTTACCGTGACCGAGGAAGTGACCTATGAGGGACAGCGCTGCGTCTTCATGCGATGCAATACGGCGCATCACGCCGTCGCCCTCTATCCGCTGGCGCTCCGCCAACGGCTCGGCCTGTCCGATCACACACTCAGTTTCTCGCTCGGCCTGCGTGTCGCCAACTACCGCCAGCTGCGCAATGCCCGCAGCTTCCTGATCGACCAGGGCCGCGACGTGTTCGAGCTGCCGCCCGAGCTGTTCCCGGGTATGGACTACAATTTCCTGGTGCGCGATCCCGACGGCCACGCGGTGCAGCTATACGCCTATATGGAGCAGGTGGGCTGGGACGGCCGCCCGCGCCCGGCCGAGGCGCGCCGCAAGGTTACGCCCGGCGACTGGCCGGAGACCATCGAAGCCGCACCCGACGCCTTCATGGGCGAACCGTTCCTGGGCCCGCTGGCGTGAGTTGCCGAAATTCCTTGCGGCCACGGGCCCGGGCCGCTACCACGTTCGGCGGCCCGCCGCGGCCCCGCTGAGCCAACACTCACATCAGAAGAGATACGGGAAACGCTTATGAAAGCCGCTGTTTTTCACGAATTCGGCCCGCCAGAGGTCCTCAAATACGAAGACGCGCCCGATCCCCGACCCGGCCCCGGCCAGGTCGTGATCAAGGTCCACGCGGTCACGGTCAACCGGACCCTCGACTGCGCGGTGCGCGCCGGCAACCAGATGCAGCGCGATCCGATCCTGCCGGGCATCCTGGGCGTCGATCCTTCGGGCGAGGTAGTCGCCCGGGGCGAGCCGGTCGAGGGAATCCACATGCCGAAAATCGGCGACCGGGTCTCCGTCTTGTCACGCCCCGGCCCCGGCGAAGACGGCATGCTGGGGGTGCGGCGTTGGGGCGGCGACGCGGAACTGGTGCTGGCCCATGCCAATTGCTGCCTGCCGATCTCCGACAACCTCAATTACCACGAGGCATCGGTGGTCATCCGCCATTGCCCCACGGCCTTCCACCTGATGTTCACCATGGGCAAGCTCAAGAAGGACCAATGGGTCCTGGTGATGGGCTGTTCCGGGGGTTTGGGCAGCATCGGCGTACAGATCGCCAAGATGGTGGGCGCCAAGGTGATCGGCGCGGCCGGCGCCGCCGACCGGGCCAAGATCGGGCTCGATCTCGGCGCCGACTACGTGGTGAATTACGGCGAGAATGACCTGACTAAGGAGGTCATGGACATCACCGGCGGCCACGGAGTGGACCTGGTCTACGACAACATCTCCAACCCAGAAACCTGGCCCAAGGCATTCGCCGCCATCGCCGAAGGCGGCAAGCTGGTGACCGCCGGCGCCCACGGCGGGCCCATCGTGCCGCTCGATTGTTTCAAGCTCTACGACTCCAAGATTACCATCCTGGGCAGCGCCGGATCGACCCGCGAGAACGTCGAGGACTCCCTGAAGGCCGCCGCCGAGGGCAAGATCAAGGTGGTGATCGAGAAAGTCTTCCCGCTGAGCGAAAGCGTCGCGGCCCACAAGCTGGTCGAGGCCGGCGCCGTGCCCGGCAAGGTCATCCTGGACCCGACGCTCGGCTGAGGCGCTCCCCTTCTTGACACAGAAAAACCGCCGCCCCTACGGGCGGCGGTTTCCTTGTTTTCGGGGCGATCGCCGGCTTATTTCTTTTTCTTCTTGGTGAGCAGGATCTTCCGCGCGGCGGCGACCACTTCCTTGTCCGCGGAATAGGCCCGCTTCATCGTCTCCAGGCATTCCTCGGCAGTCGAGGAGTGGATCTCGATCCGGAGCTTGGCCGCTTCCTTGAGGGTTGCAGGCGCCTTCAGCATCGTCTGGTAGGACGCCCGGAGCAGCTTAAGGCGGTCGGCCGGCACGTCGGGCGGTGCAACATAGGGCCGGCCGATCTCCTGACGCTCGGCGATCAGGTTCAGCACGTCCCGGTTCACCTTGGTGGTGGTGAATTCGCTGGCCAGCGGCACGTCGGGCATCTTGGGATGCTTCTTCCTGGCGAACTGCACCAGGACGCGGACCTTACCGTCCTTCAGCCAGTCGCCCTTGCGGCTGGCCAGCGAGGAATAGTCCCAGCCGGTCATGGCCTGGAGCTCGCCGCGTTCCAGCGCCAGGGTGATTCCCGACGTCCCGTTATAGCCCATGACCACCCGGATGTTGGTGCCCATGGTCGCGTTCATCAGCCGGGGATAGACCGCATAGCTGGTGCTGGGCCCTGACGAGCCGGTCAGCACGCGGGTCTTGCGCACGTCTTCGATGCTCTTGAAGGGCGTCGTGTGCCACACCACCATAACCGAGGTCTCCTTGGTGGTGGCGCCAATCCAGCTGATCTTCAGCGGATCGAACTTGGCCTCCCGGCCCTTGCCCATCACCTTGAACAGGGGCTCGAAGGCGACACCGTTCTGGATCGCGGCGACGTGCAGCCCGTCCTTGGGCGCGACGTTGTAGATAAAGTTGGTCGCCTTGAGGCTGCCGGCGCCGGGCATGTTCTTGACGATGAATTTCGGATTTCCCGGGATGAACTTGCCCCAATGACGCGCCAGGAACCGGGCATAGCCGTCGTAACCGCCCCCGGCGCTGGACCCGACGGTCACGGTGACCGACTTGCCCTGATAGAAATCCGCGGCCGACGCCCCTTGGGCGGCGACCGACGCCGTGGCCAGAACCGCGGCAGAAGCCACCAATCTTTTCATGAAGCTCTCCCTTCCCATGCTCTACGATTGCCCGCAACATCCCGAATGAACGAGAACGCGTGAAGTATAAGGCAACGCCCTTTCGCGGCGACTGTCAATATGCCTCGCCCCTCCCCGCTGGTCGACGCGCAGTTGCGGGGGTTTGAAATCGGGGCTAGGAAGAACGATGGGGAAACAGGGAGAGCACAATGAGTGAGACCTTTTCAGCGAAGACGCTGTTCGATCTGAGCGGCCGCACGATCATCGTCACCGGCGGGGCGGTGGGCATCGGCAAGGTCTATTCGCGGGCGCTGGGCGAAGTCGGCGCCAACGTGGTGATCGCCGACATCACCGACAACGAAGGCGGGGCGCTCGCCGCCGAAATCGAAGAGGCAGGCGGCTCCGCCCTCTATGTCTCCACCGACGTCTCCGACATGGCCGCCTGCCGGGCCCTTGCGGAAAAGGCGCTTCAGACCTACGGCGCCATCGACGGGCTGGTCAACAACGCCGCCATGTATGCCGTCATCCCCAAGCGCGACGACTGGACCACCATCCCCGAAGACGAATGGGATCGGCTGATGGCGGTCAACCTCAAGGGCATCTTCAATTGCTGCAAGGCCTGCTTCCCGGCGATGAAGAAACAGGGACACGGCAAGATCGTCAACATTTCCTCCTCCACCTGGCTGACCGGCACCACCGGGCGCCTGCATTACACCACGTCCAAGGCGGGGGTCGTCGGGTTCACTCGTTCGATCAGCCATGACCTGGGCAAAGACGGCATCTGCGTCAACGCGGTCTGCCCGGGCCTGACCAAGAGCGAAACCATCGGCGCGATCATGCCGGAGGAGCACTGGCGGCGGCGCGAGAAAAAGATGGCCGAGACCGCCGCCATCCCGCGTCTGCAGAAACCCGAAGACCTGGTGGGCACCATCCTGTTCCTGCTGTCGTCCGCCAGCGATTACGTCACCGGCCAGACCATCGCCTGCGAAGGCGGCTCAAACCACCTCTAGGGCCGGCCCCATGGGCGCATGGATCGACATCACGGCCGCGGACGGCCACACCCTCGGCGCCTGGCGCACAGTGCCCGCGGGCACGCCTAAGGGCGGGCTGGTGATCGCCCAGGAAATGTACGGCGTGAACAGCTACCTATGCGGCGTGGTCGACGACTACGCGGCCAAGGGCTACCTGGCGATCGCGCCACGCCTTTATGACCGGCTCGAGCCCGGGCTGATTATCGAATACGACGATGAGGGCAACCGCCGGGCCAAGGAGCTCTACCGCAACTACGACTGGTCCAAGGCCTTGATCGATCTTGAAGCCGCGCGGGATGCGGTCGGCGGCGCCGGCAAGGTCGGGATCCTCGGTTTCTGCTTCGGCGGATCGCTCGCCTGGCTCGCCTCCTGCCGCAGCGACTTCGCCTGCGCCGTGTCGTATTACGGCGGCGAGATCGTCCGGTATCTCGACGAGGACGGCGCGCGTTGTCCCATCGAATGCCATGTCGGCGCCAAGGACACCGCCCTGAGCCCGGAAAAGATCGCCCTGTTCCGCGCCCGTTACCCGGACGTGCCGTTTCATGTCTATCCCGGTGCGGTGCACGGCTTCGACAATGAAAAGCGGGGGCCGCGCCACCATCCCGAAGCCACGCGAATCGCGCGCGCCCGGACGCTCGCCTTCCTGGACCGTCACCTGGCCGGTTCGTAAATCCCTGGCCGTTTGACAACGTGTAGATTTGAACCGGGCAGGATGCCAACTCGGCCCGTCGGTCCGCCGGACCGCGGTGGAATAGGGGTATCTTGGCGACCCGATGCCCGCTCTAAAACGGCAAGGTCGTCGGCGGACCGGACAACGGTAAGGACTATACCGGAACCCTGCGTGGCACCGACGGCGACGACGTGATGGTCGGCACCAGTGCCGCCGGTCAGATTTTCGGCGGTAACGGCAATGACACGATTTCAGCGGGTCCGGGCGATGACAGCGTGGCGGGCGGCGCGGGCAACGACATGATCGATGCCGGTCCGGGCGATGACAGCATCCAAGGGGGCCCTGGCGCCGACACAATCCAGGGCGGCCCGGGTGATGACCAGCTTGAAGGCGGCGAAGGATCCGACAGGATCCAAGGTGGCCCGGGCAACGACGACGTCCAGGGCGACTAGACCCTTCGAAGTCGATGACAAGGCGGTCGAATTGAGCGTGTAGACGTCCAGAAACCAGCATTCGATCGCCCACGAAAACCCCCAACGGACTCCTTGTTCGTTGGGGGTATTTCATTTTGTTTCGAGGTCACGACCCTCCAACGCCATCGAGTGGCCAAGGAAGATCCAAACGGGGAACGGTCCGCGGCGAACAGGATTGATCCTAGAAAGCCGAGTATTGGTATCCACATGTCCTTGGCGGTCATGGGCGCGGTGCACGGCAGGGTCGGCGCGCGGCGGGGCCGACCGCACCGTCGCCGCCGCCCGTCGCCTGCACTCAGGGGGCCTACCGTGGTCGCGGGCGATCGTCTAAAGTCGGGGGGCACGGCCCGATCCGTGCATCATGATTTTCCGTTGGACCACCGGCTGCTTGACGAATAACGGCACATGCGAATAAGCCCGAGAGCGCGAATCACATGGGCGGCACATTTTTCCAAGGCGTGCCTGAAGCAGCATCACCGTGAATTGGTGCGTCCTCTTTCCAACTTCATCCGTTCCGACAGCGTCGTCTTCGATGTCGGTGCCCATGCCGGCCAGTTCACCAAACTGTTCGCGAAAATGGCTGCCGATGGACAGGTCTATTCGTTCGAACCGGGAAGCTACGCCCTGTCCATTCTGCGTCGGGCCACCCGGTTCAACAGGCTGCGCAACGTCACCGTGTTGCCTTTCGGCCTCGGCGATGACGCGGAGACGCTGCAATTGTCGGTTCCCGTAAAACCATCGGGAAGCATCGGGTTCGGCCTCAGCCATCTCCTGCTCCCCGACCGCGGTGCCCCGGCGGAGCGCCGGGCGGGCTGGGAATACCTGCACGAAACCGTCGAAATACGGACGCTCGACCAGTTCGTGCGCGACCAGCGCGTCAACAGGCTCGACTTCATGAAAGTCGATATCGAAGGCTGGGAACAGCGCATGCTGGCCGGCGCGAAGGACACGATTGCGCGGTTCGGCCCAGCGATGATGATAGAAGTCATCGAGGAGAATCTGGCGCGCGCGGGCGGCAGCGCGCAAGGTCTTTTCGATGACCTCCGCGCCGCCGGTTACCGGGCTTTCAGATACGAACCCATGGAGGACGTTTTCATCGAGTTACAGGAACCGATGACCGGGGACGCGTTCTTTTGCAAGCAACCGCGCCACATCGAACGGGTGCTGGCAACCTGAACGCACCGACGACTTGAGCCTCGATTCGCGAACATTTGGCACCGGGGGCCGACGCGGGGCCTCGATCGGGACACCCGCGGCGCGCCCCTGCCCCGGGGTGGTGTCTTCTTTCCCGGTATCCGTCGCCAGCGTGAACCTGTAGCTTCGCCCCTCATGTTCCGGGACTCCAACCTCGCCCTATCGCTCAGCGTTTTTCGCCATGCCAGCTTTGCCTGGTTCGTCGGCGGCCAGACGCCCAGCATGATCACCCATTGGATGCAGAAGATCGGCATCGGTTGGCTGGTCTGGGAATTGACCCACGCGCCCAGTTGGCTCGGCATCATCGCCTTCGTCGAAATGGCGCCGCTGGTTTTCATGAGCCCGTTCACGGGCTGGCTCTGCGACCGCGTCAACCCCGCCAAACCGCTGCTGATCAATCAGTGCATCCAGTTCGCCCAGGCCGCCGCCCTGGCGATCCTGACCTACGCCGGTGTGATCCGGATCGAATACATCCTTGCGCTTTCCATCATTGCCGGCCTCAACGCCCCGTTCGGCGCCTCGGCCCGGCATACGCTGTTGCCCAGGCTGATCCCCCGCGAGGAGTTGTTCTCGGGTATCTCGCTATTTTCGGGAATCTTCAATGTCGCGCGGGCCACCGGGCCCGGGCTGGCCGGCATCGCGATCATTTCCTGGGGCGTGGAATCGGCCTTCGCCATCCATGCCGCCGGCGAATTGCTCTACATCCTGTCTTTTCCGTTTTTTCTCGGCAAGGTCCCGGCGATCACGCACGGAAGCCGCGGCGGCATGATGGCTGAGATCAAGGAAGGGTTCCGCTATGCGGCGTCCCATGCCGGCATCGCCCCGGTCCTGGTCATGCTATGCGCCATATCCCTGTTTTCCAGGCCGATGATCGAAATGCTTCCGGGGTTCGCCGATGCGGTCTTTGGCCGCGGCGCCAGCGGGTTGGCCTGGCTGGGCTCGACCTTCGGGGTCGGGGCCCTGGTGGGCGTGGGCTGGCTGGCCAGCCGCGGGCGCATCGCCGGCACCACGGGCCTGATGCTGACGACCTCGCTCGGCGTCGGCGTCTCGATGATCGCATTTTCGGCCACCACAAATTTCTGGTTGGCGCTGCCCGCGATCGGCATTCTGGGATTCACCACGGCGGTTTCGGGAACCGGCTCCCAGACCCTGGTGCAATACGCGGTGCAGAGCGAGATCAGGGGCCGTGTGATGGCGCTTTACTCGATCATCGTGCGCGGCTCACCGGCCTTCGGCGCCGTGGTGACGGGATGGTTCGCCGATTACTACGGGCTACGGCTCGCGGTCGCGGTCAGTGCGGTGGTGTGCCTGTCGGCTTGGGCATGGGCGGTGCGCCGCCGGACCGCCATGAGCGCCGCGCTCGAAGGCGACGGGCCCGGCGGCGGCCCCGGCTGACGCGAGGGCCGCCCCCGAGCCGAATCCGACCTCAGGCCGGGGCGATGGACTTGATACCCGCGCGGCGGCGGCCGGCGCGCTTGGCGATCTCGTTATCCTGGGCCTCGATGGCGGCGCGAACCAGATCATCGAGCGGTTCGCCGAAGGTCTGGTCGAGCAGGTCGCTTGCGACCCGCCGGTTCGAAGTCACCATGCCGTCCTCGTAGACGACATTGAAGGCCATAAATGCGGCACTCTTGCCCTTGGGTGTTTTGCGGCTCATGGTTTGCATCTCATCATATCGAAGGATCCGAAAATGGCGCGGCGGAGGACGCGCAGGCGCCGATCAAGCCGCCCGGCGGCGCGCCCGGCTCTGTCGGCGCGGGCGGCTGCTTTGGCGCTTGGGGCCATTCCGGCCGTTTCGCGCCGGCTTCGCAGCGACGGGACCTGACGGCCGCTTGCCGCTGGCGACGGCTATCGGCATCCTGGTCAGGGCCTCGATATCGCGCAGGTAGGCATATTCTTCTGCGTCACAGAAGGATACAGCCGCGCCACCGGCCCCGGCACGGGCCGTGCGGCCGATGCGATGGACGTAGCTTTCCGGCTCGTTGGGCAGTTCGAAGTTGATCACGTGGGTGATACCCGGCACGTCGATCCCGCGCGCGGCGATGTCGGTGGCGACCAGAACGCGGGCGGAACCGCCGCGGAAACTGTTCAAGGCGCGCTGGCGCTGACCCTGGGACTTGTTGCCGTGGATGGCCTGGGCGGCAATCCCGGCCTTGGCTAGGACTTGCGCGACGACGTCGGCACGGCGCTTGGTGCGGGTAAACACGATCACCCGCGACAGGTCCTCGTCATCCATCAAGTCACACAAGAAACCGAGTTTCGCGCGCTGATCGACGAAATGGACGCTTTGCCGGATCGATTCGATCGTGACCACCTTGGGGGCGATATCGATCCGAACGGGGTTGTGCAGCATGTCCCTGGCGAGCCGCTCGATCTCGGACGGCATGGTTGCGGAAAACAGCAGCGATTGGCGCTGGTCGGGGACCGCGGCGACGATTTTACGCATGTCGCGGATAAACCCCATGTCGAGCATCCGGTCCGCCTCGTCCAGGACCAGGCACTCGATATCGCCGAGTGCGACATGTCCCTGGTTCATGAGATCCACCAGCCGGCCGGGGGTGGCGACGATGATGTCGACGCCGCGGCGCAATTTATCGATCTGGCCGCGCGGCGAGACACCGCCATAGACCATGACCAGCCGCAGCTTGGTGGGCGCGCCGTAGGCCTTGAAACCGTCGGCGATCTGGATCGCTAGTTCGCGGGTTGGCGCGAGGACGAGGGCGCGCGGGCCGGAGCGGCGCTGCCCGTTCGAGAGATGCTGCAACACGGGCAGCGCGAATGCGGCGGTCTTGCCGGTGCCGGTCTGGGCAATACCCAGAATGTCGCGGCCTTGCAGCAGAATGGGAATGGCCCGCGCCTGAATGGGCGTCGGGGTCATGTAGTTCCTGGCGGCCAGGACCCGACACAGGGGTTCGGCGATGCCAAGTTCGGAAAAACTGGGATGATTTTTCAATAGTCTGATTCTTTCTACGCGGGCGTGCACGCGGGCGCCCGACACCGGGCCGAGCCGACACGCGCCATACCGGGCGCTGTTGCCGCTTCCACGCGCAACTGGAAACAACGGGGATGAAAAAAGCTGGATTTCCCGCAGTGGAGCGCTTCGTTGTAAGGCGCCTTGCGCAACTGCGGGAGATCGGGCGAGGCGAAATCGCCTCTTTTATGTCGTCAGTCGTCCTGCAGGTTCACGGCCTTGGGGCCGCGGGCATCGGGCTGAACGTCGAAGGTCACGGTCTGACCCTCCGTGAGCGCGGACATGCCGGCCTGCTCCACGGCGGAGATATGGACGAAAACATCCTTCGATCCATCTTCGGGAGAGATGAATCCGAAGCCGCGCGTGGCGTTGAAAAATTTTACGGTACCTTTGGTCATCGTTTTGCTTTCATGAGTCATTAGGGCCCGGAACGACACTGCGTCCGGGGTGAAAGACCGCACAACGATTTCAGGGGAAAGTTCCAACCGCCTTTGGGCGAGACCAATTCTAAACCGGCTGCGGAGCCGTCACAGAGGGCTATATGGGCCTTCCCGCCGCCAATTGCAAGCTGATTGTCGCGCCGCCCCACGGCCGCGGCTGCAACACCACGGCTACCCAAGCACGGTTCCCCCGGGACGGGCGCCGAATGACCGGCCGATCCGGGCGGCAGAAGAGGACCGGCGAACCCGCTCCGGCATCGATCGAGCCGTGCCAATTCAATTCCCGCTGTTAACGAGGTGTTAACCAAGGGACGTGATGCTCCGGAATGTTGCTCGCTATTGCGGGGAATTGTGCTAAGAAGCCCGTCTTCAAGACGAGCCATACCGGGTCCGGTTCTGCCAAAAGCCTATCCCAAGCACCAATTTCCTTTGCAAGGCTCAGCTTCGAGTGCCACCGACAGATAGAGATTAAGTGCCAGAAACACGGAACTCGGCTTCACTTTCCAACTCCCGCCGCCGGCTGCGTATCGCCGGCCGCTACGCCACGCCCGATTTTCGGCGGAGCGCCCTGCAGCTTCTCAGCACGGTCCTTCCCCTTGCCGCCCTTTGGATGGCGATGGCCCTGACCGTCCATAAGGCCTATTGGCTGACGCTCCTGTTGTCCCTGCCTGCCTCCGCCTTCCTGGTGCGGCTCTTCATGATCCAGCACGATTGCGGCCACCGGTCGTACTTCCGATCGCGACGGCTCAACGATCTCTTGGGGCATGCCATCGGCATGCTGACATTGACGCCGCACGGCTACTGGCGGCGGGCCCACAACATTCACCACGCCACGTCCGGAAATCTCGACAAGCGCGGCATCGGGGACCTCCATGTTCTGACGGTGCGCGAATACCTGGCGCTGTCGCGGTGGAAGCGCCTGGCCTATCGGATCTACCGAAGCCCCATCGTGCTGTTCGGTCTTGGTCCGTTGTACCTTTTCGTGATCAAATTCCGGCTGCCCCTCGACATGTTGCGCCTGCAGCTCGGGGCCTTGCCCAGCGTGCTGATAACCAACCTGGTGATCGCCGGCGCGATCATCGGCCTCGGCTTTTGGCTGGGGTTTACCGAGGCCCTGATGGTGCAAGGTCCCATCGTCTTCATGTCGTCGGTGGCCGGGGTGTGGCTGTTCTACATCCAACACCAGTTCGAAGGCACCTCATGGCGCCGCAATGGAGAGTGGGACTTCGACGAAGCGGCGATCCAGGGCAGTTCCTTCTACGACCTGCCGGACGTCCTTGGCTGGCTGACGGCGGATATCGGCATCCACCACATTCACCACCTGTCAAGCCGGATCCCCAACTATCGCCTGCGGGAATGCTTGCGGGAAAACCCGGAACTGCAGGAGGTCGGCCGCATCACATTGCGCGACAGTGCCCGCTGCGTGTTCCTGGCGCTGTGGGACGAGGGCGCCGAGCGGCTCATCAGTTTCAAGTCCCTCTCGCGGTCCCGGTCCAACGCCTAAACCGGCCAATCCCTCCGGAAGCCCTGGCTCTCTGGCCGCCTAGCCGCGCGGTCCGGGACGGCATCCGACCAGGAGCGCGAACCGGGCCCTGCCCCGCCCGACCGCTCCGCCCCCCTGTCCACGATGCCCGCTCTCGCCGAGGCTGTTGAAAACCCCGTGATTTACGACCTCGGTGGAACAATTGGATCCATCGCGGGAACCAAGAAGTTCATTCTTGCTCGAATTGCCAAGCAAGCGAATCGGCCCTGGGTCCCAAGGCCATGAGAATAGGTCGTCGGCAGCCTCGGCCGGGACCGGACCCCCCGATCAACGGACGACTTTGAGCGGCATTCGGCCCTCGTGGGTTTTTTTCAATCGGCCTAGAGGACTGATTTAAAGAAAGAAACGTCCCTAATCCTGACAAACGGGGTTGACTTTGGCCCGTGGATGCACGATTTCTAATCCAGACGAAATTGGTCGCCTTTAATGGAGCCGGGGCGGGTTCCCCGCAGTGGATTGAATCGATGATCAAGCTCAGCCGTTTGGCGGACTACGCCGTCGTCTTGCTGACCCAGATGGGGTCGGACGCCAAGGGAGTCCATACCGCGATCGGCCTTGCGGCCCGCACCGGCCTTCCCGTCCCCACGGTCAGCAAGGTGTTGGCGACCCTGGCGCGCGACGGCGTCGTTTCCAGCGTGCGCGGGGCCAAGGGCGGCTATCGTCTGGCCGCCACGCCCGAGCGCATCACGGTGGCCCAGATCATTGCCGCCATAGACGGCCCGATCGCCCTGACCCAGTGCGTCGACCGCTCAGCCGACATCTGCACCGTCGAGACCCTGTGCCCGAGCCGCGCCGGCTGGCACAAGATCAACGAGGCGGTGGAGCGCGCCTTGTCGGAGGTGTCCTTGGCCGAATTGATGGGCACGCCCGCCCAGTTCGCCGCACCCGCCCGCGAAAGCCACGAAACCACGCGCACCGCCTGAAGGACGAATTGGAACCCATGAGCACCCCGGAACCGATGGATGAAGTCCGCACCCTGACCGAGGGCGAATACAAGTTCGGCTTCATCACCGAACTTGAAGAGGACACCATCCCCAAGGGCCTTAACGAGGACGTCATCCGGCTCATCTCCGCCAAGAAGGGGGAGCCGGAATGGCTGCTCGACTGGCGCCTCGAATCCTACGCCAAATGGCAGGCCATGGCGGGCCATGAGCCGACCTGGGCGCGGATCCACCATCCGCCCATCGATTTCCAGGACATCCGCTACTATTCCGCGCCCAAGTCCAAGGACGACGGGCCCAAGAGCCTCGACGAGGTCGATCCGGAGCTACTCGAAACCTACGAGAAGCTCGGCATCCCGCTACGCGAACAGGAAGTTCTGGCCGGCGTCGCCGTCGACGCGGTGTTCGATTCCATCTCGGTCGCGACGACCTACAAGGCGAAGCTGGGCGAGCTAGGCATCATCTTCTGTTCCTTCTCGGAAGCCGTGCGCGAGCATCCCGACCTGGTGCGCCGGTATCTCGGCTCGGTGGTGCCCCAGGGCGACAATTTCTACGCCTGTCTCAACTCCGCGGTGTTTTCCGACGGCTCCTTCGTCTACATCCCCGAGGGGGTGCGCTGCCCCATGGAGCTCTCGACCTATTTCCGCATCAACGCCGCCGAAACCGGGCAGTTCGAGCGCACCCTGATCGTCGCGGCGCCGGGCAGCTACGTCAGCTACCTGGAGGGCTGCACGGCGCCGATGCGCGACGAGAACCAGCTTCATGCCGCGGTGGTCGAGCTGGTCGCCCTGGAAGACGCGGAGATCAAATATTCGACTGTGCAGAACTGGTATCCCGGCAACGCCGAGGGCAAGGGCGGCATCTACAACTTCGTCACCAAGCGCGGCGCCTGCCGTGGGCGCAACGCCAAGATCTCCTGGACCCAGGTGGAGACCGGCTCGGCCATCACCTGGAAATACCCCTCGGTCCTGCTGGAAGCGGAAGGATCGGTCGGCGAGTTCTATTCCGTCGCCGTCACCAACAACCGCCAGCAGGCCGACACCGGCACCAAGATGATCCACCTGGCGCCCAATACGTCGTCGACCATCATCTCCAAGGGCATCTCGGCGGGCCATTCCCAGAACACCTATCGCGGCCTGGTGCGGGTCAACCCGAAGGCGGACAACGCGCGCAACTACACCCAGTGCGATTCGCTGCTGATCGGCGAGGATTGCGGCGGCCACACGGTGCCCTATATCCAGGTCCGCAACCGCTCGGCCCGGGTCGAGCACGAGGCGAGCGCGTCGAAAATCTCCGACGACCAGCTGTTCTATTGCCAGGCCCGGGGGCTCGGCACCGAGGACGCGGTGTCGCTGATCGTCAACGGCTTCTGCAAGGAAGTGATGCAGAAGCTTCCCATGGAATTCGCCGTGGAGGCCCAGAAGCTCCTCGGCATCAGTCTGGAAGGCAGCGTCGGTTAGATCAGATGAGCGAAAACATCCTCGAAATCCGCAACCTCCACGCCACCGTCGGCGGCACGGAAATCCTCAAGGGGCTGAGCCTGACCCTGCCCGCCGGCGAGGTGCATGCGATGATGGGTCCCAACGGATCGGGCAAGTCGACCCTGTCCTACGTGCTGGCCGGACGCGAGGGCTACGAGGTGACGGCGGGCGAAGTCGTCTACAAGGGCCAGGACCTGTTGGCCCTCGCCCCCGACGAACGCGCCCAGGCAGGCATCTTCCTCGCCTTCCAGTACCCGGTGGAAATCCCGGGCGTCGCCAATTCGGTGTTCCTCAAGGCCGCGGTCAACGCCCAGCGCCGGGGGCGCGGCGAGCCCGAGCTCGATGCCATGGACTTCCTCAAGCGCGCCAAGGTGGAACTGGCCGAGCTTGAGATGGATCAGGAATTCCTCTCCCGCCCCATCAATGTGGGCTTTTCCGGCGGCGAAAAAAAGCGCAACGAAGTGTTCCAGATGGCGATGCTGGAACCCACCCTGGCGATCCTGGACGAAACCGATTCCGGGCTCGATATCGATGCGCTCAGAATCGTCGCCGACGGAGTCAACCGGCTGCGCGCGCCTGACCGCTCGATGCTGGTGATCACCCATTACCAACGCCTGCTCAACCACATCGTGCCCGATCATATCCATGTGCTGGCCAAGGGCCGGATCGTGGCCTCGGGCGGCAAGGAGCTGGCGCTGGAGTTGGAGGCAAACGGCTACGCCGCCTTCACCGGGGAGAAGAGCGCCGCCTGAGGCGCCGACGTCATGACCGAAAGCGCGACCGAAACCCTGAACACCGCCCAAGCCCATCTCCGGGCCTTCGATGCGCTGCGCTCAGGCCTGCCCGGCGCCGGCCTCGATTGGCTCGAGCGCCTGCGCGCCGACGCCCTCGGGCGCTTCAAGGACGCGGGCCTGCCGAGCCGCAGGCTGGAAGCCTGGAAGTTCACCACCCTTGCCGCCCTTGAACGTGCCCCCTTCGCGCCGGGCCCCCAGGCCGGGGGGGCGCCCGACGCCCTACCCGAGTTAACGGAAACCGCGGCGCGCATCACATTCGTCGACGGGCGCTTCGATGAAGGCCTCTCCGAAATTTCTCGCCCGGCCGAGGGCGTCAGCGTCACCACCATGGCCACGGCCCTGGCAAACGATCCCGGCGCCCTCCAAGGCCGGCTCAGCCAGGCCTCTGACCCCGCCGGCTCGCTGTGGGATCTCAACGCCGCCTTCATGGCCGACGGCGCGGTGATCCGCCTGGCCGACGGCGCGGCGCTGGACCAGCCGATCCACCTGGTCTTCCTCGCCTCCGGCACCGCCAACCGGGCGTGCCATATCCGCAATCTGATCCTCTTGGGCACCGGTGCCCGGGCGCAGGTGGTCGAGACCTATGGCAACGCCGCCGATGCGGCGGGAGCCGGGTTCACCAGCGCCGTCACCGACATATCCCTGGCCGAGGGCGCCGCCCTCACCCACGCCCGCGTGCAGGATGAAAGCCTCAAGACCGTACATGCGGCACGGGCCGTCGTGTCGGTCGCCGGCGAAGCCGTTTACGCGGGCTTTGCCCTGGCCATGGGGGCGGAGGTCTCGCGCCAGGAAACCGACCTTTCCTTCGCCGCACCTGACGGTCATGCGCGCCTGATGGGTGCCTATCTCGGGCGCGGGCGCCAGCTGCTCGACCACACCACGCGCGTCGATCACGCCGTCCCCGGCTGCACGACGGAGGAACTGTTCAAGGGTGTCTTGGACGATCATGCCCATGGCGTCTTCCAGGGCCTGATCCGCGTCGCCCCCCATGCGCTTCATACCGATGCCCGGCAGAAGAGCCAGGCGCTGCTGCTGTCCGATCGCGCCGCCGCCGACACCAAGCCGGAGCTCGAGATCCTCGCCGACGATGTGAAATGCGCCCATGGCGCGACCGTGGGCGATCTGGACGATGATGCGCTGTTCTACCTGATGGCGCGCGGCGTGCCCGAGGCCGAAGCGCGCCGGCTATTGATCGCCGGCTTCGCCGGCGACGTGATCGACAGCTTCGACCGCGGCATCGTCGGGGCGTACCTTTCGGCCTGTGTTGCCAACTGGCAGGACCGCGGCACGGGAGACGGCCATGCCTGACACCGCGCCGCGCCCCAATGACGCCGCCCGCTTCGACCTGGCGGCCGTGCGGGACCAGTTCCCCATCCTTAAGCAACCGTCCCACGGCAAGCCGCTGGCGTTCCTCGATTCCGCCGCCTCGGCGCAGAAGCCGCAGATCGTGATCGACGCGGTCAGCGACACCTATGCCCGCCAGTACGCCAACGTCCATCGTGGCGTCTACGAGCTGTCGGAGCGCGCCTCGGCCGCCTATGAAGCCGTTCGCGGCAAGACCAAAGGGCTGATCAACGCCGCCCGTGACGACGAAATCGTTTTCACCAGCGGCACCACCGAGGGCATCAACCTGGTGGCCCAGAGCTGGGGCCGGGCCAATCTCGGGCCCGGTGACGAAGTGCTGATCACGGAGATGGAGCATCACTCCAACATCGTGCCCTGGCAGATGCTGCGCGACGAGAAAGGGATCGTCCTGAAAGTCGTCCCGTTCGACGCCGACGGCGCGCTGATCATGGAAGAATTCGAGAAGCTGTTGGGCCCGCGCACCAAGCTGGTCGCCGTGACCCAGGTGTCCAACGCGCTCGGCACGATCTTGCCCCTGGACAGGATCATTCCGCTGGCCCATGACGCGGGCGCCCTGGTGCTGGTCGACGGCGCCCAGGGCATCCCCCATCTGCCCACCGACGTGCGCGCCCTGGGATGCGATTTCTATGCTTTTTCCGGGCACAAGCTCTATGGGCCGACGGGCACCGGCGCCCTTTATTGCCGCAGCGATTTGCTGGCCGACCTGCCGCCATGGATGGGCGGCGGCGACATGATCCTATCCGTCACTTTCGAGAAGACCGAATATGCCGCCCCTCCCCACAAGTTCGAGGCCGGCACCCCCAACATCGCCGGCACCATCGGCTTGGGCGCGGCTATCGACTGGTTTGCGGCCCTCGATCATGAAGGGCTCGCCGCTCATGAGGCCGACCTCCTGGCTTACGGCACCGAACGCCTGATGGAGGTGCCGGGCGTGCGTCTGATCGGCACGGCGCCGGACAAGGCGGCGGTGATCTCCTTCGTGCTGGATTACGCCCATCCCCATGACGTCGGCACCATCCTGGACCAGCAAGGCGTCGCGGTGCGCACGGGCCACCATTGCGCCCAGCCGGTGATGGATCATTTCGACGTCGCGGCGACGGTGCGGGCCTCCTTCGGGGCCTATTCCAGCCGCGACGATATCGATGCGCTGGTTGCGGCGCTTGGCGAGGTACGGGAGCTGTTCGGCTAATGTCAGATTTGCGTGATCTCTATCAGGAAGTGATCCTGGATCATTCCCGCAGTCCGCGGAATTTCGGCCATCACGAGCCGTCCAATCGCGAGGCCAAGGGCAACAATCCGCTGTGCGGCGACAAGTTCACCGTCTATGCCCTGGTGGAGGACGGGATTGTCAAGGACGTGAGCTTCGAGGGCCGGGGCTGCGCCATCTCCACCGCTTCGGCTTCGCTGATGACGGAACTGGTGAAGGGCAAGACGGAAGAGCAAGCGAAAGCGATGTTCGAGTGCTTCCACCAGCTGGTCACGGCGGACAAGGACGAACCGCTGGATGAGGCGCTCGACAAGCTCAACGTGCTGGCGGGCGTGCGCGGCTATCCCATGCGGGTCAAATGCGCGACCTTGGCCTGGCACACCATGAACGCGGCCCTGGAAGGAACCGACGACACGGTGGTGACGGAGTAGCGCCATGGACGAACCCACCCCACTGGAAGCTCAGACGCAGGCCGAAACCGAGACCAAGGCGCAGAGGCGGGAGACGCCGGACGCCGCCCAGCCGGCGGTCGATTCCGACGCCCTGAAACAGGCGGTGATCGAGATGCTCTGTACCGTCACCGACCCGGAAATCCCGGTCAACATCTACGAGCTCGGCCTGGTCTACGAGGTCGAGGTGATGGGCGATGGGGACGTGCGGGTCGTGATGACGCTGACCACCCCCAACTGCCCGGTGGCCGAATCGATGCCCGGTGAGGTCGAATACAGGGTCGGCACCGTGCCCGGCGTGCGGGCCGTCACTATCGAGCTGGTGTGGGATCCGCCCTGGACGCCGGACCGCATGTCCGAAGCGGCCAAACTGGAACTTGGCTTTATTTAGGAAAGAGGTGTTGCAATGACGGACACCACGAACACGCAGGAACGTCCCCCCATCCTGGTGCTGACCGAGGCCGCGGCCCAACGCGCCAAGGAGATTCTCGCGGCCGCCGCCGGGCCCGTGAAGGGACTGTGGATCGGCGTCGGCGAAGGGGGATGCTCGGGCAAGACCTATAAGATGGACTACGCCCGCGAGATCGGCGCCGCCGACCAGGTGATCGAGGACAAGGGCGTGACCATCGTCATCGACCCGATGGCCATGCTGTACCTGTTCGGCACGGTAATCGATTACGAGGACAAGCCGCTCGAATCCGGCTTCGTCTTCCGCAATCCCAACGAAACCGCGCGCTGCGGCTGCGGCGAAAGCTTCAGCGTCTGACCGGCGGCCTTTTTTCGCCTCTCTCATCCTTCGACAGGCTCAGGATGAGGGGCCGCACTCTTCCCTGTTCCGTCATGCCCCGGCTCGTCCGGGGCATCCATGCCCATAAGACCCCCCGGACAAGCCGGGGGGTGACGTATTTTTGAAGGGAGTGATGCCGCAGCCCGGGAACACTGTCCCCAGCGGCGCTCTCGCCCTGGCAAGGATTTCGCCCGACGGTGGCGGAACCGCGGCCGAAGCGCCCCGGCCCGCCAAAGCACAATGGTTAATCTTTATAAAGCCGGAGCCGCCTTATTTAAATATTTACTTAATTAAAGCAATATTTAATAAAGGGGCAAATGCTGGAAGGTAGCGGCGATCCGGGCCCAAGTCCCACCCTTCGATCACCCCATCACGCGGTCACCGCATATTTCGACTTCCCAACCCGTCATCGCCCGGTTTATCCGAGCGATCCGTGGTCCGGCTCGGCACCAACAGATGCCCCGGAGGCATGCGAATGCGTGCATCCCCACGACCCGGGGCATGACGAATTCTTGACGGGTGTGGGGCCCTCCGGCGGCGTTAGCCCTAGGGCTCTATCTGAGCGCCGCCCCGCGGGAGCGGCGCTTTTCCTCCCCCGCCCGGGCCGAACGGATCTCGGCCGGGACCTTTTCGGCGGCGTCGAACAGCACTTCCAGGCCGGCACCCGGCTTATGGGCGTTTTCCGAAAGATGGCGCCGCCACGCCCGGGCGCCGGGCACGCCGACGAAAAGGCCGAGGATATGGCGGGTGACCTCCGCCAGGCGGCCGCCCGCGGCAAGGTGAGCCTCGGCATAATCGGCGACGGCGGCGATCACCGCATCGGGGCTCGGCCCCGGTCCGGGGACGCCGAAGACCGTGCCGTCGGCTGGCGCCAGCATCCAGGGGTTCTGGTAGGCCGCACGGCCGATCATCACGCCGTCGACGCGATCCAGGTGTTGCCGCGCCTGACCCAGGTCAGAAACGCCGCCGTTGAGGACGATCTCGAGCTCCGGGCAGTCCGCCTTCAGGCGGTAGACATCGCCATAGCGCAGCGGCGGGATCTCGCGGTTTTCCTTGGCGCTCAAGCCTTCCAGCACGGCGATGCGGGCGTGGACGGCGAAGGACGTCACCCCGCCGCCGCGCACGGCGGAAACGAACGCCGCGAGGTCCTCATAGGCCTCCCGCCCGTCGATTCCGATGCGGCACTTGACCGTCACCGGCAATCCGGCCCCGGCCATGGCGGCGACACAATCGGCGACCCGCGCGGGCTCCGCCATCAGGCAGGCCCCGAACCGGCCCGATTGCACCCGGTCCGACGGGCAGCCGACATTGAGGTTGATCTCGTCATAGCCGAGTGCGGCCGCGATCCCGGCGCATTCGGACAATTCATCCGGATTGGCGCCGCCGACCTGCAGGGCCACCGGGTGCTCACGCGGATCGAACTGCAGCAGCCGCTCCCGGTCGCCATGCAGAATGGCGCCGGTCGTGATCATTTCGGTATAGAGCAGCGTGCGTTTGGTGATCTGGCGCAGAAAGAAGCGTTCATGCCGGTCGGTCCAGTCCATCATCGGGGCGACCGACAGGCGGCGGTCGAGCCGGGCCGCGTTATTCTCCGGGCTGTCGGGCATCGTGAACCTTGGCGCTGCCACCGCCCCCCGGGCGGCCCAGGAATCTGGCTATCGCAGCCCCCGCGTCGCCCTGGATGGCGATCAGGGACGGCACCACCACCAACACCAGCACGGTCGCGGCGGCCAGGCCAAAAGTGATGGTCAGCGCCATGGGGATCAGGAACTGCGCCTGAAAGCTGCGCTCGAACAGAAGCGGCAACAACCCGCCGATGGTGGTCGCGGACGTCAGGATCACGGCGCGCAGCCGGTCCCGCGATCCGTTGAGAATGGCCTCATGCAGCGGCTCGCCGCCTCCGATGCGCTCATCGATGGTGCTGACAAGGATGATCGAGTCGTTGACCACGATGCCCGCCAGGCCGACCAGGGCGATGAGGCTGAGGATGGTCAGGTCGTATCCCAGGATCCAGTGGCCGACCACCGCGCCGATCAGCCCGAACGGAATGATCAGCATCACCACCACCGGCCGCGTGAAGGACGCGAACACCCAGGCCAGGATGATGTAGATCGTGACCAAGGCGATCATCAGTCCCATCTTCATGTCGGCGAGCGTCCGCTGCTGTTCCTCTGCCTTGCCGGCGTAGCTGACTTCCGCCCCGTGGCGCGCGGCAATGTCGCGGATGCCGTCCTTTTCCAAGGCGTCGAGGACCGTGTTGTTGGCGGTGACGCCTTCGTCGACCTCCGCCGTCACCGCCACCTGGCGCACCCCGTCCTGACGCTTGATGCGCGAAAAGCCGCGCTTGATCTTGCGCTCCACCACCTCGCTGAGCGCGACCTCGGCGCCGCCCGGCGCGCGCAGGTAGAGCCGGTCGAGCGCCGCCGCGTCCGCCTTTGTGCGCGGGAACTGGACCCGCACCAGCACCTCTTCATCGCCCCGGGCAAACCGCGTGGCGACGGCACCCTGGAACGCATCGCGGACCTGGGTGGCGACGGTTTGGGTCGTGAATCCGAGCGCCCGGCCCCGAGGGGTGACGCTCAGGATCTCTTCGGTCTTGCCGAAGGGAAGATCGTCCTCGATGTCGCTGACCCCGGAATACCGCGCCAGCAGAGCCTTGGTTTCCTTGGCCGCCTGTTTCAGCGCCGTGGTGTCCTTGCCCGAAAGCCGGATGTCGATCTCGCGCCCCGGCGGGCCGCCGCTCTCGCCCACCACGGTCAGGGTCTCCACCCCCGCCATGGGCCTGATCTCCGCGCGCCACTGCTCGATCATGGCCTTTGTGCGCACGGTGCGCGCGTCGGACGGCTCCAGTTCCAAGGTCACGCCGCCGATACTGTCGCCGCTGGCGGGACTCGCGTCCTGGCGCCCCACCTGGGACCCGAGCTTGGCGATGGTAACGTGGATCAAGCCGCCCTTGCCGCCGGTCAGGGCCTTTTCCGCGGCCTTGGCCGCCCGCTCGATTTCCTCCACCACCGCCCCGGTGCGTTCCCTTGGGGTGCCGGCCGACATCTCCACATTGGCATGGATGCGGTCGGATTCGGGCGTCGGGAAGAATTGGAAATTGACCCGCCCGCCCTGGATCAGGCCGGCCGACAGCAGCAGCGCCGCAACTGCGCAGGACACGGTCATGTAGCGCCAGCGAATGGAAGCGGCGACGGCGCGCCGGAACACATTGTCGCGGAAATGATCGAAGGCCGCATCGAACCGCGCGCGGATCCCGTGACGGCTGGTGAGGGCGCGGCCGAACGCGCCGCGCAGGTGGGCCGGCAGGATCAGGAAACATTCCAGCACGCTGGCGGCGATCATGGTCACGATCACCAGCGGGATGGCGCCGATGATGACGCCGATGATATCGCCGATCACGAACAGCGGCGTGAAAGCGGCAATCGTGGTCAGCGCCGATGCCATCACCGGCGCCGCCATGCGCACCGCCCCGGCTTCCGCCGCGGCCAGCGGCTGCATCCCCGACCGCAAGCGGTGTTCCCCATGTTCGCCGACGACGATGGCCTCGTCCACCACGATGCCGATGGCCATGATCATCCCGAACAGGCTGATCATATTGATGCTCTGGCCGGTCGCCAGCATGATCGTCATGGTCGCCATGAGCGAGATCGGAATGCCCGCCGCCACCCAGAATGCGACCCGGGTGTTGAGGAAGACGAACAAGATCGCCACCACCAGGACGAGGCCGGAAATGCCGTTGCGCAGCAGCAGGTCGATGCGGCCGCGGATCAGGTCGGCCGCCACGGCGTGCTTCACGATCATGATGTCCGGCGGCAGCTGCTCCTTGATCTCGGCCATATAGGCGTTCATCACCTTGGCCTGCTGCAGGGCATCGGCATTGACCGCCCGCTGGACGTGAAGCTCGACGACGGGCTTGCCGTCACGCAGCGCTTGGGCGTCATCGGGATCGAAGCGTTCGGACAGGCTGGCGATATCGCGCAGCAACACCTTGTCGCCGCCCGGCAGGGCCTTGATCTCGACCTCGCCCAGCCGCCCCGCCTCCTTGATGAGGCCGAGGCTTCTGATCTGCTTTTCCGCCGCGCCCCGGACGCTGCCCGACGGCAGGTCGCGCGAGGTTTCGCGGATGCGGGCGGCGATATCGGCCAGGGTGAGGTCCAGACGCAGCAAGGTTTCCGGCCTGATCTCCGCCCAGATTTCCTCGTCCCGCGCGCCGAACATGTCGACCTTCTGGATGCCCCGGTTCAAGAGCCCGTCGCGAATGTTCTTGGCGATCGCCTTCAGGGTCGCCTCCGAATAGGGGCCGCTGATCACCAATCGCGCGATGGTGTCGTAACGCACCACCCGGCGGATGACCGGCTTCAGGCTGTCTTCGGGCAGGGTCTTCACCTGCCCCACCCCGGTCTCGACATTGGCCAGCGCGGCCTGCATGTCGGTGCCCGCATGGAATTCGACGGCGATCGAGGCGCGCCCCTCGAAGGACGAGGAAATGACCCGCTTGACCCCGTCCACGAACCGCACCTCGGGCTCGATGGCCTGGACGATTGTGCTATCCACGTCGTCGGCCGAGGCGCCCGGCCACTCCACCTCGACCGTCACCCAGTCGATCCCGAAATCGGGGAAGAACTGGATGTTCAGGCGGCTCAAGGAGAACACGCCCAGCAGGATGATCAGGACCATCAGCAGGTTGGCCGCCGTCGGGTGACGGACGAAAAGATGGATCACCCCGCGCCCGTCCATCAGCGCACCCTGATCTTCATGCCCGGCGCCATCTCGGGGAACCTGGTGACCACCACTTCGGCATCGGGATCGAACTGGCCGCGGATGAAGATGTCGTTGCCGCTGCGCGCCACCACCTCGATCTTCTGGGCCTTGAGGCGGCCGTCATGGGCCAGGAAGACGGTGGAGCCCGGATGCAGCGCGCCTTCGGGGATACGCACCAGCTTCTGGTAGCGCTTTTCCTTGAACCACACCTCGACGAAGGCGCCCGGCCGGAGCGGCATGTCCGGACCGGCGCCGTCGATGCGGGCAAACAGGTCCACGCCGCCCTTGGCGGCATCGACCTCGCCCTGGATGCGGTCGATCGTAGCGGTGAAGGTACGGACCAGATCGCCCGCCGTCCACACCGCCCGGATCTTACGCCCGCGCCAATCACCGGCCGCCAGCAGGCGCCCGAAATTCTCATTCGACAACGGAAAACGCACCTCGAGCCGGCGCGCATCGATCAGCCGCGCCACCCGGTCAGTGCGGCTTACCCGCTTGCCGATCTCGATCGAGACATCGGTAAGGAACCCTTCGAAGGGAGCGACCAGACGGGTCTGCTCGAGGTCCCGCTCGGCCTGGCGCACCTGCACTTGCAGCCGGGCGATAACGGCTTTCTGTTGTTCGATGCGGGCGCCGGACTGGGCGATGTTGCGCTGGCGTTCGATCAGGTGCGCGCGCGCCTCGGACAGTGCCAGGCGGGCATCGTCGAGCGCTTTTTCCGAGGTCACGCCGCGGGCGGCCAGCCGCTCCCGACGCTCGACATCGCGGCGGCGCAGGTCCACCTGTTCCTGATCCCGCGTGACCAGCTTGCGGGCAGCGTCCCGCTCGGCCTCGATCTCGTCAAGGCGCGCCCGCGCTTCGGCGAGCTGCGCCTTGCGTTCGTCGCGCAGGTTCTCATAGTCGAACGGATCGACGACGATCAACAGCGCGCCCTTGTCCACCACGCCGCCTTCGACGAAGGCGGGCCC
>JAOTVC010000018.1 GCA_029863585.1 Alphaproteobacteria bacterium | reverse complement strand
CCTGCCGCCGCTGATCCTGCTGGTGGTTTCGACCTTCAAGTCGACGGGCGACACGCTCCCGCTCGAGCCCAGTCCCTGGACGCTGGACAACTACATGCTGGTGTTCAGCGACCCGGACACCTTCATCCTGTTCCAAAACAGCCTGGTCTACGCCTTTGCCACGGTGGTGGTCTCCATGGCGCTGGCCGCGGCCCTGGTCTGGCTGATCGAACGCACGGACCTTCCGGCGCGCAATCTGATCTTCGGCCTGGTCCTGTTGCCGATCGCCATTCCCGGAATGGTCAAGGCGATCGGCTGGTCGATGCTGGGCAATCCCACCAACGGCCTGCTCAATTCGTTCATTCGCGATATTTTCGCCCTGGAGGGCCCCCTTGGGCCGCTCAATATCTACTCCCTCACCGGCATCATATTCGTCAGCGCCCTGTCCCACGTGCCATCGGTGGCACTGATGATCGCCGGCGCCTTCCGCAATTTCGACCCGGCCCTGGAAGAGGCCAGCGAGCTTTCCGGCGCCCACTGGACCAAGACCCAGCGATTCATCACCATGCCGTTGCTGAAGCCCTCCCTGCTGGCGGCCTTCATCTATTTCTTCGCCGCCGGCCTGGACGATTTCCAGATTCCCGCGATCCTCGGCATCAACGCGGAAATCCATGTCTTCAGCACCAAGATCTACCTTGCCACCCACCCCACCCACGGCCTTCCGGAATTCGGCCTCGCCGGCACCTATTCGCTTCTTCTGTTGTTCGTCGCCCTGCTGCTGATCGTCATCTATCGCCGGGTGGTGCGCAGCGGCGAAAAGTTCGCCGTGGTGACGGGCAAGGGATACCGGCCACGGCGGTTCCACCTCGGCAAATGGAAATACGCCGCCCTCGGCGGGGTCGGCGTCTATCTGCTGCTGGCCGCGGTGCTGCCCATGCTGGCGCTGCTCTGGGTCAGCCTGCAGCCGTTCTATGTGATCCCCTCCATCAAGGCCCTGGCGCGGGTCAGCCTGGAGCACTACAGCGAACTGATCGAACTGAGCCAGTTCCATCTGGCCTTGTTCAATACCCTTTTGATTGCCCCCATCGTGGCAACCGCCACCATGCTGCTCAGCACCCTGATTGCCTGGAACGCGGCCCGGGGCCAGTATCGCGGCGGCGCCCTGCCGGATTTCCTGACATTCATCAACCTGGCGGTTCCGACCATCGTCTTCGGCCTGGCGCTGGTGTTCGTCTACCTTTCGATTCCCGCCTTGCAGGTGATCTACGGCACGATCTGGATCCTGGTGATCGGCTTCACCACCCGGTATCTGACCTATTGCACCCGTCTCATGGGCGGCGCCGTGATCCAGATCCACAAGGAACTGGAAGAGGCATCGGAGGTATCGAGCGCCTCGCGCTGGCAGACCTTCCTGCGGATCACCTTGCCACTGATGTTTCCGTCCTTCATGAACGGCTGGATGTGGACGGCTGTCCATTCCCTGCGCGAGGCGACGCTGGCGGTGATGCTCATGACGCCGGCCAATATCATGCTGGCTTCGCTGATCTGGGCGCGTTGGCAGGAAGGCACCAGCTACGGCGGGGTGGCGGCACTCAGCGTCATCGTCGTGGTTCTGACCGGCTTGATAGCGATCGTGTCGCGCCTGCGCTTTTTCAACCGGCTGGCCTATTGATGGCCGGGGTGGGGATATCCGCGAGCGGGCGCGCCGCGGCGTGCGGGCAGGCTCCCCGCCATGGGACAACAGGGGGCACGCCGTGACGTCCCTGGCTCTGCTCATCGATTTCGGGTCCACCTTCACGAAGGTGACGGCGGTGGACATCGACAGGCCGCGGCTGATCGGCCGCGCCCAATCGCCGTCCACCATCGACCGGGACGTCACCGACGGGCTGCTCGCGGCGCTGAGCCAACTCAGGACCGTATCGCCCGAGCTTTCCGGCCTGCCGCGGGACGACCTTGATGGGCTTGAGCGCGTTTTCGTGCGGGCATCGAGCAGCGCCGCCGGCGGCCTCAAGATCGTGGTGGTGGGGCTGGTCCCCGGATTGACCGTCCAGGCCGCCAATGCCGCGGCCCTCGGCGCCGGCGCCAAGGTCGTCGGCACCTTTGGTTTCAAGCTGAACGACGACGCCATGGCGGAGATCGAAGCGCTCGAGCCGGACATGGTGCTGCTGACCGGCGGCACCGATGGCGGCGATCGGGCAACCATCGTCCATAACGCGGCACGGATCGCCCGCGCGCCCCTAATGGTACCGGTCATCGCGGCCGGGAATGCGCGGGCCGCCGGCGACATCGCCCGGGCCTTCGGGGCCGCGGGCAAGGATGTGATCATCGTCGACAACGTCATGCCGGCCGCCGGTATCGTCCGGCCGCGGGCCGCCCAGGCGGCGATCCGCGAACTGTTCATGCAGCGGATCACCGACGCCAAGGGCCTCGACCGCATCAAGGATCATGTCCCGGTGGTGCTGCCGACCCCGATGGCGGTGCAGAAGGCGGCCGAACTGGGGGCCGAGGGCCTTGACGGCATCCCCGGCTGCGGCGAGTTGATGCTGGTGGATGTCGGCGGCGCCACCACCGATGTCTATTCCATCGGCGACGGCCAGCCCCGGGGCAAGGATATGATTCCCGCCTCCTTGCCGGAGCCCCATTCCAAGCGCACGGTGGAAGGCGATCTCGGGCTGCGCTTCAACGCGCGGACCATCCTGGCGCGCGCCGGGGCGGACCGATTCTGGGAGGATTTTGCCGCCACCTTCCCGGAGATCGATGCCGACCGGGCGGAGGTTCTGGACTTCGTCGCCGCCGTGAGTGCCGAGACCGGCCGCGTCCCCGGCTGTGACTGGCAATTCGCCGCCGATGCGGTGATGGCCCGCACCGCCGTCGACATCGCCATCCAGCGCCATGTCGGCAGCGCCGAGCCGTATTTTTCCAGCGGAGGGACGGTGGACCTGGTGTCCGGCAAGGACATGACCCAGACACCGCTCCTGATCGGCACCGGGGGAGTTTTCACATACAACCCCTTCGCCGAGCGGGTGTTGACCGGATCCGGTCCCGGCCCCGACCACCGCCGGGTCTTGCGGCCGATCCGCCCGCGTATCTTCACAGACCGCGATTACGTCCTGCACGCCATCGGCCTGTTGGCCGACAGTCACGCCGGCGTCGCGATGGACCTTTTCCAGGCCCATTTCCCCGCCGCCGGGCCCCCAGGCCTTCACGCCGACCACGCCCATCACGGGGCGATGGCAGGAGACGACACATGCTGTGCCTGAACGAATGCCCGCGGGCGGCCGGGCGATGCCGGCTGGATTTCCCGGGCGCCCTCTCGCGGCGCCGCGGACAAGGATCGAGGCGATGATCGATATCAAGAATCTGCGAAAGACCTTCCGGAGCGGCAGGGAGACCTTTCATGCCCTCAACGGCATCACCATCCATGTTCCCGAAGGGGAATTCTTCACCCTTCTGGGGCCTTCGGGCTGCGGCAAGTCGACGACCCTCAGATGCCTCGCCGGCCTGGAGACGCCGGATTCGGGAACCATCGAGATCGGCGGGGAGACCGTGTTCTCATCGGAGCGCGGCATCTCCGTCCCCGCCTACAGACGGGACATCGGCATGGTGTTTCAATCCTATGCGATCTGGCCCCACATGACGGTGTTCGAGAATATCGCCTATCCCCTGAAAATCCAGAAAGTGGCACGACGCGAAATCCGCGCGCGGGTCGAAAAGGCGCTCGACACGGTGGGTCTCGAAGGTCTCGGGGACCGTCCGGCACCGGCCCTTTCCGGCGGGCAGCAGCAGCGCGTGTCTCTTGCCCGGGCGCTCGTGAAAGAGCCCAAGGTGCTGTTGCTGGACGAGCCGCTCAGCAATCTCGACGCGAAGCTGCGCGAACAGATGCGCTTTGAGATCAAGGAACTGCAGGAGCGGCTTGGCATCACCACGCTCTATGTCACCCATGACCAGACGGAAGCCCTCGCGGTCTCGGACTCGATCGCCGTGATGAACCAGGGGAATCTGCTGGACGTGGCCGGGCCCAGGGACATCTATTTTCAGCCGCGTTCGGAATTCACCGCCGATTTCATCGGCCTGACAAACGTCCTGCGGGGCAAGGTCGCGGGCAGCGAAAACGGGCTTTCCTGCCTGGACACGCCGATGGGCCGGCTGCTCTGCCGGCCCACGTCGGTGGCGCATCACGGCGGCGGCGAAGTGGTGATCTTCCTGCGGCCGGAGGACGTGGCGGTGACCGCGGCCCGGCCCGCCGGGAAACCCAATGTCTTCGAAGGCGAGATTGAGGCCTTGGTGTTCCTTGGCGAGGTCGTCGACTGCCAGATCAAGGTGGGGGAAGAACTGGTCCGCGCCAGGCTGCACCCCAAATCCGCCTTCCAAAGAAGGCAAAAGGTCTTCATCGAGGCCGATCCCGCGGCCCTGATCACGATCCGGGCGCATTGACCGGCTCGCGGTGATTCCTCTGTGGGACAGCCCGGTTGCAACCCGGCTTCAGGTCGGAAGCCTCGCTTCGGCTGTCCCGGACAAAACCGGTCTAACGCGGCTGCGTCGAGGCGGGCGGGCGAAAGATCGCCCAAAGGCCGCAGCTGAGCACGAGCAGAAAACCGCCCACCCAATAGAAGCTGTCCTTCAGCCCGACCAGTGAGACGACCCCGCCCATGATCGGCGGCACGATCGTTTGCATCAGCCGATTGATCGAGATGCGCAATCCCACCACGGCACCCTGGGACCCGGGCGGCGCGGCTTTCGAGGGAATCACGATCATCAGGGGCTGGCTCACGCCCACCATGAACCCTCGGACGACCGAAAGGGCAAGCAAGGAGAGGAAGGCCGCAAACAGCGGCGTGACCATGATCGTGGCGATTGCCCCCACCACCGTCGCATTGAGGAGCCAGATATCCCCGGTTCGACGGGCGAGCGCCGTGGCCCCGGCCGTGCCGCCGAGGCCGAAGAGATTGAGGCCGGCGAAGATCACGCCGATCAAAGTCCCGGTAAGCCCAACCTCCTTCATATAGGCGATGAAGAACGAGCCGTGGATCGCGCTGCCGGCGATGTTGAGCACCGAACCGGTCACCGCCACGGCGACGAGCGGGATGGCGAGCAATGAGAACGTCTTGGTGTAGTCGTCCAGACGCGGGAACATGTCGCGCAGCCGGAAGGGCACGTCATCGCCCCCCGCCTTCCGGTCCTCGCCGCGGCCCGGCAGCATCAAGGCGGCGGCGATGAACAACACGGCCGCAAGAAGCGTCACGCCGAATCCGCCCCACGGGCCGAACGCATCCCACATGGCGCCGGCAAGCACCGGGAAGGCCAAGTGGCCGAGTCGATTGCAGAAGGAGACCTGCCAGGTCAGCGACGGGTTGCCCTGCATCAATTGCCCCACCACGGTCTGGGCCCCGACCCAGTTCATCGTCGAAGTCAGGCCGAGGATGAGGTTCAAGATGCCGGCAACCCAGATCCAAGGCAGCAACGGGAACAGGACCGGCACGACCAGGCCGATCGCCGCGAAGTAAAGCATCACCTGACGCGCGCCGAAGCGGTCCATGAGCACGCCGCCGTGAATCGAAAACAGGAATGGCAAGAACGACCGGGCGCCGATCACCATGCCGAACGCGAACGGAGACGGTTCCAGGTAAAGCGCCCAAAGCGGGATGACGACGTTGGTCGCGCCGTCGGAGAAAAGCCCGGAGCCATAAATCCCAAGACGCGTCCGCAACGCCACTGTCTTGGCAGTTTCCCCAGTCATTGGCCCCCCGCACCGGCGCTTGCGTTCCGGCGGGGACTATATCCCCTGAATCCGGGATTGTCCGCTTCGCGGGCTCGGAAGCGGTTTTCTGGGTGAACCCGCCCTCAGCCGGCGGCGGGGATCGGGGTTTTCTCCGATGCCCGGCGCTGCGCCGCCAGCCTGAACGGTGCGTTCGGCGCCCCGAAACCGGCGTATCCCGATTCCCGCTGGACGAATTCGAAGAACAGGCCGTTATCGATGGTCCTGCTGAAGAGCTGGAGGTACCGGCCGCTTTCGTCTTCGTCGTAGAGGATATTCAGGCCCTTGATCTTGTTCAGAAAATCGAGATCGAGATCGAACCGGGCGAGAACGTCGTCGTAGTAGTTCTGGGTCTGGGCCAGGATTTCGAATTTCTGGTCCCGCAGCCGTTCCCCAAGGGCGAAGATGTCGTCGGTCGCGATGGCGATATGTTGCACCGCCGGGCCGCGGACCGAGGATACGAACCGGCTGGCGCGCGTATAGGGGGCGTCGCTGCCGTTCAGCGTAAGGTGCAGCCTGCGGTCTTCCATGGTGATGACCTGGCTCTTGATCAACCCGTCCGGATCGACAACATCGAAAAGCGGCGATTTCAGCGTGTCGAAAATGGTCGTGTAGAACAGCGCCCAGCTGAGCATCTCGTCATAGCCCATGGTCTGCGCGATATGGTCGATATGCGACAGCAGGGCCGGGGGATCGTCGGCGCCGCCGTCGGCTTCGGCGAAATCGGTCCGCCAGATGTCCATGCCTGCATCGAGCAGGCGGATCACGCTGTGCCCCACCCCCTTGATGGTGGGAATCTCCACCTCCCCCTTCGCCACCGCCTGCACGAAGTTGTCGGCGCCCAGCGCAAGCGCCCTCGCATGGGCGGCGGCGGCATCGTCGACGACGAACGCGATATCGGTCACCGTCGTGCCGTGTTCGAAAACCGCCTCGGCCGCATAGCCCGTCGGTTCCGTATCCACCAGGAGGTTCAACCCCCCTTGCTGCCAGCGCGACACCGCCTTGGTCTTGTGATGGCCGGTGAGGCGGAAACCCAATTGGCGGAACAGGGCCTCGAAACCGTCCTTCCCCTCCGGGCGGGTGGCGAATTCGATGAAGGCGACATCGGAAATCCTCGCCTTGGCGGGCAGCCGCGGCAAGCCGGCGCTTGCCCCGCCCGCGTTTTCGCCGAGGTCCCGCCGGACCGAGTCCATGAGGCTGATGAGGGACCGATGGCCGTCCTTGGCGACCATCGGCGCGTTGCCGCGCCGGAACTGATCGTTGAAGATTTCCAGGCTGATGGGACCTTTGTAGTCGGTCGCGATCACCGCTTTCATGAACGCCGGCAAATCGAGATCGCCTTCGCCCGGCATGTTCCTGAAGTGGCGCGACCAGAACAGCAGATCCATTTCGATCATCGGCGCGTCCGCGAGCTGGACGAAGAAGATCTTGTCGCCCGGGATCCTGCGGATGCTTTCCGGATCGATGCCGCGCGACAGCGTATGAAAGCTGTCGAGGATCAGGCCGATGGAGCCATGGTCCGCCCGCCTCACGACTTCCCAGGCGTCGCGGTGGTCATGGATCTGCCGCCCCCAGGCCAGCGCTTCATAGCCGACGCGCACGCCGAAGGCCTTGGCGATGTCGCCCAGTTCGGCGAAATCCTGCGCGCAGCGGTCGATCCCGCCCAGACTCTGTGGATGGACCGATGAACAGACCAACATCAGGTCGGTCCCCAACTGGTTCATCAGTTCGAATTTGCGTTCCGCCCGGGAGAAGGAGCGGTGCCGCAATGGGCCTTCGGGAAGGCCTTCGAAGTCCCGAAATGGCTGGAACAACATGATCTCCAGCCCATGGTCTCGGACCATCTTGGAAACATCGGACGGGCTGAAATCGAAGCTGATGAAATCCTGTTCGAAGATTTCGATGCCGTCGAAGCCGGCGTCGGCGATGGCCGCGAGCTTTTCCGCAAAATCACCCGATATGGACACGGTCGCGATCGAGGTTTTCACCTAGCTGTTCTCCTCGGAACATCCGCTGGATTTGGCCGAAGCCTTGCGAGATCACCCAATGGCCGTCAACGCCGACAGTGCGCTCTCGCCGCGTGTCAGCCTAAAACATTGACGCTGCCACTGTCTCGAAATTCGTGCCGCTTTGCCGCCGCCCCCGGCGATCCGGCCCCGGCCAAGAGTGGACAAGCATCCCTTACCTTTGGTAGTCGTATCGTTAAATCCGAGTTAACGGGGAGTAACGGCAGTGGACCTCGGAACGAAGAAACAATTGAGGTCGGTGATCGGCGAGGACCGCGGCGTGACCTCGACGGAATATGCCATCATCGCAACGGTCATCGCGGTCGTCCTGGTCGCCGCAATGGGGTTCGTGGGCAGCGAACTGACCGGTTCTTATCTCGATCTCGCGAATTCGATGAAGAGCAGCTAGGGACCGCACACGCGCCTCGATTACACCCTTGCGCCTCCATCGAGGCGCGGTGGAAAGCCGGTACCGGGATGTGCCGCCGTCAGGTCTTGTAATCGGGATAGAGCTGATCGACGAGCCGCAGGTTCATGCGCCATTCGGGGCCGCCGAGCGCCTGGTTGGGGCGCCGCGCCTCCACCTGCTGCTTGGTGTAATCAAGCACGTCTTCCGGAATTTCGCGGATTTCCGTCCCCAGCGCCATGACGCGCTCCTGCAACTCGCAGGCGCCGATCAGCCGGCGCATATAGGAAATCGCCTCGCCGATGGTACGGCCGACCGAAAGCAGTCCGTGGTTCCACATGATCATGGTCTTTTTATCGCCCAGATCACCGACGATGCGCGGCGCTTCGTCGGCTTCGCGGGCATAGCCCTCGAACTCATGATAGCTGACCTCGCCATGAAGCTGGCAGCCGGTCTGGTCGAGGATCTTGAGCCCGCATTTGGTGGCCGAGATCACCACCCCGGGAGTGGGGTGGGTGTGACAGACACAAGCGACATCGGGCTTGGCCTTGAGGATGGCGCTGTGGAAATTGAGGCCGGCGGGCGCCAGCTCCGCCGCGCCCTCGCTCAGGATATTGCCGTCGAAATCCGCCTTCACCAGGGATGACGCCGTCACCTCGTGCCAGCCGAGGCCATGGGGGTTCATCAGGAAGTGGTCGGGCTCGCCCGCGACCCGGGCGGTGATGTGGTTGACCAGCCGGTTGTTCCAGCCGAGGTGATAGGCGATGCGGAAGGCGGCGGCGAGATCGACCCGCGTCCCCCATTCCGCGTCGCTGACCGTGTCGCGCAGGGAGGCGATATGCGCGCCCCCGATCATCGTATCCGCCATCTTGTTCGCTCCCAATTCGTATCTTGGCCGGAACCATCGCCCGGCGCGCCATGATATCCCAAACCGCCCCATATTGGCAGGGCCGCGAGGCCCGCTTGCGGAAGCGCCCGCGCTCGTCTAGCGTTGGCGCTCGATCCGTTCCACCGCAGCCGCCCACGGCCATGTCCGAAATCGAACTCAGCCCCGAAAACAACCTGCGTTGGCATTTCCCGACGCCGATCTTCGCCCATATCTGGCAGGACTGCGAGGCCGTGAACAGGGAGCTTCGGGCCCTGATCCTCGAAACCGAAGCCAAGGGAAACCCGAAATTCGGGCATATCGAAGGGGGCTGGGCGAGTACCAAGGATTTCTTCTCCTGGGATGCCGACTGCGTGCGGACGCTGGAAGCCCATATCCAGCACATGCTTTCGGCCATGGTCTCGTGGATCGGCCAAAAGCCCCTGGACCGGGTGGTCAGTTACGATCTTCAGTGCTGGGCGAACGTGCTGAGGAACGGCGGCTACCACGCCCTGCATTCCCATCCCAACAGCTTCTGGTCCGGGGCCTATTACGTCGGCATAGGCAGCCGCACGAACGATACCCGGCGCAACGGCTGCATCGAGTTCATGGACCCGCGCAGCGCGGCCGGTGCCATCCTCATGCAGGGAAGCGCCCTGCCCCAGGAATGCCTGGTCTCGCCGGAACCGGGGCTGACGGTGATCTTTCCCGGGTGGCTGAAACACATGGTGCATCCCTTCTACGGCGAAGGCGAACGCATCTCCATCGCCTTCAACCTCGACCGCGAATCCTGAGCGGCACCTGGTCGCGGGCCCGACGCGGACCGCTAGGGGAGGGAAAGGCCGCGGAAGAATTCCGTGCGGGCCCGGGCGGCCTGCAACAGGAAGCTGAGGTCGCCGCCCGCCAGGATGAACCGCACCCCCATATCGACATAGCGGGCGATCACCTCGCCCGAGCCGATGCCGCCGGTACCGGACCATTTGCCGTGCGCCTTGCAGGCCGCCGTGACCGTCTCATACGCCTGGACGACGTCGGGATGATCGGGGCTGCCATGGATGCCGAGCTCCGCCGTCAGGTCGCCGGTCCCGACCATCAACACGTCGACCCCCTCGACGGCGGCGATTTCGTCGGCATTGGCGATCGCCTTCCGGGATTCCAGCATCACCACCAGAAGCGTGTTCTCGTTCATCAACCGGGTCGCTTCCTCGTGGGGGACACGCTGGAAATCGAAATGGACGGTGACCCCGCCCGAGCCCCGGCGGCCCACCGGCGGGAACCTCTGCTGATCGACGATGGCCCGCGCTTCGGCCGCCGTGTCGACATGGGGCATGACGGTGCCGAGCGCGCCGCCGGTCAATAGGCGGACCGCCAGGGCGTTATCGCCTTCCGGCACGCGGACCAGCGGCGCGATGCCCGCATCCAGCGCGGTGGCGCAGATCTGCTGGGCGCTCTCGACCGACATCGATGAATGCTCCAGGTCGATGAACAGCCAGTCGAACCCGACCGCCCGCGCCGCCTTGCAAATCTCCACGTTTCGGGTGTGGCGCACGCCCATGCCCAACGAAAGCTCACCCGCCGCCAGCCGCTCCCGGGCCGGGTTCCGAAGTTCCGCCATCCTGCTCCCCCCATTCCGGGCACCGCGCCGCACCACGGCCGGCGCGGTGCCCCATGCCCTATGAAAAGAAACATTATGGACCAACCGCCGGGGTGCCGCAGCCGCCAGCTTGTTGGCGACGGGGGGGGCGTGATAAGCTTTTCGGGCCTTCCGGCGCCACGGCGCCGGGACCCACAGGCGGGAGGAAGCGATGGATTTCAAGGTCAGGCGGTCCGGCCATATCGTGCTCAGGGTCGCGGATGTGGAACGTTCGGCCCGGTTCTTCCAAGACGTGCTGGGCCTCAAGTTGATCGGCAGCCAGGCGCGGCAGATGTACTTCCTGACCGCCGATTTCGACGCCAACCACCATCAGGTCTTGGTGCGCCCGGCGCGGCCCGAGGCCCCCGCGCCGGACAGCGACGGGCGGATCGGCTTGGCCTCGGCCTCCTTCGACATCGGCACTCTCAATGACCTCAAGGCACTTCACGCCCGGCTGCTCAAGGCGGGCGCCACGGTGGAGCGCAGCGAGGACCGCGGCGCCATCAAGGCCTTGTTCGTGCGCGATCCCGACGGCAACCTGTTCGAGCTCTATTGCCGCGAAGGCAAGGGGCCCCCGGCGCTGGCCGACCGCTACACGGTCCGCGGCACCCTCGACCACCTTCTGGCCCCGGCCTGAGACCAGGGAGACAAAGTTCATGACCGCCGCCGCCGTCACCAGCCATATCACCCTCAGGGCGTCCGACCTGGCGCGCTCCCGCGCGTTCTACGAAAGGGCGCTGAACCTCCATGTCATCGGCGAGGACCCCGCGGGCCGGCTCTATATGGCGCCGTCGGCCGAGGATACGGCCCCGGTCCTGGTTTTGGAACAGGCCCCCGACCTAGAGCGCCAGCGCCCCGGCGTCGACCCCGATCCCTATATCGGCATGGAACATTGGGCCTTCGAATTGGATTCCGATGATTTCGCCACCCTGCAAACGGTCTACCGGCGGCTCAAGGAGATCGGCGCCGAGATCCATCACACGGTCGATCACCGGGTGACCGAAAGCATCTATTTCCTCGATCCCGACCGCAATTTGATCGAGATCTACCTGAACCAGCCGCGCGAGCGCTATACCGGCCACATGGACCATCCCTACGATTCCCTAGGCGACATCGACGATAAGCTGATGGGCAAGACCGGCTGAACCCGGTCGCCGCCGCCCGGACGGGCGCCCCCTTCTGTTAGGGGATCGCGAGCTTCCCGGTTTCGAGGCCAGGCGCCAGCCGGCGCCCGTGCCAATTGCGGCGCAACCCGACCCGGGTTGGCGGTCACTCGTCCCCCTTTTTGTCCCCATCGTCGGCGGCGGCGGCAGGGTCCGGCAGATGGCCCGGGCGCGAGAGCATCCCGACATGACCCCAGGTATCTTCGTAATTGCGCCGCTGGGAATCCGGCAGGAAGGATTCCTCCAGGTTCTGGACGATATCGAAGCCGACGATGCGGCGCAGTTCGGCCTTCCCCCAGGGGCAGGTTTGCGCCCGCGTCGCGACGTCGAGCAGCGCGTCGGTGCCGCGCTCCTTGAGATCGTGCAGCGTGTGCCAGGCGGCCTGCAACCCGACCGAGGAGGCCAGCGTCGGGTAGAGGACGATGCGCGCTCCGAGGTCCTGGTATTCCTCCCAGGTCGGCATTGGATCGCCGCCGCCCCAGATGATCAGCAGCGGCGCCGGGACCTTTTTCGCCGCTTCCGCGATCTGCTCGCGGGTTTCGACCGAATTGAGCCAGACGAAATCGACGCCGCCGTCTTCCACATAGGCGACGCATCGTTCGACGGCCTCGCCGAAATCACTGCCTTCCGCGCCGAGAATGTCGCAGCGCGCGCAGATCACGAAATCCGGATCCGCCGCATCCCGGGCGGCGGTGGCGGCGCGGTACTTGACCACGGCATCTTCGATTCCGATGCAGCGGCGCCCGGGTAGGGTGCCGGATTTCTTTGGCGCTTCCTGGTCCTCGATCTGAAGCGCCGCGACACCGGTGCGAATCACTTCGTTCACCGTGAAATGGACGTTCACCACATTGCCGAAGCCGGTATCGGTGTCGAGCAGGATGGGAATGCCGGAATGGGCCGCGACATGCCGCGCATGATCGACGATGTCGCGCAGCCCCAGGATGCCCGAATCGGGCACCCCCAAAAGATGACCGGAAACCTGCGATCCGGCGACGAAAAAGCATTCAAACCCGGCCATTTCCGCGACCCTGGCATAGACCGGCCCGAAGCCACCGGGCATCACCGTCAGCGTGTCCCGGCCCAGGATCTCGCGCATCTTGAGGCGTTTGCGCCGCACCGCCTCGGCGTAGGTTTCCGTCATCGACACCTCCCTGGATCGGCGGGTTGCCGCCGGCCCCGCCATGGGGCGCCGGCACGCCTCTTACGCGAACCTTAGCCGCCGTAGCCTTTCAACATGTCCGGGTTTTCCGCATAAAGATCATCGACGAATCCGGAATCGACGATATTCCGCAGGAAGTGGAAATCCCACAGCGCCAAGGGGTGGATGTTGGCGGCATCGCCGTTCTTTTCGTCCTGCTTCAGCGCCTCCTGGTAGACGTTCGAGATCGCCGTCATGGAGGGATAGAGATAGGGCTCGAGCTTGGGCGCGAGATCGTCGTAGACGCGCTCCGCCATCTCGCGGTCGAGCACCCCGTCATTGTCGTAGCGTTGCATCAGGATGCGGATCACGTCCTCGCGGTTCTGCTTGAAGTACGATACCCCGTCGATGGTCGCCTTCAGCACCCGCTCGACGATGTCGGGCCGCTCGTCCACCAGTTTCTTGGAGGTCGACATGGTCATGTAGAAGATCATGTGCTGGGGCTCCAGATCGATGACTTTCATCCCCGACCGGCGGGCGAAATCGGCCATCGGCTTGGTCAGGAAGCAAGCTTCCACGTCGCCATCCCTGACCATGTCCAGCAGGGTCTTGCGGTTGGGCTTGCCCGGTTCCGTCACGTCCTGCTGGGCCCGGCGGATCAATTCGACCTCGTCCCTGTCGGTGTCCAGGCCGTGCTGTTTCAGATACAGCCAGGCATTGAGATAGGGATGGTTGCCCCGGGCGCCCACCTTGCGGTGCTTGAGGTCGGCGAGGCTGTCGATGCCGAGATCCGGCCGCGTCACCAGGGCGACGTTGTTGGACGACATGGTCTGGCCGACATAGGCCCAGGTATCGCCGCGCGCCTGGGCGGCATAGGTCGAGACATGATTGCCGGAGACAAACTCCACCTCGGCCTTTGGCACCAGATCATGGGCGTCCTCGCGGCTGATGACGCGCTCGTAATCGACGTCGAGGTCCTGGCGCTCCCAGGCGCCGCAATCGTTGATCACGTGCATCAGCGCCAGATGGCTGTGGGCACGGTAGGGAAAACTGATCTTATCCATCTTCTGCTTCTACTCCCTCATTTCCTGGCGGCTCCGGAAGCCCAGCCCAGGTCCGATGTCGGCGGCAAAGCTAGTCCGCCATTTCCACGCCGGTGCAGCCGGACACCATGCTCTTCATCTGGCACACCGCGCTGGCCTTCTTCAGTTCCGCTTCGAACAGCTCGTGGATCTCGGGATTTTCATCCTCGTATTCGATCTGGTTGCCGCCCTCCCGGGTGCTGGTTTCGGTGCCGCCCTTGGCCTCGTCGGAACCGTCGGGACGGAACTGGTAGCGGTTCGATCCCCAGCGCAGCGCCAAATACCGGGCAGGAACGGCGCCGGAATTGAAATGCTGGTGGAACCACTGGTTGGGCGGCACGACGATGCTGCCGGGCGCCCAATCGACCTTGGTGCGCTCGTCCCACTTGCCGTCTTCCCACAGGATGGTAAACCCCTGGCCGCCCAGGATCACGACATTGGCGCCGGGGCCGTGGCGGTGGGCCTTCTTGTAGGTGCCGACCGGAAATTCGGAGATATGGGCGACCATGGTGTTGTGGGAGAGTTCGAAGGCCAGGTAGGAACCGCCCGCGCCCCGGTTGCCGCGCTTGTAGAGCGGCACCGTGTCGGCATTGGAGACGAAGTTGGTTTCCCAGATGTTGTAGGTGCCCCGGTCGTTGGAATAGAGCTCGCCGTCGCCGTCGAAATGCTGCTCGCCGTTGTAGCGGTCGAGGAAATCGTAGGGCGCGTCAAATACGAACTCCGCGTTGTGGAACATGTTCATCACCACCGGCGCGCTGATCACCGCCATGTAACGGGCCGGCAGGGCGCCGGTGGTGTTGAAGTGCTGGAAAGTGGTGTTGAGCGGAATGGCGAACAGGCTGCCGGCCTGCCATTCGAAGGTGTGCTTGTCGTTGGCGTCGTTCCAGATCGTGGTCGCCCCGTTGCCCTGCAGTACGTAGACCATCTCCTCATAGAGGTGACGCATGGGCTTGGTGGAGCCGCCCAGGGGCACCTCGGCGACATAGCAGTTGTTGGACGTGCCGGCCCCTTCCAGATTGACGAAGGCGCCGAGACCGCCGGTCCGCTCCCAGGGACCCAACGCCAGTTCCTTCAGGTCCTGGACAAAGAAGGTGTCGTAGACCGGGATCCCTTCCTTCGCCTGCCATTCGGCATAGGTGTTGAGCCGGGTGACGCGCGGCGCCGATTTCTGTTGTTCCAGGGCCATAATCCCCCTCCCTCTTTCTCTCTTATCCCGTGCCGGTCGGCGTGATTCGAAGCTGCCCCCGCCTAGCGTTCCTTGACCCCCACCTGGAAGCCGACCCAGCGCGCCAGCAGGGCAAGGCCCGCCGTCATGGCGACGATGAACAGGCTGATGATACCCGCCACCTCGCGCGCCGAGCCTGTCGACGTGGTCATGTATTCCAGGGCCAGCAGGGAGAGGGTCACGGTTTCCCGGCTGGCCAGCAGCACGACGCTGCCGGTCGACCCCGCGGCGATGACGAAATTCAAGATCCCCATCAGCACGAGGGTCGGCGCGATCAACGGCAGCCAGATCTTGAAATAGGTATAGAACCATCCGGCGCCGGCGATGCGCGCGGCCTCCTCCATGTCCTCGCCCATCTGCAGGAAGATGCTCTTGAACATCTGGATGCTGGTGAGCTTGCCTTGCAATATGACGACGATGATCAGGATCCAGATGGTGCCGTAGAGCCAGTTCAGCCCCGGCGTGGCGGTGATCACCCACAACAGGCCGAGGCCCGACAGGATGCCGGGGATTCCCGCCGAGCCCCAGAAGATCGAATCGAGGATGATCTTTCCCTTCCAGTTCCTGCGCACCAGCACGTAGGCCACCATGGAGAACAGCAGCGGCGAGATCACGGCGGTGGAAATCGACAGGATGAAAGTGGTCTGCAGTGCCCGGAAGAAGATGGGATCCGCCAGCACCGTGTTCCAATGGTTGAAGGTATAGGCGGGCACCGCCTGGAAGAAACCCGCCCGGGTCATGAAACTGCCGCCCAACAGGGTCAGCACCGGCACGATGGTCAGCAGCGCCACGATCAGGATCACGAACCCCAACGCGATCGGCTGGAACACCCCGAGATGAACCAGCCCCGGCTTGTAATCGCCTGACACGGTGGTGTAGATGCGCCGGCTCAGCAGCCAGCGCTGCAGCGGAATGATGAACAGGATGATGATCAGGGTGAGGCTCGCCAGTGCCGTCGCATGGCCGTATTCCGGCGGCTCCATCTCGCGCACGTAATCGTAAAGCTGGGTGGAATAGACGAAGAACCGGATCGGCGTACCCAGGATCTGCTCGATCTCGAAGGTGTTGAACATGCGCACCAGGTTGAGCAGGAACACCACCACCATGGGGGGGATCATCACCGGCAGGGTGATGCGCATCATGGTCCGAAGCCGCCCCGCGCCGGAGACGCGGCCCGCTTCCTCCAGCGTCGCGTTCATGTTGCGGAAGGCCGGGGTCAGCAGCATCACCTTCTGGGACAGCGCGTTGCCCATCAGGTGGGCGAAAACGATCCCCTCGACGCTGTAAATGTTGAACACCGGCCCATTGATGAAAGGCAGCGCCTTGAGCCAGACATTGAAGAAACCGAAGAACGGATCCAGCAGCAGCGTCCAGCCGATGGTGGTGGTCAGCGCCGGCAACATGAACGAAACCCAGAACATGAACTCGAGCCCGCGGGAAAACGGGATCGGGGTGCGCGCCAGGATCCATGAGATGACGACGGCGAGCGGGAAACTGATCGCCGTGTAAGAGGCGAAGACGATCAGGGTGTTGACGAGGCTCTCGAACACGTCCGGTTCGGAGAACGCCTCTCGCCAGTTGTTCAGGCTGAACTCATAGGTGCCGTCGATGATACCGGCGATGTTGAAGCTCTGGATGAAGATCAGCAGGACGGGATAGATGATGTAGAAGCCGAAAAACACGATCAGCAGGGCCATGATGAACAGGCCCTTGTTCGAACGGCCGCCCTGCCTCACCGGTGGCGCAACTGTATCGACTGTAGCCAAGCCGCTCGATCTTTCCCGTACCGCCCGGTCCGCCGGGGAGTGCCATCAATTGGCGCGGGGAGGGAACCGCTGCTCCCTCCCCGGCCCTCACGCCTGTTCGCAGGCTATTTCGTTTTCTTGTCCCGGCGCGCGTTCTTCATGATCCGGCGCAGGGTCTTCAGATGCGTGCGCTGATTGTTGACGAAGCTGGGATCGGAAAACCCGATATAGTATTCGCGGTCCCGGCGGATGCGGTATTGCGGCGCCACCGCGTCCTCCGGCACGTCGACGCGAAGCGAATCGGAGGTCTTTCCGGTCTTGATGAACAGCGTCTGGGTTTCCTTGCTGAGCACCCAATTGATGAACAGCTTCTGGGCATTCGGATTGGGCGCCCGGTCAACGGCCATGATGTTGGCGGCGGAAGAACTCAGGGTTTCGCCTTCCTTCAGGACATGGGGCAGGTAAGGCAGAATCGGAAAGCCCTGCTTCTGCATCTCCTCGCCGGGGGTGCCGAGGCCGAACATGCCGATGGCGAACCGGCCCAGGGCCAGCCATTCCACCGCCTGGCGCGAATCGCGCACGATGGTCACGTCCATCTCATTGGCGAATTTCTTGTACCACTTCTCCCCGATCTTCGGGTTGAGCAGCATCGGCACGCTGGACGCCGCCGAACCCTGCCGGGCCGGCGAGCGGGCGACGATCTTGCCCTTCCACTTCGGCTGCAGGACGTCCCAATAGGACTTGATCTCGTCCGGCTTCACCAGGTTGGTGTTGATGGCGATGGTGTAGGAGGGCGACGCCCCCCAGGCCAAGATGTGCTGCCCCTTGGGATCCACCCAATGCAGCTTGCCCTGGTACCATTTCTTGGGATCCTTGACGTCGGGGTCGATCAATAGGGTGTCCAGCCGCGTCAGCACGCCGTTGGGCAGCAACAGGGAGAGCCCGGAATTCGCCCCGCCGATCCAGACATCGGCGGTGAACCGGCCGGAATTGCGCTCGGCGCGGATGCGGGCGGCGTGCCTCCGGCTGGAACCGGTCTGGAAATTGACCTTGATGCCGTATTTTTCGGTGAAGGCGGGCATGGCGGTGCGCAGTTTCCGGGGCATCTGGCCGCCCAGGATGACCTCGACCTTGCCCTCCTTCTTCGCCGCCGCGACCAGCGCATCCCATTCGGCGGAAGCCGATTGCGCCTGGCCGGGCAGCATCGCCAGCGCCAAACCGCCGGCCAGCGCCAGGTTTGATAAAGTCTTCGTCGTCATACTGCGTCTCCCATTTCTGGTTACGTATCAATAAACAGATGCGTTATCGATCTTTGGTTTCCTCCGCGGCGGACCGGTCGCTCGGCCAGGCGGTATGCCCGTCGGGCCTGAGGCGCAGCCAGATCCTGGCACCTTCCGCCAGCGGATCGTGACGGTCGCCGTATATGATGATCACCCGCTGTTCGTCGACCTCCACCTGATACTCGATCCTCTCGCCGATGAACAAGGCGGCCGACACGGTGCCGCCGATCATCCCGGCAGGGGCCGCGCCGCCCGCGGCCGGCACGATCTCGACATCCTCCGGTCGCACGGCGATAAACACGCCGGTGCCCGCCGCGACCCCGTCGGGATCGTAGCTGCGCCCGAACACCACGCAATCGGGGGCCCCGTCCACACGGATGGCCATGGGGCCGGCGGGATTGGCGGTCTCCACCCGGCCGCGGAACAGAAGCGTCTTGCCGACGAAATCGCGCACGAATTCGTTGGCGGGCTCCTCGTACAGCATGTGCGGGTTGCCCTGCTGCTGCACCACGCCGGCACTCATCAGGGCGATGCGGTCGGACAGGCTGAGCGCTTCGACCTGATCGTGGGTCACGAACAGAACCGCGATATTGAGCCGCTTCTGCAGCAGCTTGACCTCTAGCCGCATCTGTTCGCGCAGCTTTGCATCCAGGTTGGAAAACGGCTCGTCCAGCAGCAGGATGCCGGGCTCCGTCACCAGGGCCCGGGCCAACGCCACGCGCTGCTGCTGGCCGCCGCTCAGCAGCGGGCCGGGGCGCTTTTCCATGCCCGCCATGCCGACCAGGTCCAGCACCTCCGCCACCCGGTCCTTGATCCCGTGGGAAGGAAACTTGCGCGCCCTCAAGGGGAAGCCGACGTTCTCCTCGACCGTCATGTGGGGCCAGATGGCATAGGACTGGAACACCATGCCGAGATTGCGCTTGTCCGGCGGCAGGGAGATCCCATCGGCCACGGAAACGATGGTCTTTCCGGCGAAGGTGATGGTGCCCTGGTCGGGCTCCTCCAGGCCGGCGACAAGGCGCAAGGTGGTCGATTTGCCGCAGCCCGAAGGCCCCAGAAGCGTGAACACCTCGCCATCGGCAATGTCGAGGGAAAGGCCGTCGACGGCAGGTTGGGAATTGCCGGGATAAGTCTTGGAGAGATTCTCGAGCCGGATTGCCGGAGGGTCCGACGGTGCCTTCGCGACCGCCTGCGCCGGTTCCTGCTCCACCACACTTTGCATCGCCCCACCCCGTTGCGTGACTGCCTCTGGGGGCCGGAAAGATCGCACCCGGCCCACGCCTGTTTCATGCCGATGGAGCCTCCGCCGCGAAGCGGTTTCTCCAGGCCCGGCCCTTCTTCGCCAGCCCTTCTTCGGATGTGTTGGCGGGCCTCCCCCTAGGAACCATTTGTTTTCGAAATACTAACACAGCTTTGAATTTTCGAAAGGGGCACGCGCGTCGGGTCTCGCCCTTCGGGTGGCGCCGGGGCGAAGCCGGGTTACAATGTCCGCCTGGAAATTGGGTGGAACGGAAAAAAAACAGGGGGACACATCAACCATGACCGAGGACACACTGGTCGAACGGCTTTCGGCACTGGATGCCTGCACGGTATCCGACGCGCTCGATGCGCTCGCGATCAAGGGCGCGACGCTGGGGATCCTGCCGCAATGGCCGTGCCCGCGAATCGCCGGCCGCGCGGTGACGGTCAAGCTCAAGCCGCAAGGGACGGAAAAGCCGACCCGGCATCTCGGCACCGAAGCGATCGAGACCGCCAATCCGGGCGACGTGCTGGTAATGGAAATGGCCGGGCGCACCGACGTGCCGGGGTGGGGCGGGCTGCTTTCGCTCGCCGCCGCGACCAAGGGGCTGGCCGGGATCGTGATCGACGGGGCCTGCCGCGACATCGACGATTCGGCGGCGGCGCAGTTCCCCGTCTTCGCCCGGGCCGTGGTGCCCATTACCGCCCGGGGCCGCGTGATCCAGGACAGCGTGAACGAGGAAATCCAGTTCGGCGGCGTCCAGGTTCATCCCGGCGACTACGTCGTCGCCGACGGGTCGGGCACCATCATCGTACCCAAAGCCCGCGCCGAGGAGGTGATCGCCAAGGGCGAGGAAATCGCCGCCCGGGAGGCCCGGATGGCCGAAGCCGTCCGCAAGGGGGCCTCCATCGTCGAAGTGATGGAATCGGGCGGCTATGAACAGATGCTCGACAAGAAAACCTAGGATGGAGCGCCTTCTCACAAAGATTCCAGGTCCCCCTTTCGCCGTTTAAGCGGGCAAAGGATGGGACTCCCGAGGCAGATATTTCTATGTTAAATATCAAAAAGGCTTTGCCGTTACCGCAATATCCAATGGAGTCCTCACGGGGTCCGGATCCGGCGGCGGCAGCGGTAGCGGTAAGAACGAGAGCGCCTTTGCGAACGGGAATTAGGCCATGCTCACGCAGGAACAGAACGAGAGACTGACCCGGGTCGGGGCCGGCACGCCGGCGGGGGAGTTGCTGCGGCGCTATTGGCAGCCGGTCGCCGCCGCCGCGGAACTGACGCACGAAAAGCCGATCAAGGCGGTGCGCGTTCTCGGCGAAAACCTCGTACTCTACCGCACCACGGCCGGCGACTACGGCCTGGTGGCCGAACAATGCCCGCACCGGCGGGCGTCTCTGGCCTACGGGCGGATCGACGAGGACGGCATCCGCTGTCCCTATCACGGCTGGAAGTTCAATGCCGCGGGCCGCTGCCTGGAAACCCCGGCCGAACCCAGGGACAGCACCCTTAGGGACGCGGTCAAGCAGCCCGCCTACCCGGTCGAGCGCCTGGGCGGCATGTTGTTCGCCTATATGGGGCCCAAGCCGGCGCCCGCCCTGCCGCGCTGGGACGTGCTGGCGTGGGAGCACGGGCGGCGCTGGGTGCAGCGCCATTCGGTGATCGGCTGCAACTGGCTGCAATGCATGGAGAACTCTGTCGACCCGTCGCATCTCTATTGGCTGCACGGGCGGACGGCCCACCTTGCCAAGGCCTTGGACCATTACGAAGAGAAACACGATTTCACCGTCTTCGATCATGGCGTCATGAAGCGCCGCACCTCGGCCGGCGACGAGGGCGCACGGGTCGACCAGCACCCGCTGCTGTTCCCCAACGTGCTGCGCCATGTCCTGAAATCGCGGCAAACCGGCAAGCTGGTGCACAATCTGCAATACCGGCTGCCGGTCGACGACACCCATACCCAGGTCTTCATGGTGCTGTTTTCGCCCGACGACGAGGCCCGCACCGCACCGGACGCCGATACCCCGTTCGAGTTCGTGCCCATGCGCGACGAAGACGGCAACTATCGCCTCGATCAGGTCCTGGCCCAGGACGTCATGGCGTGGGAGACCCAGGGACCGGTGATGAACAGGGCCGCGGAAATCCTCGGCGCCGCCGATCGCGGCGTCCACATCTTCAGGAACCTGGTGGCGGAACAGATCGAAACCGTGGCCAAGGGCGGCACGCCGCTTGGCGTGACGCCGGCGGGCCAGGGCGCGCCGGTCATCGAGCTGGAAGTCATCAATGAACGGATCGGGCTGGACCGGCCTCAGACGGAGGCCGCGGCCACGGCTTAAGGCGGAGAATGACGAAGTCGGTCCCCGCCCCGGGCGGGTGCCACTGCCAAGGAGGATGCCATGCTATCGAAAGCGGAAAACGAACGCCTGACCCTGATCGGCCCGGGGACCCCCGCGGGCGAGCTGCTGCGGCGCTATTGGCAGCCGGTGGCCGCGTCGTCGGAGTTGACGGACGAAAAGCCCATCACCCGGATCCGCATCCTGGGCGAAGACCTGGTGCTGTACCGCGACACCGCGGGCGGCTACGGCCTGGTCGGCGAACAATGCCCCCACCGCATGGCCTCCCTCGCCTACGGCCGGGTCGACGACGAAGGCATCCGCTGCCCCTATCACGGCTGGAAGTTCAATGCCGCGGGGCGCTGCATCGAAACCCCCGCCGAGGATCCCGGCGCGACCCTCAAGGACGCCGTGCGCCACACCGCCTATCCGGTGGAGAAACTCGGCGGCGTGCTGTTCGCCTATATGGGCCCGCTGCCCGCCCCGGCCCTGCCGCGCTGGGACGTGCTGGCCTGGGAACACGGCCACCGCTACATCCGCAAATTCGAGCCGTTGCGCTGCAACTGGCTGCAATGCATGGAGAATTCCGTCGATCCCTCGCACCTCTACTGGCTGCACGGGGACTTGGCGCACCTCAAGCCGATGATGGACGACTACGAGGAGAAGCACGACTTCATCAAGGACGATTACGGCATCATGAAGCGCCGCACGACGCCGCCCCGGAAACCCGGGGGCCGGCCCGAGGTGGACCAGCATCCGCTGCTGTTCCCCAACACGCTGCGCCACGTGTCCCACGACCGCAAGACCGGGCGCCACCGCCATAACCTTCAGTTCCGCATGCCGATCGACGACACCCACACCCAGGTCATGGTCTGCAATTTCGAGCCCGATCCCGGCGTTCACACGCCGACGGACGCCGACGTGCCGATTGAGTATTTCGAGTTCCGCACCGGCGAGAACCGCGACGAATACCGCATGGACATGGTCGCGTTCCAAGACTTCATGGCCTGGGAAACCCAGGGGCCGATCATGGACCGCAGCCAGGAGCAGCTGGGCCTGGCCGACAAGGGCGTGGTGGAATTGCGGCGCATGTTGCGCGAACAGATCGACATCGTCGCCGCGGGCGGCGCACCGCTGAACGTGGTGCCGGCGGATCAGGGCAAGCCGATCATCGAGCTTGAGGTCATCAACGAACGAATCGGCCTGACGCGGCCGGAAACGCGGCCCGCCGCCTAAATTCACGATCACCGAAGGGGGAGACATGGCAGAGGTAACAGACCCGAAAGACGAGAGATGGCTGCCGGACCCGCTCGACACCTATGTCGAGTGGCAGAAGGAACAGAACATCCCGATCATCGAGGGTTTCTTCATCGAGGATATCAACACGGCGGAACTCGGCCACTGGGAGAAGAAGGGCGGGCCCGCCGCCTTCGTCAATCTGGAAGGCACCGGCGGCACCAACGACGCCTATATCTGCGAAATCCCTCCCGGCGGCCAACTCACGCCGCAACGCCACATGTACGAAGAGATGGTCTATGTCACCCAGGGCCACGGCGCGACGACGGTGTGGCAGCGCGACGGACGCAAGCACAGCTTCGAATGGGGGCCGGGCAGCCTGTTCGCCATTCCCATCAACGCCGATTACCAGCATTTCAATTCCTCGGGCTCGGAAGCGGTGCGCTACTACGCGGTGACCAACTGCTGCTTCGTCATGAACCTGTTCCATAGCGTCGATTACGTGTTCAACTCCGACTACGTCTTCGCCGACCGCTTCGATCCCGAAGCCGAGGATTTCTTCAGCGGCGAGGGCGAGATCTTCGGCCGCTTCTTCATGACCACCAATTTCGTGCCCGACACGCGGACCCTGCGGCTGGCCGACTATTCCGAGCGCGGCAAGGGTTCGACCAACATGAAGTTCGACCTCGCCGGCAACACCATGGGGGCGCATATCTCGGAATTTCCGGTCGGCACCTACAAGAAATGCCACCGCCACGGGCCGGGGGCGCACGTCATCATCGTCGACGGCATCGGCTATTCGGATCTCGGGCCGGAAGGGGCGGAGCTCCAGCGGGTGCATTGGCGACCGGGCAGCGTCGTGGTGCCCCCCGATCAATGGTTCCACCAGCATTTCAACGCCGGCGCCAAGCCGGCGCGTTATCTGGCGCTGCGCTGGAACAACTGGCGCTACCGCTTCATGAAGCCGAAAAGCCGGGCCCATGAGACCTTCCGGAGCATCAAGGAAGGCGGCTCCCAGATCGAGTTCGAGGATGAGAACCCCCAGGTCCACGCCGATTTCGAGGCGGCCCTCAGGAAGGTCGGGGCGAAATGCGCCATGGGCGGCTATCACCCGTATTGCACCGAAAAGGAGAACGCCGCGGCGGAATAGTCCCGCAAGCGGCCGTGCGGCTTTAGGCGGGAGGCGGTTACGGCACCACAGCGTGAACTCACCCTAGGGTTCGTCGGACTCGGGCAGGCGACCAACAAACTGTTGGAGCGGAAATACGAGATCGAGACCCTGCCCTACCGGATCACCGCGGCGGCGGACCCCCGGCCCCACGCCCGGGAGGCCTTTACTACGGAATTCGGCGGCGAGGCCTATGCCGATGTCGCGGAGCTGTGCGAACGCTCCCCGGTCGATGTCGTCTACATTGCGACACCGCCGGAATTGCACCGGGCGCATGCCGAAATCGCCGCCCGCTGCGGCAAGCACATGGTGGTGGAAAAGCCCCTCGCCCTCACCCTGGAGGATTGCGAGGCGATGATCGAATGCGCCGACCGTCACGGCGTCCGCATGCTGGCCGGCCACACCCACAGTTTCGATGCGCCGATCCGCAAGATGCGCGAGGTCGTCCGGAGCGGCGAGATCGGTGACCTCGTCATGGTCAACACCTGGAACTACAACGAATTCAACCACCGTTCGCGGTTGCCCAAGGAACTGGAAACCACCCGAGGGCCGATTCTCAACCAGGGACCCCACCAGGTCGACGTGGTGCGTCAGATCGGCGGCGGCCTGGTGGCCTCGGTCCGCGCCCGGGTGATCGAGGACAGCCTGTCCGGGTGCCCGGGCGGCTATAGCTGCATGCTGCTGTTCGAATCCGGCGTCCCGGCGACGCTGATCTATGACGGACGCAGCCTGTTCGACACGGCGGAACTCTTCTGGTGGGTCAGCGAGGGCGGGCTCGACCGCGATCCCGATCTCAACTGGAAGAGGCGGCGCGCCTACCAGGAGAAAGCGTCGCTTGGGCGAGACGGCCAGGCCGAGGCGCTGGATCGCGCCAAGGAAGAGGGCCGCTACGGCGCCCAAGGCGAAACCGCGGCCGGGGAGACCACGCCGCCCCCATATCAGCCGTTTTTCGGCCTCACCGTGGTGAGCTGCGATCAAGGCACCATGCGCCAGTCGCGCAACGGCGTCACCGTTTACGGCGACGGCGGCCCGCGGGAAATTCCCCTGGGCCAGGAATTGCGGGGCCGCGCCGCCGAGCTCGCCGAGCTCTATCAGGGAATCGTCGAGGATCGCCCCGTCTTTCACGACGGGCGCTGGGCCATGGCGACGCTGGAAGTCTGCCTCGCCATCGTCGAATCGTCGGAAAGCGGAGAGGAAATCGCCCTATCCCGGCAGGTCGCGGTGAACGACGGGCCGGCGGCGTGAGGGAACGGAGACGATAGATGGTGAGCGCCAGGGAAAACGAACTGATCACCCGCACCGCACCGGGGACGCCGGGCGGCGCCTTGATGCGCCGCTATTGGCAGCCCATCGCGCTGTCGGGCGACCTTCCGGCGGGCGGCGCGCCGGGGCCGATTCGGATCCTCGGCGAAGACCTCGTTCTGTTCCGCGACGAAGCCGGCCGGCCCGGCCTGCTCGGCATCAATTGCCCGCACCGCTCGGCGGACCTCAGCTTCGGGCGCATCGAGGACGGCGGCCTGCGCTGCCTCTACCACGGCTGGCTCTTCGATATCGCGGGACGCTGCCTCGAACAACCCGGGGAACCCGCCGACAGCACCTACAAGGATGAAATCCGCCACAAGGCCTACCCCTGCAGGGAGCTGGCCGGCATCATTTTCACCTATATGGGGGGCGACGACCCGCCGCTGTTCCCGGATTATGAATTTCTCCACGTGCCCGAGGCGCACCGCTACACCACCAAGACCTATATCGACTGCAATTACCTCCAGGCCCTGGAAGGCGACATCGACCCGGTGCATCTGTCCTACCTGCACACCGCGGTCAAGCCGCCCGACCGCCGGGCGGTGCCGGGCGGCGCGCGTTCGGCGGATTTCCATTACGGCAACGACCGCCGGCCCACGCTGGAGCTGGAACTGGCGGATTTCGGCGTCCGCATCTATTCGATCCGCGCCGCGGAGCCGGGCAAGAAATACGTGCGCATGACCAATTTCATCATGCCCAACAAGGCCGCCATCGTCGGCAACGAAGGACGCATCAATCAGGGCAACCAGATCAACTGGCACGTGCCGATCGACGACACCCATCACCTGCGTTTCGACATCACCATCAATCGCGAGCGTCCCCTGGACCTGGATCGCTATACCGCGCCGATCGGCCCCGAGGTCACGCCCGAGGGCCGGATGGTGCGCAACCAAGCCAACCGCTACCTCCAGGACCGGGACGAGATGAGCCGCACCTTCACCGGCATGGGCGGCTACTTCATGGCCCATGATTCATTCGCCAGCGAGAGCCAGGGCCCGATCCACGACCGCACCCGCGAGCATCTCGGCACCACGGACAAGTTCATCGCCGCCGCCCGGCGCCAGATTCTGGAAGGGATCAAGGACGTCGAGAACGGGCGCGAACCCCGCCATTCGATCCGCGACGAAGCCGATAACGACCTGTCCCATATCGTCGTGCTGTCCGAGGTCGTGCCCAACGAAACGGATCACCGCACGCTTTGGAAGAAATACGCGACAGAGAGCCGAGCAAATGGCACCTGACCGAATGAAGAATCGTTGCGTGTTCACAATGGTTGGGAACACCAGGGAGGTCCCATGACCATCCAATATCACGACCTCAGAAGCTTCATCGAACTCGTCAAAGAAGCCGGCGAATATACCGAGATCGAGGACGCCGATTGGGACCTCGAGATCGGTGCCCTGACCGAGGCCAGTTCGGAGTTCCTCGCCGACCCGCCGTTGCTGATGTTCGATAGGATCAAGGGCCATCCGCCGGGCTACCGCGTCTCCAGCTTGACCGTGGGCAGCCGAAAGCGCGCCGCAATCTCCATGGGGTTTCCTCTGGACAAGACGAAGCTCGAACTGGTCCGCCTTCATTCAGCGAAAATCAAGGGGGTACAGCCCATCCCCCCCAAGCTGGTGACAGACGGCCCTGTCATGGAAAATATCATGGGAGAAGGCGGGCGCAACGCGCTCGACATCTTGCAGTTTCCTTCGCTTCGTTCGCACATCCATGACGGCGGACGCTATATCGGCACCGGAGATTCCCTGATCAACCGCGATCCCGAATCAGGCTATGTCAATCTTGGCACCTATCGCATGCAGGTCCACGGCCCCGACCTTCTCGGTCTTTGGATGAGCCCAGGTCAGCAAGGACGCCAAATCTGCCAGCGGCATTGGGACAAGGGCGAGGCCTGCCCCGTGGTTGCCGTGTTCGGAGGAGACCCTTTGGTGTTTCAGGCCTCCCACATCAAATTCCCCTGGGGCCATTCGGAATTGGATTTCGTCGGCGGACTGCGCGGCACGCCGCTTGAGGTCATCGAAGGCCCGATCACGGGGCTTCCCATACCCGCCTATTCAGAAGTCACAATCGAAGGAGAGGTTCCGCCGCCCGAGGAACAGGCCCACGAAGAGGGACCGTTCGGAGAATGGCCCGGCTACTACACCGGAGGCACGAGAGGCACTGGCGAACTGCAGCCTGTCATACGAATAAAGGCGATCTATCATCGCAACGATCCCATCCTCATGAACCAGGCGCCACAATGGCCGGGCGCCCCCACACATGGCATTGCCCAGCGGGCGGGCCTGTTGTGGGACCAGATGGAAGCATCGGGAATTCCCGGTATTACCGGGGTCTATTTCCATAGCGGCTACCTGATCGCCGTCGCCATCAAGCAGCAATATGGGGGTCACGCCAAACAGGCCGGCCACGGTGCCATGACATGCGCGGCGGGCGCGCGCAACGGCCGCTATGTCGTGGTGGTGGACGAGGACATCGACCCCACCAACCTAAAGGAGGTGGTTTGGGCAATGCAAACCCGAGTCGATCCCGCCACCGACATTGAAGTGGTGGAGAAATGCTGGAGCACGCCTCTGGACCCGAGGATGCCGCCAGAAAATCGGGCCGCAAAGGACCACACGAACACCCGCGCCATTTTCTATGCCGTCCGTCCCTGGACCTGGCGTGAGGATTTTCCCCTGGTCAACCGAGTCGAACGCCCGCGGCTGCGCCAGGTTATGGATAAGTACCGCGGTATTCTACCGTTTCCGGAAGGAATATAGAGCGGTGAGGGTGATAAAACGGACCGGACGCCGCAAAATGTCCGGCGAAAGGAGCAGGCCATGGACCACGTGAGTTTTCCCTATCGCGCCAGCGCCCATCTCTCGGTGCTGCATGTCATCGCCGAATCCGGGTCCTGGGAGAAGCACGGCGTCGAGGTGGACTACGACCGCCGCATATCGTCGACCGAATCACATGCCAACATCACCAGCGGAGCGGTCGATTTCGTCGGCGGCAACCACGTCTCGCCCTATGGCCACGTGGCCCGGGGCAGCGATTGGGTCTATATCGGCCAGACCATAAACGCCGTGAATCACCGGCTTTGCGTCACCCCGGATTCCGGCATCTCCGGCATGTCCGACCTCAAGGAAAAGAAGATCGTGACGCGCGGCTCCCATCCCGAGCTGAACGACTGGCTGTTCCTGAAGCAGAACGGCCTGGACGTCGACCGCGACGACATCGAGATCATCAATCAGCTCAACATCCCCAAGGGCGAGATGGACGCGGTCGAGGGCGAGGAAAGCGCCTACCGCGACGAAAAATGGGAATGGGTGCGTACCGGCAAGGCCGATGCCACCTTCCTGACCCCGCCCAAATCCATCCAGGCCGGCAATATGGGCATGAAGATCATCGAGATCGACCCCCTGCCTATGATCCACTTCACGACGCTCTCGACCAGCCGGAAATTCGTCGAGAGCCATCCCGACGTCGTCGAACGGTTCCTCAAGGGATTGATGGAAGGCATCGCCTTCTTCAAGCAAGAGCCGGAAAAGACCAAGAAGATCATCAAGGCGCGCCACACCAGCGAGGGCCTGCTCGACGACGGGATGGTCGAGATCGTCTACAACGAACTGGCCGACGCGCTGGAGCCCAAGCTTTACCCGACGCTCGCCGCCATCGACAATGTCTACCAGGAAGCACTGCGCCAGGACAAAGAGGCCGCGACCATCAATCCGCTATCGGTGTGGGATCTCCACTACGTCAAGAGGCTTGATGACAGCGGCTTCGTGGATTCGCTTTACAAATAATCTTCGCCCGCGCGACAACCGCGGCAAATGGGAGGACGAATGTTAGTTGCCTGATTTTACGACACGAAAAGCCGGAAACAACGCACCGGCGGTTCCAGAAACGTGATGCCGCGCCCAAAGGCATCACAAACATTGGCAAGGAGGCCTTCGAACATGTCTACCATCCACGATCACGCACGCGAAATGATCGCCGGGCGCGCATCACGAATTGCCGCGGCCGCCCTGGTGGTGGGAGCCGGCCTGGCGATTGCGCCGCCGGCCGCTGCCGCGGACGACTTCTACAAGGACAAGACCTTGACCGTGGTGATCGCGTCGCGAGCGGGCGGCGGCACCGATACCACCGGGCGCCTGGTGGCCCGCTTCTGGGGCGACACGATCCCCGGCAAGCCCAAGGTCCTGGTGCGCAACAAGACGCTTCAGGTGATCGCCGCCAACGATCTTCACCTCAAGGGGCACCCCGACGGATTGGCGGTCGGCGTGTTCGCCGGCGGCGGCACGTTGGGCCCGGTCCTGCGCGGCTCCTCCTCGGTCCGCTACAACCTCTTGGAATGGGGCCATGTCGGCACCGTGGATCGCGGGCCATCGGTGCAGATCATCCGCAAGTCGGCGCTGGCGCGGCTGCGCGACCCCAAGGCGAAGCCGATAGCCATGGGTTCGGTCTCTACCGACCGCACCCAGGATTCGACGGCGGTTTTCGGCGCCGAGTATCTCGGCTGGAACCTGAAATTCGTCCTGGGATACCCCAATTCCAACGCGATCTACCTAGCCTACGGCCGCGGCGAGATCGACATGTTCGGCTCCGGCACCGTCAAGATCCTCAATCGTTTCATCAGGGATGAGGGCGCCGTCGCCCTGGTTACGGAGACCGCGCGGCCCGATTACCCGGGCGTCCCGGTATTCACCGAATTGCTGAAGAAGAAAAATCTGAGCAAGGAGGTCTGGTCGGCCCTCCGCCAGTGGAACGGCGCGGGCGCGGTGGACAAGTTCTTCTCGGTGCCGCCCAAGACGCCGCAGGACCGGCTGGCGATTCTCCGCACGTCTTTCATCGCGGCCACCAAGGATCCGGGCTTCATGAAGCAGGCCGAAAACGTATTCGGCGGCGGCTATACAATCCTTTCGGGGGAACAGACTCACGCGGCGATCGCCGGAGCGATCGCCCAGGATCCCGAGGGGCTCGAGGTCATCAAACGCCTGCGTGCGAAATACAAGCTGCCTCCGGTGAGCCGGGGCGGCAAGCCGAAGGTCGCGGTGACCTTCGATGAGGTCCAGCGCGACGGCCGGGTGCTGCTGTTCAAGCACAAGGGCAAGGCGATGAAGCTGCGCGTCTCCGGCAGCCGCTCGGAAATCACCGTGGCCGGCAAGGTGTCGCCCCGGGACGCCCTCAAGACCGGCATGACCTGCTTGATGAACTGGGAAAAGCGGGGCGACCGGCTGGAGGCCCGCAAGGTCGATTGCCTTGCCAAGGTGAAGTTCGACGAGGTCCAGCGCGACGGCCGGGTGCTGCTGTTCACCCACGACGGCAAGAAAATGAAGCTGCGCGTTTCCGGCGGCCGGTCGGAGATCACCGTGGGCGGCGCGATGAAGCCGCGGTCGGCCCTCAAGACCGGCATGACCTGCAGCCTGAACTGGGCCAAGCGCGGCGACCGCGTGGAAGCCCGTAAAGTGATCTGTCCATAGCGTCCTGAAGGGCCGCCATAAGAGGGGACCGGCATGTTCGAGGCTTTGATGCAGGGACTGACCGCGCTCGCGCAGCCGGTCCCCCTCGGTTGGCTGTTTTTTGGCGTGGTGCTTGGCGTTTGGGGCGGGGCCTTGCCGGGGGTCGGCGGCCCCGCCCAACTCGCCGTGTTGCTGCCCTTCGCCATGCTGATGGAGCCGGTCAACGCCATCGCCTTCCTGATCGGCGTCACCACCGTGGGCAACACCGGCAACACCTTTACCTCCGTCCTGGTGGCGGTGCCCGGCGGTTCCGGCGCCCAGGCCACGGTGTTGGACGGCTACCCCATGGCGCGCAACGGCCAAGCCCGGCGGGCGCTATCGGCGGCCTTCATGGTTTCCATGCTGGGTGGCATCATCGGCGCGCTGATCCTGTTCGGCTCCATCCCGGTGATGAAATCGGTGGTCCGCAGCTTCGGTTCGCCGGAGCTGTTCATGTTTACCATCTGGGGGCTTTCCATGATCGGCACCATGAGCGCGGGCGCGCCGCTCAAGGGGCTTTCCGCGGCGGTGCTCGGCGTGTTGTTGTCGACCGTCGGCCAGGACATCAAATCCGGCGTCATCCGCTTCGATATCGACCAGCCCTATCTCTGGGACGGGATCAGCGTCGTGCTGATCTCGCTCTCGATCTTCGCCATCCCGGAGATGATCGCCCTGGCCGCCCGCAAGGGGCGGGTGGCCGAGGTTACGGAACTCGGCGAAAAGGGTATCCTCGAAGGCATCAAGGACGCCTTCCGCCACAAATGGCTGGTCTTGCGGTCCGCCGCCATCGGCACCTGGGTCGGCATCCTGCCCGGCCTCGGCAGCGATGTCGCCGACTGGTTCGCCTATGCCCATGCCAAGCAGACCGAGCGGAATACCGAGAATTTCGGCAAGGGCGACGTTCGCGGCGTGATCGCGCCGGAAAGCTCCAACAACGCCAAGGAGGGCGGCGCCCTTCTGACCACCCTGGCTTTCGGCATCCCGGGCTCGACCTCGATGGCGCTTCTGTTGATCGCCTTCGTCGGCGTCGGCCTCAACCCCGGTCCCGAAATGCTGGAAGGCGAGCTGCATTACATCATGATCATCGTCGTCGCCCTGGTGCTATCCCAAATCCTGGCCTCGGGCATCTGTTGGGCGATGATCAAGCCGGCCGCCTATGTCTGCTTCTTTCCCTTCTATATCCTGGTGCCGCTGATCGTGGGCTTGACCTTCCTGAGCGCCTTTTCCGCCCATTTTTCGATCCTCGACATATTCGCCCTGCTGATCCTGTCGCTGTTCGGTTACCTGATGAAGGTGACGGGCTGGCCACGCGCGCCCATCGTTCTGGGGTTCGTCCTCGGCCAGAAGGTAGAGCTTTACCTCTGGCTGTCGGTGGCACGCTACGACATGGATTGGGTCTGGCGCCCGGGCGTCATGATCCTGGGCGCCCTGATCGCCTTCACCCTGCTATGGCCGGTGTGGAAGGCGCGCCGGGCGGCACCGGCCGCCCAGGCGGCGCAATAGGGGACGGGCGATGACATTCAAGCCAAGCGACCTGTTCACCGTTTTCATCATCGCGATTCTCGTCGCCGCCGTGGTGACCGC
>JAOTVC010000172.1 GCA_029863585.1 Alphaproteobacteria bacterium | reverse complement strand
ATCGGAAACGGGCGGCCACGATTTCCTTCTGTCTAGCAGCCTTCCCTGTATGGGCGCGAGTGATAGGTGACGAATATGGTGCAAATATGGCACCTGGCAAACGTTTCCGCCAGTTCAACGTCGCTAGAAAAACCCGGCGAAAAATGCCCGCGTTTCGGGAAACGCGAACGCCATGCCGCCACCGCCGCCATCGCCGCCGAAGCGCGACAGGAGGATTAATCCGAGCGCCGCGACCGCCGCGAAACCGAGGCCGACCACGCGCAATTGCTGCGCCGTCAGCCCCGCGAACTGCACCATCATCCGCTTCATGCCGCCCGGGAACAGGGCCAGGACCACCCCCTCCAACAAGAGGGCGAGCCCCAGGAAGGTCAGCAGTTCGAGGGCCAAGGGCACCCTCTCCCGGACTAGCGGTTGGCTGGCGTCTTGCGTTTACCGGAATAGTCGCTCAGGAAGCGGAAGAAGTCGCTATCGGGCGACAGAATGAAGGTGGTGTCGCCGCTGACTAGGGCCTCCTTGTAGGCCTGCATCGAGCGGTAGAACTCATAGAACGGCCGAGCCTCGCCGCCATAGGCCGCATTGGCGATGCCCGTCGCCTGTCCGTCGCCCTCGCCGCGAAGTTCCTCCGCCCGCTTGCGGGCCTGGGCCAACAAGACCGTGCGGTCGCGTTCCGCCTCGGCCCGAATGCGCTGGGCGATTTCGGCGCCTTCCGCGCGATTCTCCTTCGCTTCGCGCTCACGTTCGGATTTCATGCGCGCGTAGATCGCTTCCGAGTTTTCCTGGGGCAGGTCGGCGCGCCGGATACGGACATCGACCACCTGGATGCCGAACTGCCTGGCTTCCTGGTTCACCCGATCCTGAATCTCGGCCATCACCTTCACCCTTTGCTCGGTCAGGAGCTGGGGAAGGGTATAGCCGCCGATGACCGACCGCATGGACGCGTTGATGATGCGGCCGAGGCGCAACCGCAGCCCCGCCTCGGTGCTGACGGTCTGGAAGAATCTCAGGGCATCGGTGATCTTGTAGCGGGCATAGGCGTCGGCGACGATCCGCTTCTTGTCCGCGGCGATCATCTCCTCCGCCGCGGGATCGAGATCGAGCACCCGCTGATCGTAAAGATAGACCGCATCGGTCACCGGGATCTTGAAATAGAGGCCCGGTTCGCGGATCACGCGCTTGGGGTCGCCCAGCCGGACGACCAGCGCGGTTTCGGTCTGGTGAACCACGAACATGGAAAAGAACGCGGCGACGGCACAGAACAGAAGGAGTGCCGCGATGAGGGTCAGGGCCTTGTTCATCTCGTGCCTCCCTTCTGACGTTTCTGCAATTCGGGCAAGGCCAGGTAAGGCACCACGCCCGAGCTCGAATCGATAATCGTGGGCGGATTGCTTTTCACCACTTCCTGCATGGTCTCGAGGTAGAGCCGCTGGCGCGTGACCTCCGGCGACTTCTTGTACTCGTCGTAGATGGCGCGGAAACGGCTGGTCTCGCCTTGCGCCTTGGCCACCACCTCCTGTTTATAGGCCTCGGCCTGGTTGACCAATTGGGCGGATTCGCCCCGGGCGCGGGGCAGGATGTCGTTACGGTAGGCTTCCGCCTCATTGCGCAGGCGCTGCTTGTCCGCCTCCGCCCGCTGCACATCGCGGAAGGCATCGATCACCTGCCCCGGCGGATCGACTTTCTGCATCTGAATTTGCGTGACCTGGATGCCGGACCCGTAATCGTCGAGGATCCTCTGCAGAAGCTTCAGGCTCTCTTGTTCCACGTCGCGGCGGCCCTTCTCCAGGATATCCTGGATAAAAACGCCGGCCACCACCTTCTGGGCGATGGTGGAGGACGACTGCTCCCCGGGTTTCTGGATGGCCGAACGCCCGACGACTTCGCGCATGGCGCTTTCGGCCGCGGCCTTCACGGTCTGTTCCGGATTGCGGATGTTGAACAGGTATTTTTCCGCGTCCTTGATGATCCAGAACACCGTGAACTGGATTTCGACGATGTTCTCGTCCCCGGTCAGCATCAGGCTCTCTTCGGGCACGTTGCGCGCCCCGGCGCCGGCGACCCCGCTGGACCGGAAACCGATATCCTCGCGGTTGACCTTCGTGACCTTGGGCGTCAGCACCCGTTCGATCGGCGTCGGCATTTTGAAGTTCAGACCCGGCGGCGCGTTACGCACCCACTTGCCGAAGCGCAGGATCACGCCCTGCTCATCCGGTTCGACACGATAGAAACAGGTGAATCCCCAGCCCACCAGGACGACGAGGAGGAGGATGAAAATGCCGCGCCCGGAACCGATGCCGCCCGGCATCATGCCGCGCAGCTTGTCCTGGCCGCGGCGCATCAGGTCTTCAAGGTCCGGCGGACGGCCACCGGGCCCACCGGGGCCCCAGGGGCCCTGGCCGCGGCCGCCGCCGCCGCTGCTGCCTCCTCCGCTGCCCCAGGGGCCTCCGCCCCCTCCGCCTTGATTGGTCCACGGCATGGGTCTCACCTCTCTGTCGCGATCGGAACAAAACCAACGGGTGGGATTTGAAAATCCTGCGTTTGTCTTTGCAAACGGACCCACCTCATCTATACCCAGCGTTATACGGCAGCTTGGCGGGGGACGCAACGACGCCTCCCGCGGCCGGCCCATAACCCCGTCGATCGAGCGGCGACGGTGCGAAACCAATGAGCGGAGAGATGGACGAAAAACGCCCCCGGATCAGCGAAGACGACGTGCGCCGCGCCCTCGCCGGGGTCAACGATCCCGATCGCCGCCAGGACATCATCAGCCTCGGCATGGTCCAGGGGCTGGTGGTGCGCGACGGCAATGTCGGCTTCGCCATCGAAGTCGACCCGGACCGCGGCCCCGCCCTGGAAGGCCTGCGCAAGGAAGCCGAAGGCCGGGTCATGGCGCTTGACGGCGTGGTCTCGGTGACGGCGGTGCTGACCGCCGAACGCCCGGCGCCGCAGCAGGCTGCCCCCGGCGGCGGCGCCGCCGGTCCTGGGAATCGGCATCGGCCCGGCCCCGGACAGGGGCCGGGACCGGCGGCCGGCGGCCAGCCCGCCTCGCTGTTGCCCGATGTGCGCCACATCATCGCCGTCGCATCCGGCAAGGGCGGCGTCGGCAAGTCGACCGTCGCCGTCAACTTGGCCCTGGCGCTGGCCGCCCAGGGCCATGCCACCGGGATCCTCGACGCCGATATCTACGGGCCGTCGCTTCCCCGCATGCTGGGCATTGCCGACCGCCCCCAATCCGCCGACGGCAAGGTGATGGAGCCGATCGAACATCACGGCGTGAAGGCGATGTCGATTGGCTTCCTGATCGACGAGGACACCGCCATGATCTGGCGCGGGCCGATGGTGATGGGCGCGCTGGAACAAATGATGCGCGACGTGAACTGGGGACCGCTGGATGTCTTGGTGGTGGACATGCCGCCGGGCACCGGCGACGCACAATTGACCATGGCCCAACGGGTTCCGCTGGCCGGCGCCGTGATCGTCTCGACCCCTCAGGACATCGCCCTGATCGACGCGCGGCGGGCGGTCGCCATGTTCCGCAAGGTCAATGTCCCGGTGTTGGGCGTGATCGAGAACATGTCGAGCTTCCTCTGCCCCCATTGCGGCGGCGAATCCCACATCTTCGGCCATGGCGGGGCAAGGGACTGCGCGGCGCAGCTCGGCGTGCCGTTCCTCGGCGAAGTACCGCTCACCATCGAGGTCCGGGAATTTTCGGACGGCGGCACCCCGGTGGTGGTCGCCAATCCCGAATCCGAGGCCGCGGTCCGCTTTCGGGCCATCGCCGAAGCGGTTTGGGAGCGGGCCCAAGCCGGCGGCGAGCGGAGCGGCCCGAAGATCATCGTGGAATAGGGGTGGAAGGGAACCGGGCGCCGGCTCAGCACACCTCGCGCAGCGCCAGTTCAACCTTGCCGTCCATGCGGTCGGCGAGGAACTGCCACAGGCTGGCGATTTCCTGGGAGGCCTTGGAGGACGGGTAAAGTTCGGTCGTGGTGCCGCCGTCGATCATGGAGCTGGCTAGGCCGACCCTCTGATGGATGATCACCGGCGCCACGGGTCCGTGCTGAGCCAGGGCCAGGATCGCATCGGCGCAGATCCGGGTCCGCACCGTGGCGCCGTTGAGGACGAACATGGTGTCCTTGCCGAAGGTCCGCGCCAGCGCGACGGTGGCGGCGGAGGCCCGCAGGTGGTGGGGCGAGGGCCGCACCGGGATGACGACCAGATCGGCGTATCGGATCGCCTCTTGGATCTCGGTGGACAGGCCGGGAGGCGTATCGACCAAGACGTAATTGGCGCCGTATTCGCGCATGCTCTCCATGTCGGAAAGAAGGTTGAATTCGGCATCCCCGGCGCCGCCGCCGGTCCGCTTCAGCAATCCCGGCGTGAACCTGCCGCCGGCGCTGCGGTCCTCCCACCATTGGGTCAAGGTCCGTTGCGGATCGGCATCGATCAGCATCACCGGGCCGTTGCCCGCATTCTCCGCCGCCACGGCCAGATGGGCGGCCAACGTGGTTTTTCCGCATCCCCCTTTTTGCGACGCAATGGCAATCAATTTCATGGACTTACCGACTCCCTTGGCCTTGACTTCCCCGCCGGGAAGGATCATACGCAGAACACGGGACAGGACGGCTTGCGGCCCCGAACGCCACAGGGCGTCGGTGAACCGGAACCGGCGAAGCGGCCGGAAACCGCCATTGGCCGATCCAATTTGATCCATGTCCCGCCCCAGGAATTGCACCAAGACGAAGCGGTCTGAAAGCGGTCTCTCCCTGGGATTTTGCAGTGTACCAAACGACTGTATATTGTATAGTTGAAAATAATTCAGCACCACATGTGGCCGAAATGTCGTACAGATTCGCTGCAGGATTGAAGAAAGAATCGGTTCCCGCCCTGCTCGCCCGGGATTCCGGCCTCTCGGCCGAGTGCCTGCGCGTGGCCTTCGCCCTTTTCCATCAGGTCATGCAGTCCAGCAAGGTCGCCGCCGAACTGCGCGATATCCAGAACCTCACCGGGCTTTCCCCGGAACAGGCGCGGGCCGCGCTCATGGTGCTGCGCCAAGCGGGCTACATCGAAGGCGATGCCGCCGGCGCGCCGCCGCCGTTCCCCTCGTTCCGCTCGGCGCATCAGGGTTCGGATAAGGTCGCACCATTCGCCGCCGCCACCACGCGGCGCGACAAGGGCGGCCGCCTCGATGCCGGCATCATGGATTACGAAATGGACATCGACGGCCTGATCAGGGCCGGCGACGCCAGCGTCCGCGGCACCGCACCGGCGCAAACCGCCAAGCGAATCCCAGGATTGGGCGGGATCGGCACGCGGCCGACCGTGCGCTCCGAGGACTCCACCCTCGACCCCTTGATGAGCGACAATACGCAGCCCGCGGGCATGCGCCTGATGATTTGGCTGCGCTTCGTGCTGGGCACCGGGGAGCTCGAAGCCTGTGAACGCTTCGCCCTCGACTATCCGGAGGAATGGAACACCTGGGTGGAATGCTTTATTGCCGCCAAGGCCGTGGCGCGGGAGGACGAGCTGCTCGAGGACATCCGCGCCCGGCTCGCCGAGGTGTCCCCCAGCATCACCCTGGCGCCGCCCAAGCCCGGCGCCTCCAACCGGCGCTCCAGGACCCATTAGGCGGCCCCGGGGATAGGACACATGGCCGAACCGTTCCTCAACGCCTGGCTCGCGAAACGGGACCGCCCGCAGGTGGTGGTGCTCGGCAACGAGAAAGGCGGCTCCGGCAAGACCACGGTCGCCATCCATCTGGCGTTCGGCCTGGCCGCGGCGGGCGTGCGGGTCGGCACCATCGATCTCGACGGCCGCCAGGGCACATTCTCCCGGTTCGTCGACAACCGCAGGCGCTACACCCTGAACGAACAGGACGCGGCGCGGATGTTCTTCACCGATCACCGCCGCATCACCCTGTCGCGCAACGCCCAAGAGGACAAAGCGGGCGACGAAAAGCTGGTGCAGCTGGTGACGGCGTTGGACAGCCTTTCCCATTGCCAATACGTCGTGGTCGACACGCCGGGCAGCGATCACATCCTGTGCCGCGCCGCCCATGTGCTGGCCGACAACCTGATCACGCCGCTGAATTCAAGCTTCCTCGATCTCGATGCCCTGGTCCGGGTCGACCGGGAAGCCAATCAGATCTCCGGTCCCAGCGCCTATTCCGAGATGGTGCTCTACATGTCGGAAGCGCGCGGCGAGTTCGGCGCCGACCCCATCGATTGGCTGGTCGTCACCAACCGCATCCCCAACGTGCCGACCCGGGTCCATCGCGATGTCATCGGGGTTCTGCGCAAGCTTTCCGAGCGGCTGCATTTCTCGTTCCTGCCGTCGCTGCACGAGCGGGTGATCTTCCGCGAGTTGTTCCTCAAGGGCCTGACGGTCCTGGACACCAACCGGCACGAAACCTCGACGCCGCAAACCCTGGCGGCGGCCAATTCCGCGCGGGAGGAGGTCGAAGCCCTGGTGGACGGCGTGTTGGCACATGGGCCGCTCAAGAAACTGGCCGCGGACCGGGCCGAGGACCGCAGGCACCGGCAGCCGACGCGCAAAAGGAAGTCCGCCATCTCGTTCGAAAACTTCAACCCCACCGGCCGCTGACGCGGGCGCGCCGGGCGGCGCTCGGCCCAGGGCGGGCGGCGGTGCGGCGGGTTGAAGCGGAGTACCCATGCAGGAAGCCGAACACCCGAAGAGGGACGACGCCGCGGCCACCATCCTGGTGATCGAGGACGACGCCCTCAACACCGCGCTGTTCAAGGAAATCCTGACCGCCCGCGGCTACACGCTGCTGATCGCCGGGACCGGCCGCAAGGCGCTTGAGATGCTGGCGGAAACGCGGCCCGACCTGATCATCATGGACATCGTCGTGCCGGAGATATCCGGCCTCGACCTGATCCGTATGATCAAGGGCGACGAAACGCGCCGATCGATCCCCATCGTCGCGGTCACCAGCCTGCCGGCCAGGATCTATAAGGCGGAAATCATGGCGGCGGGCTGCGATGCCTATGTCGCCAAGCCGTTGTCGGTCACCACCCTGTGGGCCACCATCGATCATCTCTTGACCGAAACCCGGGCCGACACCGGGGAACACAACCCCCTGATGCGGATGATGAGCCGGACCGGCTGACGCCGGCCCCTTTGGGCCCTAGCCCTCGCGCCCCAGCGCCGCCATCATCTCGCGCCATTCGCGGGGGCTGAGGCCCGAATCCTTCTGCTCCACCGCCTCCCCCGCCAGCATGCGCTTGACCGCCGCCAAGCCCTTTTCCGACAGGTGGAAGCCGCCCAGGCGGTATTGGCAGAACGCGTCATAGGCGACCGGCACCCAGCGCCTGACGGTGTCCAGCATGACATCGGCGTAGGCGCGGATCTCGTACTGGGCATGGGGATCGGCGCGCAGGCTGAGGAAATGCAGCAGGTTGTGCAGATCGATCTTCCAGTACCACTGGGTATAGAAGTTGAGCGTCAGATTCATCCGCGCGAGCTCCCGCGCCAGGCCCTGGCGGCCGGGGTCCTTCGGATTCCCCGCCGCGTCCTCGTTCAGCATGTCCTCGTAATGGGCGTAGGTCCGCTCCGAATCCTCGCGCAGCAGCGCCATCACCCGCTCGGCCTCGGCACCGGTCAGCGCCTCGCCCCGGCCCTGGCGGTTGGCGGCGGACTGCACCCCGAGATGCTCGGGCTTCGGCAGGTAGAACTCGTTGTCGAGGATCGAATAGCGCGCGGAGTATTCGTTGACGTTGGCGGTGCGGTGCCGGATCCACTGGCGCGCGACGAAGATCGGCAGCTTGACGTGGTACTTGATCTCGCACATCTCGAACGGCGTGGTGTGGCGGTGGCGCATCAGGTAGTTGATCAGCCCGGCGTCCTCCGACACCCTCCGCGTCCCCTTGCCGTACGACACCCGGGCCGCCTGGACGATCGCCGCGTCGTCGCCCATGTAATCGACGACCCGAACGAAACCGTGATCCAGCACCGGCAGCGCGTTGTACAGCACCTCCTCAAGGGCGGCCACGGTGGGCCGTCGCGTGGTGGCGGAACTTTCGCGTTGGGCCGCGATCTCTGCTTTTTGGTCGTCTGAAAGGGGCATAGGAGGCGGACAAAGGCCGGTTGAATGCGTGGTTCCGCACTCTAGCCGCAAAGGGGCGGCAGGGGAAGCGGCGGCAGGCAACATACCAAAACTGCTTGAATTCCAGATATTTAGGCGGCCTTTCAAATCTCCATGGGAATCCCTATATTAAGGGTGCCGTTTCGGCGGCTATGGCGATAAACGTCATGTGAAATAAGCGTTGCGGACCCGGGGGCAGTACCC
>JAOTVC010000171.1 GCA_029863585.1 Alphaproteobacteria bacterium | reverse complement strand
TCTTTATCTGCCGTACCGATTAGCGGCAGGTGATCTCCTTGGCCTCGCTGCCCGGTCCCTCATAGGTCAGATCGCAGGCCATGCCCGTCGCGATCTTCGATCGCTTGGCCTTCTTGCCCCCGATCATGATCTTGGAACGCTTGCTGTGCACCTTGGTCGTGACCGTCTTGCCGGACTTGTCCTTGAGCTCGATGGCGCGGCCCTTGCGCTTGACCGCCGTGACGGTGGCCGAGACCTTGACGAGCTTCTCCTTGCGTTTGTCGGCCTCCCTGCCCCTTGGCTTCATGTAGACCTTGACGGTTTCGATCAGGGATTTCGGGGCGTCGACGATCTCGGTGATGATCTTCTGCACCTCTTCCCCAGGCAGATAGCCGATCTCCGCCCGCTGGCCCTTGGCCTCCTCGAGGAATTTGGCATCCGTCATGGTCGCGCCGCAGGCCTTGCGCAGGGCCGCCACCCGCTCCGCCGGCACGCCGGAACCGGTGGCGATGGGCCGCCCCACCGCGTAGGCGAGGCTGAGGAAATGAGCGACCTTTTCCTTCTCCGGATCGCCTTTCACCAGGTCCTTCAGCAGGGGCACATCGGGCAGCTCCTTGTCCTTTTTCAGCCCAAGCTGCATGAGCAGGTTGAGTTTCTTCTCCTTGATCCATAGGGGATGGGTCGACTTCCAACTCGCCAGGTTGTTGGTGGCCCGGCCCTCGACCTCGCCCCGTTCGATGGCCAGGTTGACGCTGCTGCCGCCCTTGTAGCCGAAAATGATCTTGAGCTTGGTGCCGAGCAGGCGGTTATAGGCGACCGGGATCTGGACCGAGATCGAACCCGCCCCGGTGGCGCCGAGGATCGTCTCGCGCTTCATGGCGTCCTGAATGGTCTTGGTCGGTGATCCATGCCAGGTCACGAGCAGGGGATTCGAATCGCTCAGATCGCAGATCCAGTTGAATTTGCGGACGTCGCCCTTGAACTTCTTGCCGCCCATGGCCTGATACATCGGCAGGCCGCGGCTCATGATGGTCAGGATGGAGCCGTCCTTGGGCGCAATATTGGCAACGTAGTTGGCCGCCCGGATGCCGCCGCCGCCCGGCATGTTGATGGCGATCATCCTGGGGCCGCCCGGGATATGGCGGCCGATATGCTGCGCCAGCAGGCGTGCATAGGTGTCGTAGCCGCCGCCGGGGGACGAGCGAATGATCATCTTCAATTGGCGGCCCTTGTAGAACTCCTCAACGCCGGCCGCCGCGGCGCCGCCGGCATCGGCGGCAAGCCCCGCGACCCCGACGATCGCCGCGATCAAAATACCTGTGCCGGTCTTCTTGCTCGGTATTTTCATCCCTACCTCCCTTGATTGACGTCTTATGCGGCTTCTCGCGCATTCGACCAGGCAGCGTTGCCTCAACCGATGGGTTCCGAAAGCGTCGCCATCAACTCGTCCATGGAGTCAAGCTCCTCCAGCCGGAGCGCCAGCGCCTTGATCGATTCCAACCGCGCCTCGTCGATCATGGGCGCGGTGAAGGTCTCGAACTTCTGAATGACCTCGGCCCGGTTGAGCCGGCCCCTGGAAAAGCCCGGCGCATAGGGGACCTCGCTGGCATGGGTGGTGCCGTCTTCCATGGTGACCTCCACCCGGGCCGGAAACGCCAACGGCGCCTTTACATTCAGCGCCGGATCGTTGCCCATTTCCGACTTGTCCATCAGGGCGCGGATCTCCGGATCGAACCATCGTTCGTTTTCGTATTGCCTCGGCGTCATTTCCCCGTCGACCAGGGCGACCGCCACGGTGAAGGCAAAGCTGTGGTCGGCCGCGGCATGGGATCGAGGATCGGCGCGCTGGGGATCGCCCTGTTGGCCGCGGACATAAGGGTCGTCGGCCATGATGATGCCGATCTTGGCGATCTTGTCGGTCTTGCCCTTGACCCATTGGTGCAGGTCCAGCGCCGCCGCGACCGCCGCCTGGCCGGTGGCGACGCAGGGAAACGCCTTGATGTGGTTGCCGAGAATCGAATCGACGCTGTCGAACGGCGCAGCCAGTGTGGACAGATCGGCATCTTCGGAGAACATATTGCGGATGCCCAGCGCGTGATCGAGAACCTCCACCGGGCCGGACACCCGCTCGGCGGCGATCATCGCGCCGAGCACCCCGCTTTGGGCGACCAGGGAATTGGACAGCGACTTGCCGGCGGAAATCTGGCCCCGGCGCATCAGCGGCGGCGCCATGCAGCGGGCGGCGCCATAGGCGATGGCGTGGCCGAGGCGCCTGGCCCCCAGGCCCATCAGCTGCCCCGCCATGGCGGCGACCGCGATACCCGACTGGCTGGTGCCGTCGAACGGGCTGCGGGCCGCGGACAGTTCGATCAGGCGGGCATAGATCTCATAGACCAGGGCGATGGCGGCAATCACCTCCAGCCCCGATTTGTCCTGCCATTCGCCGACCGCCAAAGCGACCGGAATGTTGTCGGACGGATGGCCGCCGGTGGCGAGCTGGCCCGGCTTGCCTTCCTTTACGCTGTAATCGTTGAGGTCGAGCACCCTCACCTGGGTGCCGTTGACCAAGACGGCGTTGAGGACGGAGCTTTTCTCCCCGCCGCCGATCAGCGTCGCCTGGGACGCGCCGCCCAAAGCCTGGGACACGCGGCGCATCTGCTCGACCAGTTCGACGCCCTCCGCCGCGATAGCGCAACCCAACGTGTCGAGGACGAGAAGCTTGGTCTGTTCGATGACATCGGGCGACACGCTCGACGGATCGAAATTCGCGACCGAACGCGCAAGCCCCGTTACCGTGGTGTCGTCAGCCATGTGTCCTCCCCGGGGATAAAGTAGGGATGCCGGTTTCGGTCCCTTTGCCAATTCGTTAAAGCGATGATAGGCTGAAACACCTTATTCGCAAATATCCGGCGTTCAATACAATCCGGCAAAGACCGGAACAAGGGGAGGATCGCATGGCGAAGCTGCGGCATTTGGGGATCATCACCGTCGATCCGGAAAAGCTCGCGCGTTTCTATTCGGACGTGTTTGAGATGGAGATCATCCATCGCTCGCCCGCCGGCGCCGTCTACATGAGCGACGGCGTGATCAACCTCGCGCTCCTCCCCAATACGGCGGAAGGCAAGCCCAGCGGCCTCAATCATTTCGGTTTCCATGTCGAAGACGCCGAGGAGATCGGCGCCCGGCTCGCCGCCTGGAATGTCGCCGAGCCCCGGGCAAGGCCCAGCAACCGGCCTTATGCCGAGACCCGCACCACCGATCCCGACGGCAACAACATCGACCTTTCCGTCCACGGCTATCAAACGGTCGAATACATGGCGGACCGGGGCGGCGAGGCACGCTCGGGCAAACTGGAAAAGATCGAGAGTTAGGAAGAAACGGCTTCGCCGCCCCTTCCCGGGCGGCCCATCAACGGATCAAACCGATTAACAGGAGGCAGACATGAAAAGGGCTTTCACTTCCATTGCTGCGCTTGGTTTGCTCGCTTCCGTCCCGGCGCAGGCAGAAACCGTAGCCGAATTCTACAAGGACAAGACCATCACATTCATCATCGGCACGGCGCCGGGCGGCACCTATGACGCCTGGGCGCGGCTGATCGCGCGCCACTGGCCCGATCATCTGCCGGGCAAGCCGAACTTCATCGCCAAGAACCTGCCCGGCGCCGGCGGCATCAAGGCGTCCAACTATCTGTTCAACGTCGCGCCCAAGGACGGCTCCGTGATCGGCACGTTCAGCCGCAACATCCCGACCCGCGCCATCCTCAATCACCCGGCCGTCAAGTTCGATCCGGTGAAGTTCAGCTGGCTGGGAAGCCCGGAACTCACCAACCGGGTCTGCATCGCCAGCGGCAAGGCCAAGGTCAAGACCGGCGAAGACCTGTTCCAGCACCAGCTGTTGATGGGCGGCGCCGGGGCGGGCACCGCGGTCAGCACCACGCCCAACCTGCTGCGGGCGCTGCTGGGCATGAAGATGAAGCTGATCGAGGGTTACAAGAGCGCGACCGACGTCGTGCTGGCCATGGAACGGGGCGAGGTCGAAGGCATCTGCCAGACCTACACCGCCTTCGAGGTCGGCCATCCCGGCTGGATCGCAAGCGGCAAGGTCAACGTCCTGTTCAACATCGAACCCAACCCGATCCCGGGCACCAAGATTCCCTCCGTCTTCAAGTTCATCAAGGATCCGGAGCAGCGCAAGATCCTTGCCTTCTACTCCTCCAATGTCGAGTTGGGCCGCCCGGTCGCGGCCCCGCCGGGCCTGCCCGCCGACCGCCTGACCGCGCTGCGCCGGGGATTCGATGGCGTCATGAAGGACGCCACCTTCGTCAAGGACGCGAAAAAGCAGGGCCTCAAAATCGATCCGCTCACCGGCGAAGAGGTCGCCAAGCGGGTCGCGGCCCTTGCCGCGACGGACCCCGACACCGTGGCCAAGACCGAGGCCATGCTGAAGAAGCTCAACCCCGAATTCACCGACACGGTGCAGATCAGCGGCGTCAAGCGCAAGGGACGGAACCTGGAGTTCTCCCTCAAGGGCAAGACCGTCTCGGTCAGCATCTCCAACAGCCGTACCAAGGTCACGATCGCCGGCAAGAAGGCCAAGCGCGCCGCCATCAAGGCGGGCATGACCTGCAAGATCACCCATCTCGGCCCGAACAGCCGGGCAAAAGCAGTCGCCTGTAAATAAAGCGGGCACACGGGAGGAACCTATCGGGGTCCGGTTTCGGCCGGGCCCTTTTTTCTGTTTTGGCCCGGGCCCGCCATTGGTCGGGCCTTTCTTCTATCCGGGAAAGGGCGCGCCTTGGGCCGCGGCTCTCGGTTCTCCCCCCTCCCCGTAGCGGCTGGGCGGCGGGCAATGGCGCCCGCGAATACCGCCTTGTTTCGAAATATCTTTAATTAAAGATATCATTAAACAAGAAGTTTCGCGGCGCCCGCCGAACGACGGCGCCCCTTCTCGATTTCCTCAGTTGCGTCATGGCCCGGCTTGTCCGGGGATCCCCCCGGCCGCGTGCGGACCGCCCGGGTCGACCGGGCAAAGACTGCGGATAATGGGGCGACCAATTTCGCCCCCGCCAAGGGCGCGGCGCTAGTCGCCGAGGCCGGCGCAGTCGGTGATCTCGAGCCCGTTGCCGTCGGGATCGTGGAAATAGACGTGCCGGCCCGGGAAGGTGTTGTGTTGGGTATCGGGACCCGCGGCCTTGGCCTGGGGCCAGAGCAGCTCGATCCCGTGGGCCTTGAGATGCGCCACCGCGTCGTCATAGGCGTCCGCATCGACCACGAAGGCATGGTGGAACTGGGTGCCCTTGGGTCCGTTGGGCGGGGTGTGCAGGCCGGTCGCGGTGAGGACGAAATAGTCCCCGCCCGCCTCCATGAAGGACATGGTGTGACGCCGGTTCTGGCGCAGCAGCTTGCAGCCGACGACGTCTTGGTAGAAATCGGTCGCCCGGTCGAGATCGGTCACGCCGATGGTGAAATGCAGGATGCTCTTGGGCTCGATCATGGTGCCGTCCCCATCGAAAAATGGCGCCTCCCCGCCCCGTGACGGAGCCGGGCTTTGGGCGTATGCTATCAGCATAACAAGTCCGGGCGGCCAGGCCCAATAGCCCGGCCGCAACCCGGCTAAATTCCATGGAGGAACGGAATCATGAGCATCCAAGCCGTATCGAAAGGCCTGCTGGACGAGGTCAGCGACGCCGAGCGCGAGACCCGCATCCATCTGGCCGCGGCCTACCGCCTGTTGAACCATTTCGGCATCACCGACACGACCCACAATCACCTGACCGCCCGCATCCCCGACGAGCCCGACGCCTTCCTGATCAAGCGCGCCGATCACCTGTTCGACGAGGTTACGGCCTCGACGCTGGAAAAGTACGACTTCGAGGGCAACCCGCGCCAGGACGGCTGTCCGCAGCTGCGCGGCGGCGGGCTGATCATCCATGCCGGGCTGTTCGCGGTGCTGGAGGACGTCAATGTCATCTTCCACACCCATTCGCCGGCCCTGATCGGCGTCGCCACCCAGAAGGCGGGGCTCCTGCCGCTCAGCCAGCACGGCGCCCGCTTCCACGGCAAGATCGCCTATCACGACTTCGGCGGCTACGAGTTCGAGATGGCGATGCGCCAGCCGCTGATCGAAAGCCTCGGCGACAAGCGGGTGGCGCTCTTGCGCAATCACGGGTCCCTGGTCTGCGGCGACAGCGTCGGCGACGTCTACGTGGCGCACCACAATCTGGAATTCGCCTGCCGCAACCAGGTCGCGGCGATGAGCGGCGGCACGGAACTGGTCATGATCCCGCCCGACGTGCTCGCCCATATCGCGGAACAGGACCGCAAGGATGCCGGCCGGCGCTCCAACGGCGGCAAGGACTGGGTCGCGCTGCTGCGCCTTGCCGACCGCATCGCCCCCGATTACTGCACCTGAAGATTGAAGCCCGCGGCCCCGCCGCGCAGGAACATCCTGACAAGGAGAGACCCAGATGGACGCCAGCGTCACCGAAGAAGACCTTCAGAGATTCCGCAACATCCTGCCCGAGATGATCGACCTCAAGATCCCCCTCGTCTCCAAGGGCATGACCCGGGACCTCAAGTGCCAGGGCGATCATTCGACCTTCCGCATCCACTGCTACGGCCCCAACGAAGGGGAAACCCACGGCTTGCACGCCCATGTCGATGAGGAGCACGTCTTCGTCATCCTGCACGGCACCGCCAAGTTCGCCGGCATCGACGGCGAGCTGCCGCCGCTCGGCAAGTACCAGGCGCTGTGGCTGCCCAAGGGCTGCTTTTACGAATTCGTCAATCCCGGCCCGGACCCCCTGGTCGTCCTGCGCTTCGGCGCCACCCGGGAAAAGGCGACCTCCGGCCCGCGGGTGACGCCCGGCGGCGAGCCAATTGCCGGCCGCGGCACCCAGCATCCGGAGATGCGCAACCCAACCTATATCGAGGGCGCGTTCCTGGAATAGCGGCCCCTGTAACAACGGCCCCCGAACACGGGAGCCCGGCGCCGCGTTTCGTCATGCCCAATGCATGGATGCCCCGAATAAATCGGGGCATGACGGGTGAGGTTGTGGGCATAGCGGCGAACCGGGGCAAGAAAGATGTTTCCGGCTCGTGAGGCCCCGCGCCTTCGCACGACAAAAGGTGCGCGCCTTCGCGCGACAGAAGGTGCGCGCCTTCGCGCGACGGGATCCAACCATCCGTCACCCCCCGGCTTGCCCGGGGGTCTCCTGCCGACAGAGACGCCCGGAATGAATCCGGGCACGACGGCTCGGGCGCCCGCGGCGCGCCTATTCGGCCGCCACGGCTCTCGGCGCATTTTGCGCGCCCCTCACCACCCGTCCCGGCAGGGCGCCGGTCGCCTCGCCCTCGCGGTACACCGGCTCGCCGCTGACGATCGTCGCGACATAGCCGTCGGCCTTCTGCAGCAGGCGCTTGGCGCCATGGGGCAGGTCATGGACCATGTAAGGCCGGTGGATGTTCAGCCGGTCGAAATCGATGACGTTGATGTCCGCCTTGTAGCCCGGCGCCAGCATGCCCCGGTCGTTGAGGCCGACCAGATCCGCCGGATTGGTGGTCAGGCGCGCCACCATCTTGCCGAGATCCAGCGCCCCCTCGGGCCGGTCCCGGCCCCAGTAGGCGAGCAGGAAGGTCGGGAAGCTGGTGTCGGAGATATGGGCCACATGGGCGCCGCCGTCGGCCACCCCGACCACGGTGTTGGGATTGTCGAGAAGCTCCCGGCAGGCATTGAAGTTGTAATTGGCGATGCCGGAATTGGGCGCGAACAGCATGGCGTGGCCATCGTCCTCGAGCAGCAGGTCGTAGACGATCTCGAACGGCGAGCAGCCTTGGGCCTCGGCCTGGCCCGCGATGGAATCGGCACGGCCCGGCGCATAGTTGGGCGGATCCCGGAACGGGAACATGTAATCGAAATTCTGCACCCGTTCGGCGGCACCCGGGATATCCGAATGCGGCGCCTCGGACAGAAGCTTCGCCCGGAACGCGGGATCGCGCATGATCTTGACGCGCTCCGCCAGGGGCTTCGCGTCGATCGCCTCGTAGGACGGATGGAAGCTGAAGGGATGGCGCCCCATGTCCAGGCCGAACAGCGTGCCGAGGGGACGCGGCGTGATCTGCGCCCGCATGGGCAGGCCCTGGGCGTTGGCATCATCGATCCAGCCCATCACCTGGCGCCAGCCGTCGGGATCGCTATTGCGCTGCAGCAGGGTCAGCGACAGCGGCCGCCCCGACTCCTCGACCATGCCGCGGGCGAGGGCGAACTCCTCGTGCCGGTAATCCGCCCCCAGGTTGAGGATGATCTGCAACACCCCCTTCCCTTCATCCTTGAG
>JAOTVC010000017.1 GCA_029863585.1 Alphaproteobacteria bacterium | reverse complement strand
GAGCCTCGAGCCGAATTAGTCTGACAATGCCATTGCTCCGATTATTCCGACGCCCGTTTCTTCCCAAGCCCGATTTTCTTGGCCAGTTTGGATCGCTGTTTGGCGTAGTTGGGGGCGACGATGGGATAGTCCGAGGGCAGATTCCAGCGTTCGCGATACTGCTCGGGAGTCATTCCATAGGCGCTCATAAGATGCCGCTTCAGCATTTTGAGCTTCTTGCCGTCTTCCAAACAAACGATGTAGTCGGGCTGTACCGATTTCTTGATCGCGATGGCGGGTTCAGGTTTCGCCCTTAGATCGGACGGTGTCTCAACGGTTGATAGCGTAGAATAAATTTCGCGAATCAGCGTCGGAAGATCCTCGGTTGAGACCTTGTTGTTCGACACGTGCGAGGACACAACCTCGGCAGTTAGTTGCAGAAAAATATTAGGATTGTCTGCCGGTGCATTCCTAGGTGCATTTGTATTCATCTGTCATCCCTTAATTTTGTTATTGCCCCAAGAGCGAGTGTTCTTAGCGAAACTTTTGGAAAACTGCAATCTACTTTTTTCTCGGTCGTTGGCGCGCCTCCAACTGGCGTGACTTCTTGTAAAAATGGGGATTTAAATGCGCGATGACCATTGGGCGCTGTTCAGCCCTTTATCCTGTCACCGCTTTCTTGCCAACAGCGAGGGCTGACCCCGCGTCGGCTTATCGGCAAAAAGCAGACGCGGCAGCCCTTGGCAAGGGCCGCCGGTTCAGCCGCCGAAGTCAACAGTCAGGACCACACCGCCATCAGGGCCGGACAGTTCACCCCCCCTACGGGCCATTCGTTGCGAAGGCGGGCTTCTCAAAATCCAATGTCCGGGCCTGCGCCAGCCAGCCTTAGGCTTTGGTCGGAACATCTTGAACGGCATGGGACGCTCTCATAAGGCGCGGCCCGCGGAACGGCGTCGCGACACGGTCCCCCTCTAGGGGTGTGGGTGTAGGCGTAGGCCTTCTTCACCACGTCGGTCGGCGTTGCGTAGAATTCCTCGATCATCTTTTCGACCTGGTCGCCCGCGATCGGGCTGAAGGTCACCTTGATCTTCTTTCCGTCCGCGATCATCGCGGGATCCTTCATCGCGTCGAGAAGCGCCTTGCGTAACGCCGCGACCCGGTCCTTCGGCACGCCCGGCGCCGCCGAAAGGGGGCGGGTCAGCGCCGACGGCCCGAACACCAACTGGGCGGCTTTCTTAAGCTCCGGCGTTGTGAGCAGGGCGGTGACCGGCGTCGCCTTTGCGAAGATATCGGGGACCGGGAGACCCATGCTGACCTGGACGAACATGACCAGGTCGCCCGACTTGAAGTCATTGTAGAACGCCCCCCGAACGGTGGATTCGAACATGCCACAAGTCGCGTCTACCTCGCCGCGTTGCATTGCCAGATTGACGTCCTTGGTGCCCTTGTAGCCGGTCACCACCTTGATGGGGGCGCCCAGCGCGTTCTTGAAGAAAAGCGGGAAGAGGCTGGTTGGCGCTGCCGGACCGGTTGAGCCGAACACGACGGTTTTCTTGGATTTGATCATGTCCTGCAACGTCTTGATGCCGGCCCCGGCGCCCTTCCATACGGCGCAGGCCTGAACGTCGCTGTGCATGCTGCCGATCCAGGAAAGCTTCCGCGCCTCGAACTGCGCTTTCTTGTTGCCGTAGAGCGGCTCGAGCACCGCGGCGGAGTTGAACACACCGAGCGTAGCGCCATCGCGGAGCGAGGGCTGGTTATAGAGGAAGTTGAGGACCTTGAGGCTGCCACCGCCCGGCATATTCTGGACGACGACGGTCGGACGCCCCGGCACGTGCCGGCCGTAGTGCCGTGCCACCAGGCGTGTCGTCGTGTCGTAGCCACCGCCCGCGCCGAAGCCGATGAGGATGTTCAAGCGTTTACCCTTGTAGAAGTCGCTGACCGGGTCGGCCCGCGATACGGAGGACATCGCCGTGGTGAATATGCCGGCGACGAGACCGATGCCCAGGATGGGGATGAGGAATTGTTTTGCGGACCTGGTCCGTAGAGAAGCATACGCCGATTTCATGGGAAACCTCCCTCTAGGATTGCGTGGGCCCGGGGTTTTCGTTTCCTTCTGAACGCATGCGTGGCCGCTTTTCCGCCCATCTGCAAAGACCAGAGGCGGCCGTGTCGGCGGCAATGATCGCCGCAAGCCTGCATTGAACGCGTCCTTCGGCCGTGGCGCGTTTGGCGCCTACCCAGACACTTTCTGTGAGCGTGGATATTAGGAGGGAACCCCACCCGAGTCTACGCGACAGCGTGTGCCCGCTTTGGGTAAAAAAGGACATCCAGTTGATGTTCATGTGTAAGGGCGAACCACGTCGCGTTGTCGTCGGCGCGGCTGGTTTCAGGTTTCGTCCCTCTTGGTCCGCCAGCGACCGCAGTCGTGATGTGCGGCATTGGTGACGGCCTTCATCGCCGATCTGTACGACCGAAGCCCGTCGGTCCTCGCTTTTTCATCCGGCTACGGGCCGCGAGCTATTGATCAGCCAGGCCACGAGCAGTTACTCTGCCACTGCCACTTGGCCGCGTATTAGGTTGAACGCCTGACGCCCCGTTTTTCCGAAAAGACTCCGTCGCACGCTTTGCCGTGACCATCATTCAGGGAGACGCCATGATGTCCATTAAGAAACTTCTGTTGTGTTCGGCCGCCGTAATGCTGCTCTTCGGCGGCACCGCGAAGCAGGCCAGCGCCGATACATTCGTCTTCACCGCCATACCCGACGAGGACTCGGCGCGCCTGCGCCAACGCTTCGACAAGGTCGCCGTTTACCTGTCCAGGGCGCTCGGTGTCGAGACCAAGTACATCCCGGTCAAGTCCTATGCGGCGGCGGTCACGGCGTTCCGCAACAACCAAGTTCAGCTGGCTTGGTTCGGGGGCCTTTCCGGGGTGCGCGCCCGAGATCTTGTTCCCGGCTCACAAGCCATAGCCCAGGGATACGAGGATCAGGCCTTCGTGACATATTTCATCGCCCATGCAAGCACCGGGCTGAAAGCGTCGGACACATTCCCGAAAGGCATCGCGGGCAAGACTTTCACCTTCGGTTCCAAAGGGTCGACGTCGGGCCGTCTGATGCCGGAGCACCACATTCGTAAAGCTTTCAATATGGCGCCGGGCAAGGTGTTCACAAAGGTCGGTTTCAGCGGCAATCATTCCAAGACCATCGCCCTCGTCCAATCCGGCGCCTACCAGGTGGGGGCGGTCAATTTCACGGTCTGGCAAAACGAATTGAAGGCCGGGAAGATCGATCCGGCGAAGGTTTCCATCATCTGGAAAACGCCGCCATACCCGGATTATCAGTGGACCATCCGCGGCGATGTCGATAAGCGGTGGAAAGCCGGGTTCAAAGCGAAGGTCAAGGCCGCCCTGCTGGGCATGAAGGATCCCGATCTCCTGGCCTCTTTTCCCAGGAAAAGCTTCATCCCGGCATCGAATTCCGACTACCAACCCATCGTGGACGTGGCCAAAAAGATCAAGCTGATTGACTGAAGGTGGCTTTCCAGCTCGATAACGAAGACCTTGGTTACAATGGAGATCCCGTACTTCGCGGTATCTCCGTCACCGTCGCCGCCGGTGAGCGGGTGGCATTCGTCGGGGAGAGCGGGGCCGGTAAATCGACCCTGCTCTCCGTCCTGCAAAGGCGCTACGACGGCAACGCCGCCCTGATCCCCCAGGACCCAGGCCTGGTCCGCAGCTTAAGCGTCTTCCACAATGTCTATATGGGCAGCCTGCACCGGCATTCCGCCGCCTACAATCTCATGAACCTGGTTTGGCCGCGCCGCAAGGAAGTGGAGCGTATCTATCCCATCGTCCAACGCCTGGGGCTTGGCGACAAACTGTTTGAGCGGGCCGGCGAACTGTCGGGTGGACAGCAACAACGGACGGCCATATGCCGGGCGATATTCCAGGGCGGTGACGCGGTGCTCGGCGATGAACCGGTTTCCGCCACCGACAACCACCAGTCCCGCGTTGTCCTCGAGGCGCTCAGGGAAACCTTCGAAACCGTCATCCTGGCCATGCACGACGTGGATCTGGCGCTTGAATTCTCGACTCGGATCATCGGCATCAAGGACGGCGGCATCGCGTTGGATGCGGCGGCCCGGGACCTGACACGGTCCGATCTCGATTTTCTCTATCGGGATTGAGCGCGATGGCGGTTTCAATCCTATCCGCGCCGAGGGCCCCTCGCTATTCGTCGGCTGTGAAGACGAGCCTGGGATTTCTCGCCGTGGCGGTCATCTGCCTCTTGTTCGCGGATATTTCCGTGACCACTCTCGACCCCTGGTCGGAAATGAAGCGCATGGCCTGGGGGGCTTTGACGCCTGATTTCGCCGCGGTCTCCGGAATTGGCCTGGTCATCGTGCAAACCATAGCCTTTGCGTTATCAGGGGTGGCGCTGGGCGCCGTCGGGGGGTTCCTGCTGTCCCAGGTGTTCCATCTGGGGCCCGTTCGTTGGGTTTGCGCATCCGCCCGGGCCATCCACGAATTGTTCTGGGCCCTGATTTTCCTGCAGATTCTGGGGCTGTCGCCGCTTACCGGCGTGCTGGCCATCGCCATTCCCTACGCCGGAATCTGCGCCAAGGTTTATGCGGAAACGCTGGAGGAAGCGGAATTGCCGGCGCTCCGGAGCTTGCCGAAGGGGACCGGCATCATCTCCGCCTTTTTCTTCGCCCGCCTACCGGATGTCTGGGTGCATCTCAAGACCTACACCAGCTACCGATTCGAATGCGGGCTGCGCTCCGCCACCGTTTTGGGATTCGTCGGTTTGCCGACCCTGGGATTCCATCTGGAGACTGCCTTCAGCGAAGGAAACTATTCCGAAGCCGCGGCCTTGCTGATCATTTTCTACGTGCTCATCGCCACCTTGCGCTATTGGATGCGGCCGAAACTCGTAGGGTTCTATCTGCTTGCTGCCCCGTTCCTGTTGGGCGGCGGCCAGGCCATAGAATTGGGCAACATCGTCAGGTTCCTGACCGTGGATATCGTGCCTTCGCCGTTGCGCCAGGGCGGCCTTCTCGACGGCCAGACCTGGAGCAACATGGGTGACTGGGCCTGGACCATGCTGGTGGACCAGGCGCTGCTCGGCATGATCGGGACATTGCTGCTGACTCAGATCGCCCTGGTCGCCACGGGCGTCCTTGCCCTCGTCCTTTTCCCGCTGGTTTCGCAAAAATTCTTCGGCCCGGCGGGGCGGACCGTGGGACATGTGTTTCTGGTGGTCCTGCGCTCGACGCCGGAGTTCATCCTCGCCTACATCTTCCTGCAGCTCTGGGGGCCGTCCATGCTGCCGGCCATTGTCGCCCTGTCACTTCACAACGGCGCCATTATCGGCCATCTCGTGGGACGCTTCAGTGACGAGGTACGGCTGCGGCCCGACAGCCCTCGCGGTCTCAATCTTTACGGTTTCGAGATCGTGCCCCGTATTTACGGACAGTTCCTGGCGTTCCTGTTCTATCGTTGGGAGGTCATCATGCGGGAGACGGCGATCCTGGGGATCCTTGGAATTGCCACCCTAGGATTCTACATAGACAGCGCGCTATCCGATATTCGCCTCGACCGGGCAATGATTTTGATCGTGGTCACGGCGATTCTAAACATGGGAATCGATGCTTTGTCCCGCCGCATTCGGAGCCGCCTGCACCTGAGCACCCAGGCCGGACGGGCATAAAGGCGAATCGAGAGTAGCCAGAATGAAATCCAGCCAAAACGCCATCGTCAAAGACCTCGTCCTCGTCGGCGGCGGACACAGCCACGTGATCCTGCTCAAGAAGTTCGGCATGAAGCCGCTGTCCGGGGTCCGCCTGACGGTGATCGCACGCGACGTGCACACGCCCTATTCGGGCATGCTGCCGGGTTACGTCGCCGGCCACTACGATTTCGACGAGGTGCATATCGACCTGCGCCCGCTTTGCCAGTTCGCCGGCGCGCGCCTGTACCACGACGAGGCGACCATGCTCGACCTCGAGGCCAAGCAGGTCGTCTGCAAGGGGCGCCCTCCGGTTCCCTATGACCTCCTTTCGATCAATATCGGTTCGACGCCCAGTTTCAACGGCATTCCCGGGGCCGAGGAATTCGCTACCCCGGTCAAGCCGATCAACAATTTTGTCGATCGTTGGCAACGTTTTCTGGACCGCGTGCTGGACAGCCCGGGCCCGCACCGCATCGGCGTCGTCGGAGCCGGCGCGGGCGGCACCGAACTGCTGTTGGCCGCGCATCATCGGCTCGGCAATCTCCTTGCGGAACGGGGCCAGGATACGGACCGGTTGGAGTTCCATCTGATCTCCAAGTCAGAGACCATCCTGCCCAATGTCAGCGCCGCCGTGCGCCGCCGCTTCGAACGCCTCTTCGCGGCGCGGGGGGTGCGCGTCCACACCGGCGCCCCGGCGGAAAAAGTGACGCACGGCGCAATCACCATCGCCGGCGGCAAGACCATCGAACTGGACCAGATCCTTTGGGTCACGGCGGCCGGAGCGCCGCCCTGGCTTCGCGAGTCCGGCCTCGACGTGGATGAGAACGGGTTCATCCAGGTCGGTGACACGCTGCAATCAACCTCCCATGGGGACGTCTTCGCGGCCGGGGACATTGCCGCGGTCGTCAATCACCCGCGTCCAAAGGCCGGCGTCTTCGCGGTCCGCCAGGGACCGCCGCTGACCGCGAACCTGCGCCGTGTCCTGGTCGGCCGGCCGGCCCGGCCCTTTGTTCCGCAACGCGCCTTCCTGGTTCTCATCAGCGCCGGTGACAAGCGCGCCGTAGCGGCCAAATGGGGATGGTCGGCCGAAGGCCGCTGGGTCTGGAGGTGGAAGGACTGGATCGATCGGCGCTTCATGAGAAAGTTCAATGAATTGCCCGAGATGGCCGCCGAGGAGGCGACGCCGTTGGACCCCGGCCTTGCCGACCAGGCCACGCTCAAAGACATCTCGGCCATCGCCATGCGTTGCGGCGGCTGCGGCGCCAAGGTGGGGGCCAATGTGCTGTCCCAGGCCCTGGCCGGTTTGGAGCCGCTCGGCAACGATGATGTTCTGGTCGGCCTGCACGCGCCGGACGACGCGGCCGTCGTTCAGATCCCCGACGGCAAGGTCGCCGTCTATACGGTTGACTATTTCCGGGCCTTCATCGATGACGCCTACGTGTTCGGGCAAGTTGCCGCGAACCACGCCCTGAGCGACATCTTCGCCATGGGCGCCGAGCCTCAGACGGCGCTCGCCATCGCAACCGTTCCCTACGGCCTGGAGGCGAAGGTCGAAACGACCCTCCGTGAAATGATGACCGGCGCCATGAAGGTCCTCAACGCGGCCGGCGCGACCCTGGTGGGCGGCCATACCAGCGAAGGACCGGAACTGGCATTGGGATTTTCGATCAATGGCTTGGCCGACAAAGAACACATATTGCGCAAGGGCGGCATGACAGAGGGCGAGGTATTGATTCTCACCAAGCCGCTTGGCACCGGCACGCTGTTCGCCGCCGACATGCAGCAGAAAGCCAAGGGAAGGTGGATCGAGGGAGCGCTGAGCTGCATGGTCCAGTCGAACCGGGACGCGGCCCGATGCCTCTTCAATCATGGCGCCAGCGCCTGCACGGATATCACCGGATTTGGGCTATTGGGTCATTTGGTGGAGATGACCAAGGCCTCGAACGTGGACGTAGAGGTCGACCTCGAAAAGTTGCCGATATTGGACGGCGCCCAGGAAACGGTGCGCCTCGGGATCCTCAGTTCGCTGCAACCGGCGAACGTTCGGTTGCGCCGGGCGATACGAAACTTGAGCGAAGCCCAGAAACATGAACGCTATCCGCTGGTTTTCGATCCCCAGACATCGGGCGGCTTGCTGGCCAGCCTTCCCGCCGAACAGGCGGAGCCCTGCTTGCGAGAGCTTCGTGATCTCGGCTATGCGGAAGCAGCCGTCATCGGCCGCGTCATGGCGGAAAGCGAGCATCTGGAACCCGTCACTCTCATCGCGTGACCAAACCGACAATCCGTTTCAGGGCGGCCTTTTCGTGGGCGGGTCGAAACAGCGGTTGCAGCTTCCGCACATGACGCTCCAGGCGTTCGAGGAATGCGGGCTCGGTTTCCGCACGGTCCAGCAGATGCGCCAGCGCGGCTTCATCTCGAACCGGGTAGGTGCCGGGATAGTCGCGCCCCAAAAGGCCGACGTTTCCGGCAATGTCACTGGCAATCACCGGCACGCCGGCGACGATGGCTTCGGACACCACGTTGGCGCCGCCCTCCTGATTTGAACTGATCACCATGGCCCGGGTCTTGGCCAGCTCCCGCCGAACCCGCCACCCCGGCACTTCACCGAGCCACCGGTAGCGCGGGTTGATCTTCATCTCGGCTTTGGCACGGCTGGCGAATTCGGAGGTGTGGGCCTTGCCCAGGTGAAAGACCCGGAGTTTTGATTGGCGCGGCAGGCGCCTGGCGGCCAGGGCCGTCCGGAAGGGATCCTTCTCATCGCGCAGATGACCGATGACGCAGACATCGAAGTTCCGTTTGGACGGATGCCGCGGCCCGGGCAGGGGCAAGGCAGATTGGTGGACCACATGGAGCTTCTTTCGGAGCGCCGCCGGCAGGGCCTCGCCGATGAGGTTGTGCAGGCAAATCAGGGCGTCCGCCATCTCCATGGAGCGGAGCGTCGTTTCCGGATGGGTTTTCAGGAACGTGTTAACGTCGGTCCCGCCGAGACCGACCACCAACGGCCCGCCCGGAAAGCGGGCCCGGTAGCGTCCTATGGCGTCGGCGCTGCGCCAGGCGTGAATGGCAATCATCAGTTTCGCGTCCTCGCCACCATAGTCCATTCCGATCCGCACGCGGTGGCCCGCCTCGCGCAGCATTCGGGCCCAGCGAAGCGCGGTTGTCCGGTTGCCGCTTTTGGACAGTTTGTCCGCTGGCGTGATTAGGCTAATCTTCACCCGCTTTCTCCGACCTTGGATTGTCCCGTGACCGCGCCTGTCAGTACCGCACGTTTGATCGATAACATGCAAGACGCCCGGAACCGGACCTTGGAACTGGTCCGCGACCTGGACGACGCCCAGCTCATGGGGCCCAAACTACCCACCGTCAATCCGATGCGCTGGGAAATCGCCCATGTCGCCTATTTTTACGAATACTTCATCCTGCGCCAGCTTTACGGTCACGAGTCCGTAATCGGCGAGAGTGCCGACAAACTTTACGATTCCATCGCCATCGACCATGACCTCAGGTGGGACCTGCCGCTGCTCACCCGGGCCGAGACGCTGTCCTACCTGCAGGCTGTTTACGACCGCCTGGCCGAACGCCTCGAGGGCGGCATGGCGACGGAGCAGGACAGCTTCATCTATCAATTCGGCATCTTCCATGAAGATATGCACACCGAAGCCTTCCTTTGGGCCCGCCAGACGCTTTCCTATCCAACGCCTGTCTTGGCCGTTGCCACCGATGTCGCAGCCGAGCGGGCGAGGGGGGCTCACCCGGGATGGGCCGAGGTGCCGGGGGGGACGTTCCAGTTGGGGGCGCCTCGGGACGCGCCGTTCCTGTTCGACAATGAAAAATGGGCCCATCCGGTGGCCCTGGAGCCGTTCGCAATCGCCAAGGCGCCGGTCACCAACCGGGCGTTCCAGGATTTCGTCGACGATGGCGGCTATGGCCGGGAAGCGTTGTGGACCGCCGACGGCTGGACCTGGCGCCGGAAGGCCGGCGCGGAGCATCCGGTGTACTGGCAGCGCAACGGGCCTGGCGACTGGCTGGTACGGCGGTTCGACCGTACATTGCCGCTGCCGCCCGACGAGCCGGTCATTCATGTCAATTGGTTCGAAGCCGCGGCCTATTGCCGTTGGGCCGGGTTGAGGCTGCCGACGGAAGCGGAATGGGAAGCGGCGGCCCTTGGCGAGCCGGCCGCCGACGGCACCTTGTCGCCGTTCAAGAGACGCTACCCGTGGGGCGCGGCGCCGCCCGACCCGAGCCGCGCCAATTTGGACGGCCGGGCCCTGGGACCGGTCGACGTGGCGGCGTTGGCCGCCGGCGACAGTGCGTTTGGCTGCCGCCAGATGCTCGGCAATGTTTGGGAATGGACGGCGGACACGTTCAACGCCTTCCCCGGTTTCGCCGCAGACGCCTATAAGGAATATTCGGCCATGCTGTTCGGCGACACCAAGGTGCTGCGCGGCGGCGCCTGGACGACCCGCGGGCGAATGATCCACGGCACCTATCGGAACTATTTCGAAGCCCACCGGCGCGACGTCTTCGCCGGCTTCAGGACCTGTCTCCCATAGAAGCCACGGCGGTGGCGGACCAAATCGACCTGAACCGTTCGGCGGGCACCCTTGTCATCCCGCGATGGCGATCGCCTCGAGGAACGGGGCGGCGAATTTTTCCAGTTTGGCGGCGCCGACGCCGTTGATCTCGGCGAACTCCGCGGGATTCTTCGGGCGCCTGCGTGCCATGTCGGCAAGGGAACGGTCGGAAAAGATGACGTAGGCGGGCACGTCGCGCTGTCTCGCGAGACGAAGGCGCAGCTCCTTGAGCCTGGCAAAAAGCGCCGCCTCCGCCGATGAAAATTCCTGGTCCTGTTCCGGAGGCCGGGACTTGCCCTTTGAGGGCCGAGCGGGACGCACGGTGTCCGGGCGGTAGTGGAAGGTCTCTTCTCCCTTTGCCAGGGCCTCGCCCTTGGCGGTGATCGTGATCCCGCCGAAACCCTTGACGTCGAGAGTGAGAAACCCGGCGGCGACGAGCTGGCGGATCAGGGAGCGCCACTGCTCTTTCTTGTGCTTCGTGCCGAGCCCGAATACGGGCAGGCGATGATGTCCCGCCGCGGCGGCCTTCTCCGTCTTCGCGCCGCGCAGCACGTCGATAATGTGGGCGGCGCCGAATCGTTGTCCGGTGCCGAGAACCGCCGAGATCACCATTTGCCCCTCGGCGGTCCCGTCCTCCGTGCCGACCGGGTCGAGGCACAGGTCGCAGTTCCCGCAATCCTCGCTCGGTTCACCGAAATAGTCGAGCAGGGCGCGGCGCCGGCAGGCGGGCGATTCGCAATAGCCCAGCAGCGCATCGAGGCGCTGATGCTCCCGGCGCTTGCGCTCCTCGCCGGCATCTTCCCGTTCTATGAACATGCGGCGCATCTGGATGTCGCCCAGTCCGTAGAGCATGTGCGCCTCGGAGGGAAGCCCGTCCCGTCCGGCGCGTCCGATCTCCTGGTAATAGGCCTCGATGCTTCCGGGCAGGTCGGCGTGGAAGACAAACCGGACGTCCGACTTGTCGATCCCCATGCCGAAGGCGATCGTTGCGACAATGACGACGCCCGGTTCGGTCATGAAGACATTCTGGTTGGCGTCGCGCGCCGCTTTATCCATGCCGGCGTGATAGGGCAGGGCGCGGACGTCATTTTCGGCGAGAAATCCGGCGGCCTCCTCTGTCTTCTTGCGCGAAAGGCAGTAGACGATGCCGCTCTCCCCGCGATGGCGGTCGACGAAGGAAAGCAACTGGGACTTCCAGGTTCGCTTCATCTCCACCGTCAGCTTGATGTTCGGCCGGTCGAAACCGAGAACAATGGTCTCGCCATTGCCGGCAAACAGCTGCGCCGTTATGTCTTGCCGGGTGACCTCGTCCGCCGTTGCCGTGAGCGCGGCGATGGGGGCGGCCGGGAATAGCTCGCGGAGACGGCTGAGATCCCTGTATTCCGGGCGGAAGGAGGGGCCCCATTGCGAGATGCAATGGGCTTCATCGATGGCAATGAGGCGCACCTGCAGCCGGCTCAGCGCGGCAAGCATGCGCTCGGTCATGAGGCGTTCCGGCGCCATGTAGAGAAGGTTAGTCTCGCCGGAAACGACCCTTCGCCATGCGGCGACGTTCTCATCGCGGCTCCGCGAGGAATTGATGGCATCGGCCGCGACGCCGGCGAGGCGCAATGCCGCCACCTGATCCTGCATCAGGGCGACCAGCGGAGAGACGACGATGGTGATCCCGCCGAGGACCAGGGCGGGCACCTGGAAACACAGCGACTTGCCGGATCCCGTCGGCATGACGGTCAGCACGTTGCGCCCGGCCAGAAGGGCATCCATCGCCTGCTCCTGACCTGGTCGAAAATCGTCGAAGCCGAAGACGTCCTTCAGGATTTTTCTTTTCATTACGGGGTTTTCAGAGGAATGAATCATACTATGTGTTACAGATCGTCCAACCGAGCGGGGCGGGGCCGCGAGCCGGTGCCCCGGTTTCCTCTGACATCGTCATCCAGCCAATCTATCAAGGTTTTAATGCCCGATCACTCATCACTTGAAAGTCCCGTGGCCACCCGTCGCGGTTTCGCCACGCGGAGGACGTTTGCGATCATTTCGCACCCCGACGCGGGCAAGACCACGCTCACGGAGCGCCTCCTGTTGGCGGCGGGCGCCGTACATCTGGCCGGCAATGTCAGGGCCCGCGGCGAACGCCGCCGCACGCGCTCCGACTGGATGGAGATCGAGCGCCAGCGGGGAATCTCGATATCAAGCTCGGTCATGACCTTCGAGCATGCGGGCCTTACCTTCAATCTGCTCGATACGCCGGGCCACGAAGACTTCAGCGAGGACACATACCGGACCCTGACGGCCGTCGATTCCGCGGTGATGGTGATCGACGCGGCCAAGGGGATCGAGAGCCAAACGCGCAAGCTGTTCGAAGTCTGCCGGCTCCGCGACATCCCAATCATCACGTTTATCAACAAGGTGGATCGCGAAGGGCGGGATCCGTTCGAACTGCTCGATGAGATCGAGAGTACCTTGGCGCTCGACGTGTGCCCCGTCACCTGGCCGGTCGGCATGGGCACGACCTTTCAGGGCCTGTTTGACCTGCGCAATCCCCGTCTTTTCACCGCCGCGGCGGCGCACCAGGGTTTCGACAAGCAAATTGATTGCACCGGGCCCCGGGATCCCAAGCTGGCAGACCATATCAGCGAAGCCGTGCTCGGTGATTTCAGGGAAACGGCCGAGCTCGCGCTTTCCGCTTACCCCGAGTTCAGCCTCCAATCCTACCGAGAGGGCCACTTGACGCCGGTCTTCTTCGGCAGCGCGCTCAAGAATTATGGCATGGAAGAAATTCTCTCTGCCATCGCGGACTGGGCGCCGCCGCCCCGCCTGCAACCGGCGGAGCCGCAGCCCGTTGCCCCGGACGCGCCCGGGGTCGCGGGGTTCGTTTTTAAGGTGCAGGCCAATATGGACCCCAATCACCGGGACCGTGTCGCCTTCTTTCGGCTGTGCTCCGGCCGCCTCACGCGGGGCATAAAGTTGCGCCAGTCGGGCACCGGAAAAAGCATCACGATCCACAACCCGATGTTCTTTTTTGCCCGCGAGCGTGAACTGGCTGAAGAGGCCCTGCCCGGAGACATCGTCGGTATTCCCAACCACGGCACGCTCTGTGTCGGCGATACGTTGACCGACGGCGAGGAGCTGCGCTTTACCGGTATCCCCAATTTCGCGCCGGAAATCCTCCGCCGGGTGCGCCTCGGCGATCCCATGCGGGCCAAACAGATGCGCCGCGCGCTGGAAGATCTGGCTGAGGAGGGTGTGACCCAGGTGTTCCGCCCGGTCTTGGGGGCGCAGTGGATCGTGGGCGTGGTGGGTCAGCTTCAACTCGACGTGCTGGAGGCCCGGATCGCTGAGGAATACAAGATCAAGGTGCAGTTCGAGCCGTCGCCCCATCAGGTCGCGCGCTGGGTCACGGCCGATGATCCAAATCTGGTGAAGCGGTTCACGAAGAGCAACGCCGCGAACATTGCCGAGGACCGTGACGGCGCACCGGTCTTCCTCGCACGCAATGCCTGGGAGTTGGATTACGCGGTGCGGGAATGGCCCAACGTCAAATTCCTCGAGACGCGTGAACGCACGTGACGGGAGCCTGAAGGAATATTAGGGTCTTCGGCGGAAGTTCGCCCGGTGGGCCCGCTCCGCCCAGCGGGTGCGAAACAGGGCCGGCGCCCAATCCCCAATCGGCGCCGGGTGGTTCAATCGGACCGGATCGTGTTCATCCCTTATTCGCCTCCGAACTGTCCGAAATCGCGGCAAGTCGCTGGCGCAGTTTGGTCTTTTCGATCTTGCCATTGGGTAATCTCGGCAGGTTGTCGACGAAACTGAACCCGCGCGGTCTCTTATAGGGGGCAATCACCTGCCGGCAATGCGCGCCCAATTCTTCTTCCGAGGCGGTCTTGCCGCTGGCCAAGGTCACGAAAGCGAACACCGATTCGCCCCAGCGCTCGTCGGCCCGGCCGACAACGGCCGCCTCGGCGACGGCGGGGTGGCGCATCAGGGCGTCCTCGACTTCGCGCGAGTAGATGTTTTCGCCGCCTGAAACGATCATATCCTTGAGCCGGTCGACGACAAAGACGAAGCCCTCCTCGTCGACCGTCCCGATGTCGCCGGTATGGAGCCAGCCGTCCCGCAGCGTCTCGCGGGTGGCCGCGTCATTGTTCAAATAACCCATCATCAGGCATGGATTTCTTATCAGGATTTCGCCGGGCTGCTCGATTTCGCACTCCGAGCCGTCCGGCCCGACGATGCGCACCTCGCACCCGATCGCCGGTTGGCCCGCGGACCGCAGGCGGCGGACAGCCTTCTTGGGACCGTCAAGGACGTGCTGATGGGGTAGCAGCGCGCATCCCGGCCCGCCCGATTCGGTCATGCCGTAGAACTGGAGGAAGATCGGCCCGAAAGCCTCCATGCCCCGCCGCAATATGGTCTCCGGCATGGGCGCCGCCGAATAAAGCAATTTCCGAAGATCGGGCAGCGTGGTCGGATTGCAGGGACACGCGTCCATCAAGTCCTTGAGCATCGTCGGCGCCAGCAGGGTCTTCGTCACCGCGAGGGATCGTAGGCTTTCGAAGAAGGCTTCGGGCCGGAATGCCCGGTGGAGGATGATCGGGCAGCCGTGAAGGGAATGACTGAGAAGGGTGATCTTCCCGCCGATATGATAGAGCGGCATGGTCACGGCGCACCTGTCCCGGGGATCGATAGAGGACACGAGGGCGTTGATCTGGGCAGCTTGCAGTTCGCCACGATGGCTGAGCATGACACCCTTGGGGCGCCCCGTGGTGCCGCTGGTGTAGACCACGTAGGCGCAGTCCTCGGGTTGCGGCTCCACCGCCGGGGGGAGCGGCTCTCCCGACGCCAGGAGCCTTTCGTAACCTTCATCCCCTTCGTCGCCGCCGAGGATCAGGACCTGCTCCAGCCGGGCCCGGGCCCGCGGGCTGACGCTGCCGGCGAATTGCGGATCGAGGACGAGAACCTTGGGCTGGCTGTCTTCCAGGACATAATCCACTTCCGGTGCCGCGAGCCGGTAATTGACCGTGACCGTGGCCCAGCCGCCCAACTCGCCGGCCGCAAAGACCTCCATATATTCGGGGCAGTTTTGGGCGAGGATCGCGACCTGATCGCCGCGGCGCACGCCGCGGCCAAGCAGCGCATTGGCCAGTCGGAACGATCGCTCCGCCAAGGCGCCATGGGTGATCGTCCGGCCCTCGAAAAGAACCGCCGGGTGATCGGCCCGCAGCTTCCAGTTCCGGATGACCAGGCGCCCTAGCATGAGGCGACGCTCCGCGCTGCCGTGGCGCACCGGCAGGGCCGGCGCCCGCCCCAAGGGGGGCTGAGGGAACGTCTTGTCGCGTTGTGGGTCATCGCCGGTGTCCGGTTCTAGCGCGGCTGCGAGCCGGCCTTTTTCCAGCGGACACGGCTGTGGCGAAGCCCCAGTGACACAAGCAGGGCCGCCATGCGGATCGGCGCGCCGATGCCTTCCACCACGGGGACGCCCAACTCCCGCGTCAGCCAGTCGGGCTTCATCTGGACCGGGCATTGCGTGATCCCCTGGGGGATGATGACCTGGGCGCCATCCTTCTCGATCAGGTCGCGCGCCGCCATGAGGAACGATTCCACCATCTGGTCCTTGTTTTCGGCGATGTGCTGGACATAGAAGCCACTGGCGCGCCGGCCGGCGATCCAGGGTTCGAACCCGTAGGCGACGGTCTGGGCTCGATGCCGGGCAATGGCGGACGGGTGGTAGCAGACCACGCCGAACTGATCGCCGAGCTCCGCCGCGACATGGTAGACCGCCTGCAAGGGCGCGATCACGGGGATATCGACGACCGCGCGGCCGCCGTCGACCCCAAGGTCGAGCATGCCGAGCGGCACCACGGCGTCATACCCCTGGCATTCGGCCTCGCGGAAAGCCTCGTGGAAGAGGGGCGCCGCAGCCTGGATCTCGCCGGGGCCCAAGCCGTCGAAGGGACGGGCGGCGACGGAGACGATGCCGACCTCGACCTCCGCCGAAGAATACCCGATGGCGGTTTCCTCGCGCAGACGCCGCTGGTCGTCTGGATAATCACCGATGACGAAGGCGACGCGAATCACCGTCTCGCCCTCGTATTCGGCCGAGACCTGCCGATGACCGGGTTGCTGCTGTTCATCGTCTTTCGCTCCCCTCGTGGCCCGATGCGTCAGGATAACCTCAAGCTTTGCCACAGCGTAACAATTCGGCCCGGGACAGGTTAAGAAATCTCCGTTCTTCGGGAGCTGCCTGCCGCGCCGGCCGCGTGCGTCCGGAGGCCGACATCGACGATAGGAGGGAGGGGATGATTGAGGGGAGAGAAGATTACAGGCGCGAATGATCCCAGGCTTGGGAACCGAACCAAATCCTAACGAGAGGAGCACTTGACACCGGTCTTCTTCGGAAGAGCGCCCAAGAATTCCGTCACCGGGGACCGGGCGTCACACCGCAAGCTCCCGAAATCGTGCTGCTACCGAGGGGCGGCGGCGGGGCTTTCTTGGCCCCGCCGCTAGGTGGATCGGCTACTTCTTCTTTTTTTGACCGGGCAGAATCGCCTTGGCCTTGGCGATGATGTCGGTCGGCATCGCGTAAAGCTCCGAGAGGGTTTCCACGGCCTCCTTTGCGGTCATCGGCGAGATCGGGCGTCCGATCTTCTTGGATTCCGCCAACAGCTTGGGGTCCTTCATGGCCGCATCGAAGCCGGCGCGCAGGACTTTCAAACGGTCGGCCGCCACTTCCTTGCGGGTGATGAACGGGCGGCCGATTTCCCCCGCCGCCGACAGCAGCTTGAGAATCTGTTTCTTTTCCGCCGTCGCTGCGAGGTCGCCGGCGTAGGGGATGGCCGGATTGAGTCCTTCGGGCGTCGAGGGCGAGGACTTCATCAGGTAGGTAACCTTGCCGTCGCGAACCCAGTCGTCGGGAACGCTGGTCCAGTCACCGCAATCGCCGTCGAGCTCGCCGCGTTCGATCGCGATCTGTTTTTCTTTCGAGCCCTTGTAGCCCTTGACCTGCTTGAGCGGTGCATTGAAAACGCCAAGCAGAATCGCCTGGTTGAAGTAGGAGGCCGAACCGACACCGGTAAGGCCGTAGTTGATCGTCTTGACCTTGTTGAGGTCGGCGGCGTTCCTGATCGCGGGGAAGCGCGCCTTCCAGACGTAGCACACGGAGACGTCGCGGTTCATCGACCCGATCCAGGCGAAATTCCGGAAATCCACCTTGATCGTCTTGGATGGATTCACGATCGAATTGGTGATCTGGCCGAAGTTGAAGATGACCACGGCCGTACCGTCCTTGGGGGCGGCCGTCTGAAGGTACTGCACGGCCTTGAGGCTGCTGGCGCCCGGCATGTTTTGTGCGATCACCTGCGGACGACCGGGAATATGGGGCCCCCAGTGCCGCGCCAACAGGCGCCCGTAAGCGTCGTACCCGCCGCCCGGTCCGAAGCCGATGGAAACCTTGATTGTCTTATTCTTGAAAACATCCGCGGCCTGCGCGGGGAAAGACTGGGAAAGGGATGCTACGGCCACAGCGGTGGCAAGCACCGTTCCACGCAAAATGAGGTTCATCGTTGGTCAATCCTATCCTGTCGTCGTTGAAAACCGGCAATCCCGAGGTTGGGGACATCCGTGTCTTGATCGGGCGAAACTATATCCAGATTGCAGACGAAATACTCACGCATTTTTGGCGCGACGAGCGCTTGCGCCGGGCCCCGCTGGGCCCGTGTAATCGGCGTTGCCGGGGTGGGCGCGCGTGGGCATGGATGCTCTCGGCACTAGCCGCAGCGGCGGCACCTGATAAGATGCGGGCCAAGGGATCGACGAAGTGCCGGCCGGTCTCGGCGGCCGGCGCCGGTCCCGGCCGAGCTTTCATCGTTTGGCCGGTCACACGAGGATTGGGATCATGGCGAAGATCATCGCGGGGCTTGGGGCCTCCCACTCGCCCACCATCGGGTTCGCCAAGGACAACAAGGCGGCAGACGACCCCGCCTGGGCGGCTGTGTTCAAGGTGTTCGCGCCGGTCACCGACTGGCTCAAGGCCAATGACCCCGACGTCCTGTTCGTGATCTACAACGATCACGTCACGTCGTTCTTCCTCGATCATTATTCACCCTTCGTGCTGGGGGTCGACGGCGACTACCGCACAGCGGACGAGGGCGGGGGCCCGCGCGATTACCCGCCGGTGGCGGGTCATATGGGCTTGGCGCGCCATATCGGCCAGTCGCTGTTCGCCGATGAGTTCGACATCTCGTTCTTCCAGAAGCGGCCCATCGATCACGGGCTGTTCTCGCCACTGTCGATGATGACCGACCGGGGGGCCGCATGGAACAAGGCGATCATCCCGTTCCAGGTGGGGGTGCTGCAGTTCCCCATCCCCAGCGCCAACCGGTGCTACCGGTTGGGCCAGGCGCTGGGTCGCGCGATTCTGAGCTACCCGGAAGACCTCAGTGTCGCCATCGCCGCCACCGGCGGCCTGTCCCACCAGGTTCACGGCGAACGCTGCGGTTTCAACAACCTCGATTGGGACGCCGAGTTCCTGGACCTGCTGGAAAATGACCCCGAGGCGCTGACCCGGATCACCCATGCCGAATACGCCAAGCGCGGCGGCTTGGAAGGGGCGGAAGTCATCACCTGGCTGATCATGCGCGGCGCGTTGTCCAATACCGTGCGCTGCGTCCATCGTGACATGACGCTGCCGTCGATGACCACCATCGCCACGGTCATATACGAAAATCTCGCCGAACCGCAGCCCCAGGCGGCTCAGGCTCAGCGCGACCTGATTGGCCGCCAGCTCGCCGGGATCGAGGAGATCGAGGGCACCCATCCCTTCACCCTGGAGAGGGCCCATAAAGCCTATCGCTTGAACGATTTCCTCCACCGGTTGGTGAATCCTGCGCACCGCCGCCGTTTCCTTGAAGAGCCCGAGGCGCTCTACGAAGAATTCGGCTTGAGCGCCGAGGAGCGCAAGCTGCTGGAGGCGCGGGACTTCATCGGCCTCATCCACTACGGCGTGATTTTCTTTTCCATCGAGAAAATGGCGGCGGTCCTGGGCCTCTCCAACCCGGACGTCTATGCCCAGATGCGCGGCGAGACCCTGGAAGAGTTCCAGAAGACGCGCAACGTCAACATGCAGTATTCGGTCGCCGGCAAGGAAGAGGACTGAGGGAACCGCGGTCGGCGCCCGCCGGTTGGGTGCCAGCCCCGGTCAGCCCGCGAGGTCGAGGGTGCCCGGCGCGAACAGTTCCTCGACCGCGTATTTCCGCGACGTGATGTTCTGGTCGAAGGCATAGCGGGTCAGCGCTTCCAGTCCCTTGCGGTTGGCTTCGACCCCGTAGGGGAACGGATCGCCGCCGAGGCCCTGTTCCAGCCGCGCGGTCAGGGCATCCTCCGCCGAAAGCTCGCCCATGCGGTCGAGATTGGCCAAGTAGGCCTCCTTCGATTCCTTGAGCGCGTGGAACAGATCGACGGCCAGGCTGGGATAGCGTTCCAGCAGCTCGTCGCGCACCACGATGCCGTGGTTGACCGGGTAGATGCCGGTCTTACGATAGAAGGCGAAACCGGCCTCCATCGCGTCGGGGATCAGCGGCCCGACGCCGGGGATGTCGTCGGTCACCGCGCCGACGGCGCCGACGATCTCGCCCGAGCGGAACAGGTCCCCGATATCGCGGCCCATGAATTCGTAATCCACATTGGGCGGCAGCTTGAATTCGGCCACGTGTTCGTCGTCGGTGGCGGCCCAACGCACCTTGGAGAGATCGACGCCGTATTCCTCGGCCAGCATGCCGCGTGCCCAGACGCCGGTGGTCACCGTGTAGCCACGCACCACGCCGACGGTTTTACCTTCGAAGTCCTTGGGCGTCTTGATCCCCGACCCACGGTTGGCGAAGATCGCCCAGTGGTGAAAGTTGCGGGTGATGAAGACGGGCAGGGCGGTGAACTTCTTGCCGTATTCCTTGGCGCAGATGTACGTGGTGAACGGCATTTCGCAGATATCGAAGGGGCGTTCACGCACCATCTTGCGCACCGCGACCAGGATGTCGGTGAATTTGGGGTAGGCAATCTCGATATCGGCATTCAGCCTGCTGACGGTTTTTTTCATGTGCCGCATCAGGCCGTAATCCCGCGTCGGCATGCTGAGTGTCACCATCTTCGTGTTTCCTTGCTCCTGTTTATGATCCCTGCCCGGGATAGGGCATCTTGCGCGTTGCCGTGCGGCCCAGGGGCCGGCTGTCGGCAGGGCAGGGCGGTATGGCATTCTTGGACGTGTCCCGCGATCGGCCCGGCGCCGATATCCGTTTAGGGCCACCCCGGAAAACCAGCCACCGCTGGCCTGATGACCGCTCCGGATCCAAAGACAAGGCTGGGAGCGTCGGATTATGTCCCGGTGGTCCCCATGGTGCGAGGCTCGATTCTCCGCCGGCACCAACGACTTGCCACGGTAGCAACGGCGGTGAGATTACCGCCCTTTGTCTTGCGTCAGGGCATGAATCCTGGTCAACGCCGAGGAACCCGCTTCTTTACCGGTGCCGCGCACTATTTTTCTTGGATCCGCCGCAAGTAGTCCACGAGCGAGATGATCTTGGTGTGCGCTATCGCGCCGCGCAAATTGGTAAATCCGTATTCCAAGAGATCGGGTACGGTTTTGCGGTAGTCGCTGCCCCAAACCGGCATCTCACGGGGCCCATGGGCTTTCACTTCCTTTCGCCCATCAATGACCTCGAAAACGCGTTGTGCAGGAAACACACCGCCATTTCTCTTCGCCAGAGTGGTCAGGTTGGTCGAGTTCTTGAAATAAAGCCGCGCAAGCGGGCCGTCACCTTTTCCACTCAATCCGTGGCAACTTGCGCAGTTAGATTCGTATTCGGCCTTGCCGTAGTCGGAGCCAGACTGGGCACGCGCTTCGCTGGCCAAAAACGCAAGGCTAACCGCGATGGCGGAAATCGCGATGATGTGTCTCATCTTTCTCCCCTGGGTTTCATGATTATGATTAATGCAAGTATAAACCCCTTTTTTGGTGTTGCCACGTAAAGCTATTGGCCCTGCTGGTTATCGATTGCCATGGCATTGGCAGCGGCACGGCGTGTGTCAGCACGGTTCGATCCAATGGTTGTCGCTCTGTTTGGCTCCGCGTTTGGGCGAATTGGATTCAAGGCAAGCGGCCAGTGCGGCCTGAGGGGCGCCATCACGGGCTGCGCCAGTTGCCCTTCTGCGGGCTTGGGTGCTAAAAACTGGCAGATAATTTCTTTGGCCCGGAGCGCGCTTTAGCGCGTTGTTTCGGGCCGTTGACCCATTTAGAGCGGGGAGCAGAGATGGCCGACGACGCGCCGAAGAAGGAATGGACGGAACCGACCGACCTCAAGACCAAGTCTGGGGTTGGCGAGTTCATGCGCCCGAACATGCCCTATGACGACTGGATGGAAGCGCAGGAGATCCCGATCTTCCGCGGCATCGGGGTGCGCAAGGTGCAGGACCTGCCGCTGAAGCCGTGGAAGCTGATGGGGGGCAAGGCGACCTTCATCCAGTTGTGGGGGACGGAGAACCTGTGGGGCTGCCACGTGATCGAGGTTCCGGGCGCCGGCGCGCTCAATCCGGTGAAGCACCTGTTCGAGCAGCAGTACTTCATCGTCGAGGGTCGCGGCACGACGGAAGTGTGGGAAGACGGTCACGAGGACCAGAAGCACGTGTTCGAATGGCAGGCGGGGTCGCTGTTCGCGATCCCGATCAACGCGCGCTACCGGATCGTCAACGCGGCGTCCTCGCCGGCGCTTTTGCTGGGCGGCAACCTGGCGCCGCAGGTGTTCAACCTGTTCAAGAACGAGGACTTCATCCTCAATTGCCCGTACAACTTCCGCGACCGGTTCGACCCCAACGCGGCGGACTATTACAAGCCCAACGAAGACATCGAGGCGGACCCGATCCGGGGCCTGGCGATGAAGAAGACCAACATCATCCCGGACATCGTCAATTGCGAGCTGCCCTTGGACAACCGGCGGTCTCCGGGCTACCGGCGGATCGAGCCGCACATGGCGAACCAGAACTTCTACCTGTGGATCGCGCAGCACGAGACCGGGCGGTACTCCAAGGCCCATGCCCACGGCTCGGCGGCGGTGCTGATCTGCATCAAGGGCAAGGGCTACACCTACACCTGGCCGTCGGACATCGGGCCGACGCCGTGGAAGGACGGCAAGATGGACAAGGTGATGCGCCAGGACTACGAGCCGGTGGGCATGGTGACGGCGGCGCCGATGAGCGGCGAGTGGTTCCACCAGCACTTCGGCGCGTCGCAAGGGCCGCTGCGGCTGACGGCGTGGTTCGGTCCGGTGCACCCGGGCAAGAACTCGCGCTCGGGGGCGCCGGGCTCGAAGATGACGGATTACGGCGCCATCGACCTGCGCGACGGCGGCACCGCCATCCCCTACGACATGGAAGACCCCTACCTGCGCAAGGAGTTCGAGGAAACCCTCGACAAGGAAGGCACCAAGTCCCGCATGGAGCCCGAGCTCTACGTCACGCCAAACGCCGCCGAATAAGCGCGGGATCCCGACATGACAGCGGACGATGTAGGCGCTCAGTTCTCGAACGCCGAACGCAACATCCTGGGCGAGGACGAGATCGAGTTGGTCAGCGTCGGTGTCGATATCGGCTCGTCGACCTCGCATCTCGCGTTTTCGAAACTGACGTTGGAGCAGCGCAACGCACGCTACGTCGTGACCAAGCGCGAGCTGGTCCACGAATCGCCGATCCATTTCACGCCCTACGTGGAGAATGCGGACCGGGAAAACGTGATCGATTCCGATGGGCTGGCCGCCTTCATCAAGAAGACCTATGAGGAGGCGGGCCTCACCCATGACGACATCGATACCGGGGCCCTGATCCTGACCGGCGTCGCCGTGCTCCGGCGCAACGCGCGCACCATCGGCGAACTGTTCGCCGACGAGGCCGGCAAGTTCGTGGCCGTGTCGGCGGGCGACGGCCTGGAAGCGACCATGGCGGCGCACGGTTCCGGCGCGGCGGCGCGCTCCGACGAGGTCGAGGGCACCGTCCTCAATATCGATATCGGCGGCGGCACCACCAAATTCGCCCGCTGCATCGGCGGCCATGTGGCGGAAGTGACGGCGGTGGAGGGCGGCGCCCGGCTGATCGTCACCGACCAGAACGGCGCCATCGAACGGCTGGAGCCCACCGGGGCCGCATACGCCGAAGAGGTCGGCGTCACGCTGGCCCTCGGCGACAAGCCGAGCGCGGAACAGCTGGAGAAGATCGCCGACCGCATGGCCATGCGCATCGTCGAGGCGGCGGGGCTCAGCCCCATCAGCCCAGAGACAGAGGGCCTCCTTCGCCTGCCGCCCCTGTCGGACAAGACGGAGGTCAGCGCCCTGATCTTCTCCGGCGGGGTGTCGGAATTCGTCTACGGCCGGGCAGACACCACGTTCGGGGATCTCGGCCCGCTTATCGCCAAGGCGGTCCGCGCCCGCATCGATCCCTTGGGCCTCACCATCGAAGAGCCCAGGGCCACCATCCGGGCGACCGTGATCGGCGCCTCGCAATACACTATCCAGGTCTCGGGCAGCACCATCTTCATCGACCCGGAAGACACCGTGCCGGTGCGCAACGTGCCGGTGATCGCGCCCGACATCGACCTGACCGGCGAGGAGATCGAGCCCGGTGCCCTTCATCAGGCGATCGACGTCGCGCTCAACCGGCTCGACCTCGCCCATGCCGACCAGGCGGTGGCCGTCGCCTTCCATTGGGGCGGTTCCGCCACATTCAAGCGGCTGCACGATTTCTGCACCGGCATCCGCGAGGGCCTGCGCGACTTCACGGCCCGGGACCATCCCATCATCCTGGTCAACGACGGCGACGTCGGCGGCCTCCTGGGCCTGCACCTGAAGGAAGAAATGGGGGTGGAAGCCGCCTGCATCTCGATCGACGGGATCGAACTGAACGAGTTCGACTTCATCGATATCGGCAACCTGATCCCCTCTTCCGGCGCCGTGCCGGTGGTGATCAAATCCCTGGTCTTCCCCGCCAGCCGCTGAACGCCTTTTGGGCGACAAGCCTTCCGGGCGGGCCCTGTCTCGCTGGCGGATCCATGTCCATGACGCCCTACATGCTTAGGTGTCTATTAATTATGGGGCTACCTAAATAGTTGTGGACTGATAAATAGAATTACTTAAAAATCTGTCGCTGAATGGGAGGCGGCGCCGACTTTCGGCCGCACTGAAAAATTTGGCATTCAACGTAGCCTGCTCGGGTTGCGGAATCAAAAGCCAATACAACAAAAACATGTCGGGCCGAGATGTCGCGCGTCGTGGGATCGCGAGGTCATGAGATGCGGACTGGTTTGTCTGTCCCGGTTGAAGTCATCAACCGGGGCTTGGCTAAAGTACGGCTGGCAGGCGGAAATCCCCGAATAATCATGGATGCTCTAGGATTGAAGCCCGAGGTTTTGGCCGATCCGAACGGGCACGTCGCCCATTATCTTTACGCGCGTTTCTGGGAAGCTGCCGCCGTCGTCACCCATGACCCATTCTATGGGATTCATGTGGGAGAAACCCACGATATGCGGACCCTGGGTTTGGTGGGATATATATTCATTGCTTCCCGAACCCTGGGCGAGGCGTTGAGGAATCTCCTTCGCTTTCATCGTATTCACCGCGAGGGCACCATCTTCGATCTGACGTGCCATGGCGACGGGGGCATCGAATTCGAAATACGCAATCTCCTCGACCCGCCGCAGGACAGCCGGCAATACATGGAGGCTGTCACCGCTAAAGCGGTATCCGCATGCCGCCAAATCATGGGACCGCAGTGGAGCCCTATCACGATCCATTTTGGTCATGCCCGCCCACCAAACACGGCTGAGCACGAGCGCTTCTTCCGTTGCCCAATCTGTTTTTCCTCCAACAAAAACGCGGTGACACTCAAAAAATCGGATATGGAGTTGAACAATCCTCTTTCCGATCCAGTGCTCCTGCAGATTTTGCTGAATTCAGCCGAAGTCGCGCTGGCAAGCACCGAAGGCCCTTCAAGTCTGACACAAAGTCTACAGACCTTCATCGCCACACGTTTGGCCGGCAAGCCCCCAACCTTGCGGGACGCCGCCCGGGAACTTGGCATGAGCAGCAGAACTCTGCAAAGGCGGCTGGCTATTCAAGGACGCACCTATCGCGAAGTGGTGCAAACAGTGCGGCGAAACCTGGCAATAAATTTAATGACCGCGACGGCCTACACACTCATCGATGTCGCCTATATGGCGGGTTACTCAGAATTGTCGGCTTTCCAGACGGCGTTCCGACGCTGGACCGGGGAAACGCCGCGCCAATACCGCGAGAACCACGCGGCATGAATCGCGAATGATAGTGAAAATTACGATGGCGCGGATCTGAAATTTTTGGCGCTAAATCGAAAAACCATCTCCAATATTTGGGCGCAGTGCTTAATAAATTGGCATAATTCTGCAAGCGATTGGCGCAACCGCGAAGGACCGGCCTTCGAAATAGTTCTATGATTTATTTGAATAAAGTTTGGCTTCCGTTCGAAATCAAGGTTGTCCCCGACCAATAGGCGGCAACCGCCCGTGATAGGCATACGGGAGTCCGGACGGAGTTGGCGCCGGCATCCGGCCCAAGCGGTGCGAAAAGCAGAGCAACTGCGAAAACACCCCGACCGACAGACTCGCGTTCCGCGTTATCCGAGCCAATTCGGCCAATAAGAATAACCACAATTCAATGCGTTGACGCCACCACGGCAACCGCCGCACTGCGGCTAACCATAGGGGGTGTGGCATGGGGCTTTTATCTCTGATCCTGAGACGCGATAGCCAATTGCCTGAATTGGCCGACCGTGCGTCGACCACTGCGATACAGTCATTATCCACGGAATTAAGGCAAACCTTCGAAGTTACCCAGGTCACCGACCTGGACCCGGAAACCCGGGACGCCCTCGAACATCTGGCCGTGCTGGAGGACAACATCAGCCGCACCCTAGCCCTGAATCTCACCGATGCCGCCGTGCAGGTAATGCTCGCGATTTCGCTTGTGGAACGGATCGAAGAGCGCCTTGTCCACGATGAGGGTGACACCCTCCGGCGTATCCAATCCTTGCTGTTCTCCGTCCTCAATGCGATTGCCGAAGAATCCGGCGCGGACCTCCCTACCTGCGGAGCAGAACTCCTGCTGTCTCCTGGCGCGCTGAAGCTATCCCGAAAGGCCAACAGCACCTAGGTGAAGGACGCCCCGCGAGAGGAAGCGGCGTCCAACACAAGAGATACGGGCGACACAAGTCCTAGATTCGCGAAGTGACGGCTGCCACAATGGCCCCCGATACGCTATCGAGGGGCTCGCTCACCTATGACCACACCGCAGTCAAACCGCGCCAACGACCTGCGCGCCTTTATCGAGGATCTGAGGGAGTCCGGCGACCTGCGCGAGATCGCCGGCGCCGACTGGAAGCTCGAGATCGGCGCCATCACCGAGATCCTGGGCGAGGACGAAGGCCCGGCGCTGCTGTTCGACGAGATTGCCGGCTATCCGAAGGGCTTTCGCGTCTTCTCCAATGTGTTGCGCACCCATGCGCGGACCGCCCGGGTGCTGGGCCTGGACAAGGGCCTTGCCGGCGTGGCGCTGCTGGACGCCTGGCGCAAGCGCATCAAGACGCTTCGCCCCATCCCGCCGGTGACCGTGGCCGACGGCCCGGTGTTCGAAAACCGCATCGAGGGCGACGCCCTCGACCTTGAATCCTTCCCCGCCCCGGTGTGGCACGAACATGACGGCGGGCGGTATCTCGGCACCGGCAGCGCGGTGATCACCCGGGACCCGGAATCCGGCGCCGTCAACATCGGCACCTACCGCTGCATGGTCCAGGGCAAGGATAAGATCAGCGTCAAGATGAACAAGGGCAAGCACGGCCGCATCGCCATGGACAAGTACCACGCCAAGGGCGAGCCCTGCCCCGTCGCCATCGGCTTCGGCCAGGCGGTGCCGATCTTCATGGTCTCCCAGATGCCGCTCGCGCCCGATCAACGGGAATACGAGGTCGCGGGCTGGCTGCAGGATTCAGCCGTAGAGGTGGTGGAAAGCCCGCTTTACGGCCTGCCCATCCCGGCGACGGCGGAGATCGTCATCGAGGGCGTGGTGCCGCCGCTCGATGAGACCGATCTGCCCAAGGAAGGCCCGTTCGGCGAATGGCCGGGCTATTTCGCCGACACCACCGTGGGCGAGGTGCCGCTGATGCATGTCGAGGCGGTCTATCACCGCGACGATCCCATCATCCTCGGCGTGCCGCCCCTGAAACCGCCCAACAATTACGTTTCCGTGCCGCTCGGCGCGGCCCAGTTGTGGGACCAGATGGAGGCCGCAGGCATCCCCGACGTCACCGGGGTCTGGGGCTTCGTCTACGGCGGGCAGTCGGGCCCCTTCACTGTGGTCTCGATCAAGCAGCGCTATGCCGGGCACGCCAAGCAGACCGCCATGGCCGCGGCCTCGGCCCGGGCCGGTTGCTACGGCGGCAAGTTCGTCATCGTGGTCGATGACGACATCGACATCTCCAAGGCCGAGGACGTGATCTGGGCCGTCGCCACCCGCTGCAACCCGCGCGACGGGCTCGACCTGATCCGCGACGTCTGGACCTCGCCCGCCGACCCGGCCATCGCCCCCGCCGACCGCTCGCCCCACGGCTACACCATGGACCGGGTGCTGATCGACGCCTGCCGCCCCTACCGCTGGCGCGCAGACTTCCCCGCCGTCAACGTGTTCTCCGACGCCTACCGCGCCAAGATGCGCAAGAAGTGGGACATCTGAGGCGCTGCGGCCCCGGGTTGCGACATTCGAAACAAGAGCCATTGTTAAATGATCGTTTAATTGCACTTTCATTTAAATAAAGACATTTCGCGGATCGTCCCGCGTTTCGAAAATCGCCCGAACGGCCCATCTCCTCCCCCGCCGCCGTTTGACAGGGGATCGTTGCCAAGCGGATAATTCGCGGCAATCGACGACAACAAAAAAGGCTTGGGAGGAGACGGCGATGCCCGCCAAGATCAACCACGTCGCCATCGTGAGTTCGAACTACGCCATCCTGGGCCAGTTCTATCAGGCGGTGTTCGGCATGAAGTCGTCGGGCCGCCAGCGCGCCGGCCGCGCCATCACCGTGGGCGACGGCTATGTCGGCCTCAACATCAACCCCCGGCGCGAGGGACGCCAGGCGCGGCTCGATCACTTCGGGATCGAGGTCGACGACGTCCCGGAGACGCTCGACCGCATCCGCTCGGGGTATCCGAGCGTCACCTGGCTGGAGCGGCCCTCGACCCGGCCCTTCGCCGGGCTCACGACCCATGATCCGGACGGCAACGTTTTCGACATTTCCCAGAAGGACATGGCCAACCGCACCGACCTCTACGCCGCTGAAGAATGGAGCCAGGACAGGACCATCGACCACATCGCCATCCGCACCATGAACGCCGGCGGCATGGCGAAGTTCTACGCCGACGTGTTCGATCTGGCGCTCCTGAACAAGGCCCCGGACGATCCCAATTCGTATCTCTCCGACGGGCGGGTGACGATCGAACTGATTCCCTGGTCGGTCGCCGATTCCAAGGGCATGAGCATCATCATGCCGGGCATGGACCATATCGGTTTCAAGGTGGAAAGCATCGAGGCCCTGAAGGCGGACGTGGAGGCGGCCTCCGCCAACCCGCATCTCCGCCCGGTCGGTGTCGGCATCGGCAAGGAGGGCCTGGCCCGGCTCGACCGCTTCAAGGCGACCTGCCCCTTGGGCCATTTCCACATGGCGGATTCCGACGGCGTCCTGATCGACATCCGCGAGTAAGCCTCTGGCGAAGCCGGCTCAGGCCCGCACGGACCAAAGCCCCGGGCGGTGTATAATGCCGCCCGGCGGACCGAGATTTCAGAAGGAGAACAACAAGATGGCGGAGCGCAGCCGCACCGATTGGGCCGAACGGTCCGAGGTCTGGGCCGCGACCTCGGTCGCCGGGCGATCCGAGGACGACAGCTTCAATCAGATGATCATCGCGCAAGCCCGCATCCGCCCGGGCGAAGCCGTCCTCGACATCGCATCGGGCACCGGCAACCCGGCCGTCTCCATCGCCCTCTCTATGCAGGAAGGGGCCATGAACGGGGCGGGCACGGTCACCTGCACCGACCTGACGCCGCGCATGCTGGAAGCGGCGCGGGAGCGCGCCAGGAACCTGGAGCTCTCCATCATGCGCTTCGTCGCCGCCAACATGACCGACCTGCCGTTCGAGGACGAGAGCTTCGACTGCGTCACCTGCCGCTTCGGCCTGATGTTTCCCGCCGACAAGGTCGCCGCGGCGGAGGAAGCCAGGCGGACGCTCAAGCGGGGCGGGCGGGCGGCCTACGTGGTGTGGGGCGCCTATGACGAGAACCCGCCTTTCTACGTGCCGCGGCGCGCCGCCGCGCAATTCTTCGGCGAACAGGAAGGCCCGCCCGCCGACCGTCATTCCATGAGCACGCCGGGGACGCTCACCCGGATTCTCGATGCCGCCGGGTTCGAGAACGCCGAAGAGCGCGAGCTGCGCTACCGGCGCCCGGTGGAGGACCCTGAGACCTACGTCACCGCCGGCCTCAAGCGCAGCTTCGCCAAACGGGTCGAGGCCATGAGCGAGGCCGAATTCGGTGCCTTCAAGGCGGCCGTGATGGACGCCTGGGCGCCGTTCATCGAGGACGGCGTCCTGCTCGTTCCCAATTACGCGCGCCTCGGGATCGGCTGGAAAACGGCCTAGGCCGCGGATTCACGCTCGAGCTTGAAGATCTCGTCCAGGGACCAATTGGCGACCTCGGACCCGGTGGCGAACCATACCCCGCCGGCATCCTTCATGTGACGAATGATCCTTCTCAGGGTCGTCGCCCGGCCGGGCCGCCCCGAGATATAGGGGTGGAACTGGTAAGGGCAGTAGGTCGGCGCGAAATCCGATTCGTCGTGGAAGGTGTCGAACATGCTCTTCCAGATCGTCAGCGTGTCTTCCGGGTTTCCGGTGTCCCGGCCGCCGCCGCAATAGGTGCGCCCATCGCCGAAGGGCTGGCGCGGCAGCTCCACCAGGGTGCGCCCACCGTCCTGCCACAGGAAGGGCAGGTCGTGGGAGAAGGTGTTGGAGTTCCACAGATACCCGTGGTCCATCAGGAGCTCAAGACTGTTGGGGCTCTGGGTGCAGGACCGCCAGCCCATCGGCCGGGTGCCGGCCCGCGAGGTGTTCATCGCGGTGGTCTTCGCGATCACCTCGTTCTCCTCTTCCCGGCTGAGGTCCCGCGCCACCTCGTGATGGTAACCGTGGCCGGCGACCTCATGGCCCGCGGCGGCGATGGCCGCCACCGCATCGGGGAAGCGTTCGGCGATGGCGCCGCAGACCATGAAGGTGGCCTTGACCTCCTCCTGCTCCAGGATGCGCAATATGCGCCAAATGCCGGTATGGGGGCCGTATTCGCACTGGGTATAGGTTTCGTGATTGATCTTGCCGTCGGGCAACGGCCGGATGTCCTCGCCGCCCTGGAAATCGAAGGTCAGGGTCACGGCGACCCGCTGGTCCTCGGGCCAATGAAATTCGCCCTTGAAGTGACTTTCGCTCACCATCGCGCGTTCCTCCATTCTTGAGCCCTTGATTGGCGGAAGCCTAGAACATCGCGTGCGGCTCGTCCATCGGCGCCGGAACCAAAGACCCCCGGCCCTTGCGCCGGGCGGGTCCGTCATGGGAAGATTTTTCCAATGATTTTCCACCCTGCCGGGTGGCCTGGACGAGATCGGCCATGACACGGAATACAGGCTTGACCATTGCCCCATTTCCCGGCGGTTTCGGCGCCGAGGTGAGGCAGATCGATCTGGCCGGGGAGGTCCCCGCCGAGGCCGCCGCGGAACTCGACGCCGCGCTCGATGCCCATACGGTGCTAGTGTTTCGCGGCCAGGACCTGAACGAGGACGACCAGCTGCGCCTGGCGGAGGTGTTCGGCGGCGGCACGCTGCGCTCCCACCCCGATGAAAAACGCGCCGAGACCACCGCCCATGCGCGGGCCATCGGCCTGGTCACCAATATCCGCGAAAACGGCAAGCCGATCGGATCGCTTCCCGATGGAGAGCTGTGGTTCCACTACGACGGCGCCTTCATCGACGCGCCCTACCGGGCGACCCTGCTCTACGCCGTGGAAGTGCCCGACAGCGGCGGGCACACCCTGTTCGCCGACATGTACCGGGCGTTCGATGCGCTCGATCCCGACACGAGGGCGGTCCTTCGGGGCCGGACCTGCCTGCATTATTTCGATCATGTCACCTATGCCGAGCGGGCCGATCCCAACCCGGACCTCGACCAGGTGCGCCATGCCCGCCACCCCGCCGTGATCCGCCACCCTCACAACGGGCGCCCGGTCCTCTACGTCAGCCCCTTGCAGACGGCGCGGATCGAAGGCATGAACGCGGCGGAGAGCGCGAGCCTGCTGACGCGCCTCTTCGCCTACACTGAAAACCCGGACCTCATCTACGAACACGTCTGGCGCAAGGGCGATCTGGTGATCTGGGACAATTGGGGCACGGCCCATGCCCGCACCGATTTCCCGGCCGACCAGACCCGGCTGCTGCGCCGTTCCATCGTCAGGGGAAAGCCGCTCGCCGAAGCGGCCTTCTGAGGCCCGCCGGGAGCGGCGCGTGCCCAACGCCCGCTTGCATTTGCGCCGCCTTCGGCGCAGTTTGACGGCCGACGCGCATTCTCGCGTCCGTCCCGCGTTCCCCCACCCCGCGCCGCAAGAAGGCCCAATTCGATGGAAACCGATTTTCTAGGCATGCCCGGGGTCGATGTCTGGCTGTTCGCCGGGCTCACCTTCGCATCCTTCCTGACCACGTTCCTCGGCATGGTCACGGGCGCGGCGGGCGGTCTCTTGCTGCTGGCGATCCTCGCCACGGTGTTTCCGCCGGTGGTCCTGGTGCCGCTGCACACGGCGGTGCAGCTCGGCGGCAATATCGGGCGCGTCATGATGATGCACGAATTCGTGCTCCGGCCCATCCTGATCCCTTTCGTCGTCGGCTCCATCATCGGCGGCATCGCCGGCGCCCAGATCTTCGTCGCGCTGCCGCCCCGCCTACTGCAAGGGATCATCGCCTCCTTCATCCTGTTCGCCCTCTGGGTGCCCCAGGTGGGCAGCTTCGGCCCCGAGCGGGGGCGCTTCGCCATGGTCGGTTTCCTCTCGACCTTCATCGGCGTTTTCGTCAGCGCCACCGGCACCCTGGTGGCTCCGTTCCTGAACAGCGCCAGCCCCGACCGGCGCAACTACGTCGCCACGTTCGGGGCCGTGATGGCCATCGCGCACACGGCGAAGATGGGTGCCTTCATGCTGGCGGGCGTCGCGATCGGCGTTTATGCGCCGCTGATGGCCGCGATGATCGCCTCCATGGTGCTGGCCACCTGGCT
>JAOTVC010000175.1 GCA_029863585.1 Alphaproteobacteria bacterium | reverse complement strand
CACCCAATAAGCATGGACGTGGTCGCCCCGATTACACGTAAACGTTGGCGGGAGGTGCCAGTCCGGCAAATCTCCTCCGTCCTTGTCGATGAAGAAAGCCATCACTTCGGTGATGCTCGCGTCGTTCTGACCGCCCAGATTGATGACGCGGAAGGCACTGGCACCAAGCGTTTCCTGCTTCTTCAGAGCCGGCAGTACGTCTTCGAATGTGCCTTCATAATTCTTGCCGCCTTCCTTTGCGCGATCAGGATAGGTGCGCCAACAAGCCTTATCGTTTTCCAAGCACCCATCAAATAACTCGACAAACCGCCACGCCGCTTCGATTCCCTCGTATGTCTTCATCGCTCAGCCCTCGCGCTTCAGGTCGCGGAGGTTAAAAACTGCGCGCTTGGCCTTGTTGCGCCGGTCCCGCCCCTTGGCCCAGGCGTCAAGGTCGGGCCGCCGGTAGACCAGGGCCGGGCGCTTTCCTTCAGGCGCAATGTTGTGGCAGTTGGGGCCGGTCCCATTGCACCGGTAGACGGCCAACGTCGCGGATGTCAGCCCGAGATAATGGGCGGCCTCAGAACTCGAATAGTAGAAATGCTCAGCCATGTTTCATCTCCTCGAAACGAGACGAACAACGGCATATGGAAACGGCCACCGCCCATCTCTTGGACCGTGACCGTGGTTAGACCCGTCTTCACGTATGGAACAACGACTAGTAGGACAGACCTTCTTTGGAGTTCAAAAGCGCAATGGTCGAACTAGTCGATAGTAGCGGTCTTTATACCACGATTAATGAGATTTGTCAATCCCGCCGTCCGGGACCATTAATTGAATGCTGCAAATTATGCTGCAAATTGGCTAGAAATTGCCTACTAACTAATTGATTTAATTGATAGATAAATGAAAATGGTGCCCCCGGGGAGACTCGAACTCCCACTCCGTTGCCGGAAACAGATTTTGAGTCTGCCGCGTCTACCAATTCCGCCACAGGGGCCAAGGGAGCGCCGATCATAACCGCCGCCGCCCTTGGGTCAAGGGAGGTTCGGGGGCTTCGGCGCCGGCATGAGGCGAACCCGCGTTCGGCTGACGTGGCGAGCGCGCTATGTTATAATGAATTTTATGAGCATCTTTGATCCTGCCGCCATTCCAGCCTGGCACGCGCATATCTATTACCACCCCGCCACCACCAAGGATCGGGCGGCGAAATTGCGCGAAAAGATCGCCGGCGCCTTCCCGGATGCGGTGGTCGGCAACTGGCATGACGAGCTGGTGGGCCCCCACACGCGATCGATGTATCAGGTGGCGTTCACCCACGACCTGTTCGACCGGCTGGTCCCCTTCCTCGCCATCCACCGGGACGGCCTCGCCATCCTGATCCATGCCGACAGCACCGGCGATCACGCCGCCGACCACACCACCCACGCCATCTGGATGGGCGAAGTCCTGCCCGTCAAGACCGCGCAATGGGCGTAGGACGCCATCGGTCCGCGAATGAATAGATCCCGAGCCGCAGCGAACCTCGTCGCCGATCGGCGCGGCGACCGCCCTGCGGCCCGCAGGGCGGCAAAGTTCTTGCCGCGCCGGCCCTTGCGGGGCTCCGGCCGAAGCACCACATGCGAAGCATCGCACAGGCGGAACCCATGAGTGACAAGCGCTTTTTCGACGAAATGACCGGCAACGACGGTGCTGGCAAGCGCATCGGCGCGGCCTACACCGAGGCCGAGGTGCGCGATGCCTATGGCGCCGTGAGATCATGGCTCGATTCCCTGTCCACGCGCCTGATCAATGCCAAGCGCAAAGAGGCCGAGACTCTGTTCCGGCGCATGGGAATCACCTTCCTGGTCTACGGCACCGACGAAAGCACCGAGCGGCTGATCCCCTTCGACATCATCCCCCGGGTGCTGACCGCCTCGGAATGGGCCCTGATCGAGCGCGGCTGCCTGCAACGGGTGCAGGCGATCAACGCCTTCCTCACGGATATCTACCACGACCAGGAGATCGTCAAGGCCGGCCATGTCCCCGGCCCCCAGGTGTTCGCCAATTCCCGCTATCGGCCGGAGATGATCGGCATCGACGTGCCTGGCAACACCTATGCCCACATCACCGGAATCGACCTGGTGCGCACCGGAGAGTCGGAATTCTACGTGCTGGAGGACAACCTGCGCAATCCGTCGGGGGTCAGTTACATGCTGGAGAACCGGGAGGTGATGATGCGCCTGTTTCCCGACCTCTTCTCCGGCAACCGGATCGCCCCGGTGATGGACTATCCGACAAGACTGCTACGCAATTTGCAGGCCGTGGCGCCGGCTGGGGTGGAGCGCCCGACGGTCGCCCTGCTGACCCCGGGCATCTACAATTCCGCCTATTTCGAGCATGTCTTCCTGGCCGACGAGATGGGCATCGAGCTGGTCGAGGGCAAGGACCTGTTCGTCAAGGGCGACCGCGTCTTCATGCACACCACCCACGGCCCGGTCCGGGTCGACGTGATCTACCGGCGCATCGACGACGACTACCTGGACCCACTGGCCTTCCTGCCGGATTCGATGCTGGGCGTGCCGGGGCTGCTTTCCGCCTACCGCGCGGGCGGCGTGACCCTGGCCAATGCCATCGGCACCGGGGTGGCCGACGACAAGGCGATGTACACCTACGTGCCGGAGATGATCCGCTTCTACCTGGGCGAGGAGCCGATCCTGTCGAACGTGCCGACCTGGTCGCTCGGCAAGGCGGACGACCGCGCCTATGTGCTCGACCACCTGGCGGAGCTGGTCGTGAAAGAGGTCGGCGGCGCCGGCGGCTACGGCATGCTGGTGGGTCCCGCGGCAACCGCCGAGGAGATCGCGGCCTACCGCCTACGCATCCTCGATGATCCCGCCAACTTCATCGCCCAACCGACGCTTTCTCTTTCGACCTGCCCGACCTTCACCGATGCGGGAATCGCCCCGCGCCACGTCGACCTCAGGCCCTTCGTGCTGTCCGGCACCTCCCAGACCGTGGTGCCTGGCGGCCTGACCCGGGTGGCGCTGAACGAAGGATCGTTGGTGGTCAATTCATCCCAGGGCGGCGGCACCAAGGATACCTGGGTGATGCGCGATCAGGGGGCGACGCCATGACGACCGTGCTTTCCCGCAGCGCCGATCACCTTTACTGGATGTCGCGGCAGGTCGAGCGGGCGGAAAACACCGCCCGCATCCTGGATGTCTCCAACCGCATGGCCCTGCTTCCGGCCTCCGGCGAGGGCGAAACCGGGGGCAACGAGTGGGATGCCGTGCTGCAGATCTTGGGTAGTGCCGAGCTGTTCCACGCCCGCTTCCCCACGCCCACGCGCCAGGCCGTGGTCGGCTTCATGACGCTGGACGCCGACAACCCGTCGAGCATCTATTCGACGATCCGCGCGGCCCGGGAGAATGCGCGCGCGGAACGCGTGGCGATGACCACGGAAATGTGGGAAGCGCTGAATTCGACCTGGCTGGAACTCAGTTCCCTGACGCCGGCGCGCCTCGCGTCGCGCGGGCACCGCAATTTCTTCGACTGGATCAAGGAACGTTCCCACGTGTTCCGGGGCGCCGCGGTCGCTACCATGATGCGCGACGAACGCTTCCATTTCTTCAGGCTCGGCACCTTCCTGGAGCGCGCCGACAATACCGCGCGGATCCTCGACGTGAAGTATCATGTCCTGCTTCCCGACGAGGTCGAGGTCGGCAGCGCATTGGACTACATGCAATGGGGCGCGTTGCTGCGTTCGGTCAGCGCCTATCGCAACTACCACCACACCTATAAGGAAACCATCACCCCGGTTCATGTCGCGGAAATGCTGATCTTCAACATCGCCTTCCCGCGCTCCCTCCATGCCTGCATCAACGAAGCGCTGGAACTCCTCGGCGAAATCGGCGGCCCCCTCGGGGAGGAAGCCATGCGAATGGCCGGGGAACTGCACGCGCGGCTCCACTACGGGAGAATCGCCGACGTTTTCGCTCAAGGCCTGCACGAATTCCTCATCGATTTCATCGCCAGAAACAACGCCCTCAGCGATGAGATACAATCGTCCTACCTTGTCGCCCGATAGCACCGAAATCCTAATTCGGCTTGTCCCCAGCCGGGCCCATCGGCCGGGGGCTGGACCGGAACACAGAGACCGAACGTAAAGACCAAGAGAGGCAGATGCTGCTTTCCATCCTTCACGCGACCCACTATCGCTATAGCCACCCGGCGCATTATTCGATCCAGTGTCTCCATCTCACGCCGCGCTCGGATTCGACGCAGCAGGTACGCGACTGGTCGGTCGCCGCTCCTGGCCAGATGACCCAGCAGATCGATGGGTTCGGCAATATTCAGCACATCCTGGTCCGCGACGACGTGCATGAGGAAATCACCGTCCGCGTCGAAGGGTTGGTGGAGTCCCTGGATACCGCCGGGGTCGTACCGCACCACCCGCTGGAGGACCGCTTGCCGCGCGAGATATATCTGCGCCCGACCTTGCTGACCGGTCCCGGCCAAGCGGTCCAGGATTTCGCCCAGCCCCTGGCACCGGCCTTCGCCGCCGATCCCCTGGACGGATTGCACAGAATGTCGAGCGCCGTCGCCAGGGCGTGCAAATACCGTTCGGGGACGACCGACGTGGAATCCGCCGCCGCCGAAGTGCTGGAGGCGGGAACCGGGGTGTGCCAGGACCAGGCCCATGTCTTCGCCGCCGCCGCCCGCTGGCTGGGGGTGCCGACGCGTTACGTTTCCGGATACGTCCATGTGGCGGGCGAGCCGGCGGACGACACCGCCTCCCATGCCTGGGTGGAATCCTGGGTCGATGGCGTAGGCTGGGTCGCCTTCGACATCACCAATGAAATCTGCCCCGCCGATGCCCATGTGCGGGTGGCGGTGGGCCCCGATTACACCTTCTGCGCGCCGGTCCGCGGGATCCGCCGCGGCGGCGGCATGGAGGCAATGGGCGTACAGGTATCTGTCGCGGCGATCGAACAATGAGAATAAAGTAAAGCTAACGGTCTGTTGACCAAGACCAAGAATAATAGCAAGAGATCGAGAACCGATGCCTCCCCCCAACGCCCCCGGCGGCCGTATTCCCGCCCCCGGCTTCATAAAGATTCAGACCCGCTCCATGACCTACGCCGTTGGATTCCTGCTCGAACAAGGCCTTGTCTTCGCCGCCGATTCCCGCACCAATGCCGGGGTTGACCAGGTGTCGGTCGCCCGCAAGATCACGATCTTCGAAAAGCCCGGCGAACGCTTCATGGCCTTGCTGTCGTCCGGCAACCTGGCCATCACCCAGGCCGTGATCCGCCAATTGATGGAGGATCTGGATAGCGGCGGCGAGGGCGACCTTAACGCCGTGCCCACCATGTTCGCCGCCGCCCGGATCGTCGGCGCCGCGATGCGCAACGTCTACGAGGTGGACGCCGGACACCTCGCGGAACAGGGGCTGGAATTCAACGCCGCCTTCATCTTCGGCGGCCAGGTGGAAGGCGGCGAGGCGCGGCTGTTCATGATCTATTCCGCCGGCAACTTCATCGAGGCGTCGGTGGAGACGCCTTACCTGCAGATCGGCGAGACCAAGTACGGCAAGCCCATCATCGACCGCACCATCACCTTCGAATCGACCATCGACCAGGCGATCAAGTGCAGTCTGCTGTCCTTCGATTCGACCATGCGCTCCAACGTCTCGGTCGGGCCGCCCATCGACATCGCCACCTATCACCGCGACAGCCTGAAGGCCGGCCTGCAGATCACCCTCCAGGAAACCGATCCTTACCTTGCAGAGATCCGGGAATACTGGGGCGGCGCCCTGCGCCAGGCGTTCCAGGACATGCCGGATCCCGACTGGCTGAAGCCCTCTTAAGGCATGCTCAAGGGCCTGTACGACTGGACCATGCGCATGGCCAGCCACCGCCGGGCCATGCCCGCCCTGTTTGCGGTCAGCTTCGCCGAATCCTCGGTCTTCCCGATCCCGCCGGACGTCATGCTGGTGCCGATGGTGCTGGCGGACCGGACCAAGGCGCTGGCCGTCGCCGTCGTCTGCACCCTGGGTTCCGTCCTCGGCGCCCTGGCGGGCTATGCCATCGGCGCGCTGCTCTATGAGACGGTGGGCCGGCCCCTGATGGAACTCTACGGCTACGGCGAGGCCTTCAGGGACTTCACCGGGCGTTACAACGAATGGGGGGCCTGGATCGTCGCCGGCGCGGCGCTGACCCCGTTCCCGTTCAAGGTCATCACCATCGCATCGGGCGTCGCCGGCCTCGACCTCTGGGTCTTCGTGATCTCCTCGGTCCTGGCCCGAGGGCTGCGATTCTTCCTGGAGGCGGCGCTGTTGTGGCGCTTCGGCCCACCGATCCGCGATTTCATCGAGGGTAACCTCAAGCTGGTCACGACGGTGTTTTTCTGCCTTCTTATCGGCGGATTCGTGGCCATAAAATACTTGTTGTAGGCCCGCCCGCGCCCATATCAGGGGCTGGCCCTCCGTTCCCGGTCCACGCAGCCCGAGCAAGCCATGCCCGCCACACCCGCCCTCACCCGTATTCTCGAGCGTCCCGGACTGGTCGCCGGCCTGCTGGCCGCGGCTTCGGCGGCCCTGCTGTCCGGCGCTTTCGCCTTCCAGTATATCGGCGGCCTGGCGCCCTGCGTGCTCTGCATCTGGCAGCGCTGGCCCTATGCCGTGGTCATCGGCCTCGGCGTGATCGGCGCCGGGCTGGCCCGCGGTGCGGCGCCGCCCAAGGGGGCGCTGGCGGCCGTCCTGGGCCTGGCGGCGCTGGCGCTGTTCGTCGACGCGGGCATCGCCGGCTTCCATGTCGGGGTCGAGCAGAAATGGTGGGAAGGCACCCAGGCCTGCGTCGGCACGGGCCCGAGCGGCGCCAAGACCGCCCAGCAGATGGTCGCCGAACTGCTCAATACCAAGGTGGTGCGCTGCGATGAGGTGGCCTGGTCCCTGGCCGGCATCTCCATGGCGGGCTACAATATGATTGCGGCGCTGGGGCTCGGCGTCTTCGCCACCCTCGGCGCGCTGCGGACGGCGGGCCGCGGCGGCAAGACAGAGGTCATCCATGGATAAGACACGGCATCCCGGGGACGGCGGCCAGGCGGCGGCGAAGGCGCGCATGATCCGGGTCGATCAGGCCGGCGAATACGGCGCGGCGCGGATTTACGCGGGCCAGCTCGCGGTCCTCGGCAACCGGCCCGAGGCGAAGGTCATCCATGAGATGGCGGACAAGGAACGCGAGCACCTCGCGCGCTTCGATGCGATGATGAATGCGCGCCGGGTGCGCCCGACCCTGCTCTCGCCGATCTGGCATGTCGCCGGCTTCGCCCTGGGCGCGGCAACCGCTCTGGCCGGGCCCAAGACGGCCATGGCCTGCACCGAGGCGGTGGAACAGGTGATCGAGGATCATTACGCCGCCCAGCAGGCGGCGCTCCGCGGCGAAGACCCGGAGCTCGAGACCCTGATCATTGAGGCCCGGGCCGATGAAAGCGAACACAAGGCCCGCGCCATCGCCGAAGGGGCGGGCCAGGCCCCGGCCCACGGCCCGGTGACGGCGGCGATCCGCGCCGGCACCCGCCTCGCCATCTGGCTGTCGGAACGGGTCTGACCCCCTGCTTCGCGGCGCCGTGGAGGCAGGATTCCGACGCCGGGAAACGCCTTGATTAACGATCTATTTAATTAAATAGATGTTTAATAAAGGCTGATCTCCGCGTGCCCATGTCCCGCCGCCCACAACCTGCCTTCGCCACCCCCTCCTTCGGAGCGCCCCCCGTTTCCGTCGCGCCCCGCCTCAGGCGGGGCATCCATTGTCCATAAGTGCCGCGTGGCTCGGAGGCCCCGGACAAGCCGGGGCATGACAGACCGGTGGACAGTTTCGAGAACCGCGCGGCAACCCCCAAGGTTCCATGGGCTCAACACGAGGGCACAAGAAGCGCCGCGTCCTGAACCTTCTCACCCTGAGCTTGTCGAAGGTTGGGCGCGTCCAAGCGGAAGCCTCGCGAAGGGCGCAGCAGCGGGGGCGCGGCAGCGGCTAGCGCGCTTCCAGCTCCGAATCCCAGTAGAGGAAGTCGCGCCAGCTTTCGTGCAGGAAGTTGGGC
>JAOTVC010000170.1 GCA_029863585.1 Alphaproteobacteria bacterium | reverse complement strand
GAAGCCATGCGCAAGGAGATCGGCGTCGACACCCTGGCCTTCCTCTCCATGGACGGCCTCTATCGGGCGATGGGCGAAGCCGGACGCAACGCCCAATGCCCGCAGCACTGCGACGCCTGTTTCTCGGGCGAATACCCCATCCCCCTGACCGACCAGGAGGGTGGCGCCCACGCCGCACAGCTTTCGTTCCTGACCGAAGCCATCGGCGGCAAGCGATGACGCACAGGCGATGACACAAGGGCCCGGAAGGCTCCAAGGACGCATCGCACTCATCACCGGCGCCTCCCGGGGCATCGGCGCCGCCGTCGCCAAGCTCTATGCCGCCGAAGGCGCCCAGGTCATCCTGACGGCGCGAACCCAGGGTGGCCTGGAAGAGGTCGACGACGCCATCCGGGAAGGCGGCGGCAAGGCTACCCTGTTCCCGGCGGATCTCACGGATTTCAACGGCATCGACCAGATGGCTCTGGCAATCTATCAGCGCTTCGGCCGGCTCGACATCCTGGTGGCCAATGCCGGCATTCTCGGCCCGATGACGCCGATGCACCAGATCGAACCCGCCCAGTGGGATGCGGTGATGGCCATCAACCTGACCGCCAATTGGCGACTCCTCCGCGCCTGCGACCCGCTGCTCCGCTGCTCGCCTTCGGGCCGGGCGATTTTCGTGACTTCCGGCGCCGCCGACGGCCGCCACCCCTATTGGGGCGCTTACGCGGTCAGCAAGGGAGCGGTGGAGATCATGGCCAAGACCTGGGCGTCGGAACTCGAGACCACGGCAATCCGCGTCACGGTCCTCAATCCCGGCGGCACCCGGACGAACATGCGGGCCGAAGCCTTCCCCGGCGAGGACCCCGACACGCTGCCCACGGCCGCTACGATCGCCCGGGCTTTCGTGGCCCCGGCATCGGCGGACTGGGCCCGCAGCGGCGAGGTCCTCAATGCCCGTGACCTGCTCGCCGCAGGCGCCGGCCAGGGCCAATCGGATCAGGCCGCGACGTAGGGGTTCCTGCCGCCGCGCGGAATCAGCCGGAGCGGCACCCCCGGCAGATCGAACGCCTCACGCAGGTTGTTCTCGAGATATCTCAGGTAGCTGGCCGGGATCTGGCTGGGCCGGCTCGCGAACAGGATGAAGGTGGGCGGGCGCGCCTTGGCCTGGGTGATGTAACGCAGCCGCAGACGCCTTCCCAACACCGCCGGCGGGGGATGGCGCGCGACCAACTCTTCCAGCCAGCGGTTGAGCGCGCCGGTGGCGACACGCCGGTTCCAGGTTTCGTAAGCCTCGAAGACCGCGGCCAAGAGGCGGTCCAGGTTACGCCCGGTCAGGGCGGAAATAGTGACCGTCGCGACCCCCTTGACCTGGGGCAACGACGTCTCCAGCCGGTCGCGCAGGCGCCGCAATGCCGCTTGGGGGTCATCGACCAGATCCCATTTGTTGGCGGCGATGACCAGCGCGCGGCCCTCTTCAACGACCCGCCGCGCAATGGCGAGGTCCTGACGTTCCGCCATCATCGTGGCATCGAGCACAAGAACCACCACCTCGGCGAGGCGGATGGCACGCTCGGTCTCGGCCACCGAAAGGCGCTCGAGCTTTTGCGTGACATTGGCGCGGCGCCTGAGGCCGGCGGTATCCACCAGCCGCACCGCGCGTCCCTTCCATTCCCAATCGACGGGCACCGCATCCCGGGTGATGCCGGGTTCCGGCCCCGTCACCATCCGCTCGCTGCCGATCAACCCGTTGACCAGGGTGGACTTGCCGACATTCGGCCGCCCCACCACGGCAAGGCGCAGCGGACCGCCCGGTTTATCCTCTTCGTCGGCGTCTTCCGATAGGATGCCGCCGATCGCCGGCTCGAACTCTTCCTGCAAAGCCCCCTCGATCGTAGCGAAGGCCTCCACCAGGGCTTCGCGCAACCCTTCAAGGCCGATGCCGTGCTCCGCCGACATCATCACCGGATCGCCCAGGCCCAGGGCATAGCCTTCCAGCGCGCCCTGCTGTCCGGTGGAGGATTCGCATTTATTGGCGACAACGATCACCGGCACGCCGCATTCCCGGAGCCAGCCCGCGAAGTGGCGGTCGAGAGGGGTGATGCCCGCCCGGGCGTCGAACACCAGGAGAGCGAGGTCGGCTTGGCGCAACGCGCTTTCCGCCTGGTCCCGCATGGCTGCCTCTATGGTGCCGGCGGCCGCCTCTTCCAGCCCCGGCGTATCAAGAAGGCGAAAGGAGAGATCGCCGAGATGCCCCTTGCCCTCCTTCCAGTCCCGGGTCACCCCCGGGCTCGGCTCGACGATGGCGAGCCGCTTTCCCACCAGTCGGTTGAACAGGGTGGACTTGCCCACATTGGGGCGGCCGACGATCGCCACAGTCGCGGTCATCGTCAGTGCCAGGCGATGAGTTCGGCGTCCCGAGTCAGAATGTAGAGAGTTTCGCGGGCGACAATCGGCGCGATCTCCACGCCGTCGGGCACCGAAATCTGGCCGAGGAGGTCACCGGTATACGGCGAAATAGAGAGCACCTGTTTGTTGGAACCGGCCAGGATCAAACGGTCTCCCGCGAGGACCGGCCCCGACCAGGTCACCCAATCGCGCCGCTTTTTCTCGTTTTCATACCGCACCAGGCTACGGCTCCAGACGATGCGGCCGTCATCCCGGCCCAGGCACAGCAGCACGTTGTCGCTGGTGATGAGGTAGAAATAGCTGCCCGCCGCCCAGGGTGTGCCCGCCGCCCCGATCCGGCGCTGCCAAACCCGGTTACCGGTAGAGAGGCTCACGGCCACCATCTGACCGGAATTGCTGACCGCGATCACCGTGCCGCGATCGATCACCGGAGAGGCGCGAATACCGACGATGGTGCCGATGCCGCTGGTATTCCGCCGGCGTGACAGGAACTCCGACCAAACCTGCCGGCCGTTCGCGGCCCGCAAGCCGAACAATTCGCCGGATGAATAGGCCACCACGACGATGCCGTCCTCGTAGGCCGGCGCCGCGGCGCCCAGCAGGGACGCCAGCTCCGCCGAACCCCGGTGGGTCCACAGCACTTTGCCGGTCTTGACATCGAGCGCATGGGTCCGGTTGTCGGTGGATACCGCGAACACGCGTCCGCCGGCGACCGTCGGGGCGGCCCGCAGCGGGGCGGACAGGCTGCTCCGCCAGAGCACCCGGCCGTCCGCAGCGTCTAAGGCCAGGACCTGAGCGAAGCCCGTTGTGACGAACACCTTGCCGTCCACCGCCGCCACGCCGCCGCCCAAAGTGCCGTCCTGTTCGTTGGGGATTCGCAGGTCCCGGGCCCACAACCGCTTACCGGTCTTGGCATCCAAGACATAGATCCGCGCGTTGGCATCCAAGATAAACAGCCGGCCCTCCGCATCGATCACGGGTTGCGCCAGTAGGCGCCGGTCGTCGTTGGAGCCGCGGCCCGCACTGACCGAAAAGACACGCCGCGGCACCGGTGCAAGGGCCAGATGGTAGGCCGCGTGGGATGCCGAACCTCCCGCATGGCCCCAGGCGTCGTTGGTCACCGGCGGCGCCACCGCGATCTTGGAATCCGGCAGGACATTTTCCGCTCCGGGACTGGTGCCCTGAAGCATGACCGGAATCCGCTTGCCCTTGAGCGGCGGATCCTTGGGTTCGATAAAGGTACAGCCGCCCGCGACCAGCGTCGCCAGAGCGGCACCCAGGACAGCCAGCCTGAGGGACACGGTTTTCATCGCTTGGTCCATCTAGTTCCCGATTACGGCCAGGAATTCGGCCGCCCTGGTCCGCAGCCGGACCGGGGCATTTTCATCATCCGCGAGCTTGCGGTAAATCTCCTTGGCGGCCGCGTCGTCCCCACGTCGGCGATGCAGAAGCGCGGTGACTTCCAGGGCTGAGAACCGCCACGGCGCCGAACTTTCCGTAAGCGGCTTGAGGCGTTCGATCAACGCCTTCGGCTCTGCCCGGTCCGCCACGTTGAGCGCATAGAGAACCAGTGCAAGATCCCGGAACAGTTTTTCCGCGCCCTTGTCGTTTGCAATCGAATCGTAAACACCGGCGGCGGCGGCCTCGTTACCTTGCTGGGCCAGCGCCGCGGCCTCCCTGAATCTGGCGAGGTCGCGATACCCCGCCGTTCCGGTCTTCCCCAAAGCCTTGAAGGCGGCCAAGGCGTCGTCCTTCTTCCCCAGCTCCACCAGGCGCTGGGCCTCCAGAAAGGCCAGGCCGGATTGCGTCCGCTGGTTGGCCTGATACTGGCGCCAACCCACCGTCGCGGCCACGGCGATCACGACCAGCAACACGGCGGCGACGATATACGTGCCGTACTTGCGCCACAGGTCCTGGTAGCGCTCGCGTTTTAGTTCCTCGTCAACTTCTTCGATAAACTGGTCCATATACACCGAAACCTTGCGTTTGGGGCGCTACCATAACCGGCCCGATCAAAGCTTGCAATCGTGCCCCGGGGACGGGCGCCGCGGAGGAAATACGCACCCTGGGATAGTTAACGGGCGCCGTTTCCCTGCGCCACGAACCTGGACGCCGGCGCAAAAATGGACAACAATATTATGCATGGAAACCTGCTTTAAAGGCATGGCTTTAGTAACCACCGTCATCTGGAGAATCACGTCTAGAGATGTCTAACGTATACCGTCTTGCCCACTACAAGCGTAGGAAGCATGTTTTCTGCTTTACCCGCCCAGAGTTGAACCTTTTGCTGTCGCTGTATTCTCGCCGCGTCATCGCCGGCGACTGGAAAGCCTACGCCATCGACCACGAAGGCGGCGTTGCACAGTTTTCCATCTTTTCCCACGCCCGGGCGCAGCCGCTTTATACCGTCGTCAAAAGCCGGCGCACGTCGGAACGGGCCCCACGTTATTCGGTGCTGCAGGGCAGCTCTAGAATTTCCCAATCCGACACCCTGTCAGGGGCGCTCGCGGTCTTCGAACGAAACCTGAAACTGGTCTCGCCCTGACCGCGGCCGCGGCTGAGAGGCCGCCGGTGATTTGCGCCTAGCCGGTGCGCAGGATCAGGTGATATCCGAAATCGGTTTCAACCACGCCTGAAGTTTCACCGACTTCCAAGCCGAAAGCCGCGTCCTCGAAGGCGCCCACCATCTGGCCTCGCCCAAAAGGTCCGAGATCGCCGCCTTGGCGGCCCGACGGGCAATCGGAATTCTCAGCAGCCAATTGGCCGAAATCGCTCCCATTGGCGATTTCCTCCGCCAAGGCCTCGATCCGGGCCAAGGCCTCTTCCTTGCTGCGGGTGGCCGTCGAACGCTCGGAACCCTCATACATCAGTAGGATATGAGAGGCTTTCACTTGATCGGTCATGATGTCGTCCTTTGCAGTCGTGCAGGCAATTTCTACTCCCACTCTATGGTGCCCGGCGGCTTTGACGTTACGTCATAGACCACCCGATTGACACCTCGAACCTCGTTGATGATCCGGTTGGCCGTGCGGCCGAGAAATTCATGGTCGAAAGGATAGTAATCGGCGGTCATGCCGTCGGTCGACGTCACCGCGCGCAGCGCAAGCGCGTAATCGTAGGAGCGCTCGTCGCCCATAACCCCCACCGTGCGCACCGGGAGCAGCACCGCGAAGGCTTGCCAGATTGCGTCATAAAGGCCGGCGTTGCGGATCTCATTCAGATAGATGGCATCCGCCTGGCGCAGGATATCCAGTTTTTCGGCGGTGATTTCCCCGGGCACCCGAATTGCGAGGCCCGGGCCAGGAAACGGATGACGCCCCACCATGTGCTCCGGTAGCCCGAGCTCGCGGCCTAGATCGCGCACCTCGTCCTTGAACAGCTCCCGGAGCGGCTCCACCAAGGCCATATTCATCCGCTCGGGCAAGCCACCGACATTGTGATGCGATTTAATGGTGGCACTGGGGCCGCCGGTGAAGGACACCGATTCGATGACGTCCGGATAAAGCGTCCCCTGCGCCAGAAAATCCGCGCCGCCGACCTTTTCCGCTTCCTCCTGAAAGACGTCGATGAAGGTCGCGCCGATGATCTTGCGCTTGGCCTCCGGGTCCGTGACCCCGGCGAGTTTCTCGAGGAACAAATCCGTCGCGTCGTTGTGGACCAGCGGGATGTTGTAATTGTCGCGGAACACCGTGAGGACTTCCTCTGCCTCTCCGGCGCGAAGGAGACCGGTATCGACGAAGACGCCCTGCAACTGATCGCCGATGGCTTCATGGATGAGAACCGCCGCCACCGAGGAATCGACGCCGCCTGAAACGCCGCAGATGACACGCCCGGTGCCGACCTGCTCCCGGACAGCAGCTATCGCCCGCTCCCGGAAGGTGCTCATGGTCCAGTCACCCTTCAGCCCCGCGACCCGGAACAGGAAGTTTCCGATCAGCTTGGCACCATCGGGGGTGTGGATCACCTCGGGGTGGAACTGCACGCCGTAGAAATTGCGGGAGAGGTCGGCGATGGCGGCGAACGGAGCGCCCTCGGTGCGGGCAACCGCCTGGAACCCCTCGGGCAGCGCGATCACCCGGTCGCCGTGACTCATCCATACCTGTTCCCGCCCGCCCTTGACCCAGACGTCCTCGAACAGGGGCACGACGGTTTCGATATCGATGAAGGCACGGCCGAATTCCCGATGCTGGGCATTCTCTACCCGGCCGCCGAGTTGCGCGACCATGGTCTGCTGGCCGTAGCAGATCCCCAGAACCGGCACTCCCAGCGTGAAAACCACATCGGGCGCGCTGGGGGCAGCGTCCCCGATGACCGAAGCGGGCCCGCCCGACAGGATGATGGCCGCGGGATCGAGCCGGGCGACAGCGTCGGCCCCCACATTGAACGGCACGATTTCGCAGTAGACGCCGTGCTCGCGAACCCGGCGGGCGATCAACTGGGTCACTTGGGACCCGAAATCCAGGATTAGAACCGCGACACGCTCACCAGCCATCGGGCGGATCAATCCTTGCCCCGATAGTTGGGCGTTTCCCGGGTGATGTCGATGTCATGGACGTGGCTTTCACGCAGGCCCGCGCCCGTGATGCGGACGAAGCTGCAATTGCGCTGCATGTCGCCGATGGTCGCGTTCCCGGTATAGCCCATGGCGGAAGCGAGACCGCCGATCAACTGATGGATGACCGTCGCCGCGGGGCCTTTATAGGGAACCCTGCCTTCGACCCCCTCGGGCACCAGCTTGAGGGTATCGGAGACCTCCTCCTGAAAATATCGGTCCGCCGAGCCGCGGGCCATGGCGCCGACCGAGCCCATACCGCGATAGGACTTGTACGAACGCCCCTGGTAGAGATAGACCTCGCCGGGGCTCTCATCGGTCCCTGCCAACAACGACCCCACCATGGCGCAATCGGCACCGGCCGCCATCGCCTTGGCAAGATCGCCCGACGCCTTGATGCCGCCGTCGGCGATTACCGGAATGTTGTGCCTGCGGCATTCCTCGACCACGTCGAGGATCGCCGTGAATTGGGGCACCCCCACCCCGGCGATGATCCGCGTGGTGCAGATCGACCCCGGCCCGATCCCCACCTTGACCGCATCGACTCCGGCATCGATCAGGGCTTTTGCCGCTTCCGCCGTTGCGATATTGCCGCCAATGACCTGGGCCTGGTTGGAGAGCGTCTTGACCCGGCGCACCGTGCCGATCACTCCTTCGGAATGGCCGTGCGCGGTGTCGACCACCACGACGTCCACCTCGGCATCGATCAAGGCTTCCGCCCGGGCGATCCCCGCGTCTCCCACCCCGGTGGCCGCCGCGACCCTGAGGCGGCCCTTGTCGTCCTTGCAGGCCTTGGGATGCAGCTGCGCCTTTTCGATGTCCTTGACCGTGATCAGGCCGATGCAGCGGTAATCCTCGTCCACAACTAGGAGCTTTTCGATGCGGTGCTGATGTAGAAGGCGCTTGGCCTCCTCCATGTCGACACCCTCTCGCACGGTGATCAGGCCTTCCTTGGTCATGAGTTGGGCGACCGGGGTCACGACATCGGTCGCAAAACGCACATCGCGGTTGGTAAGAACCCCCACCAGCTTGCCCGGCGCCCTAGTACCGCCACCGTTGGCCTTGACCACGGGAATACCGGAAATATGGTGGCGCGCCATCAGGCCGAGCGCATCGCCGAGGGTCGCGTCGGGACTGATGGTCACAGGGTTGACGACCATGCCGGATTCGAACTTCTTGACAGCCCGAACCTCGTCGGCCTGGGTGGCGATATCCATATTCTTGTGGATGACACCGAGGCCGCCGGCCTGGGCCATGGCGATGGCCATCGCGCTCTCGGTCACCGTGTCCATGGCCGAAGACAACAGCGGAATTCCGAGTTCTATGGCGGGAGTGACGCGGGTCCGGGTATCGACCTGATTCGGCAGCACTTTGGACGCGGCCGGCTCCAGCAGCACGTCGTCGAAGGTCAAAGCTTCCCGGATATTCATGCCCACCTCGGCTCCTAGGTTGG
>JAOTVC010000169.1 GCA_029863585.1 Alphaproteobacteria bacterium | reverse complement strand
GGTCAATTCCCATATCAACCGCCTGCGCGCCAAGATCGAGCCGGACGGCACGGAGCCGCGCTACATCCTGACCGTGTGGGGCGTCGGCTACAAGTTCAGCGACCAGTTGGACGCTTGAGCGATGCTTCGCAGCCTTCATGCCAAACTCGCCCTTGCCCTTCTGGGGCTTCTCGGCCTCGTCGGGCTCGCCTACGTCATCCTCACGGTCACCACCACCCGGTTCCATATCCAGGAGGTGACGCAATCGCTCAACCGCTCGCTGGCGGCCGACCTCGCGCGCTCCCAGCCACTCATCAAATCGGGCACCGTCGACAAGGCGGCGCTCAAGCGCGTGTTCGACATGCTGATGGTGGTCAACCCGGCGATCGAGGTCTACCTGCTGGGCGCTGACGGCAAGCTCATCGCCTATTCCGCACCGCCGGAAAAGATCAAGCGCGGGCGCGTCGCCCTCGGCCCCGTCCGGGATTTTCTCGCCCCCGGCGCCAAGCTGCCGATCCGCGGCGACGACCCGCGCTCAGGATCGGAGCGTAAGATTTTTTCCGCCGCCCCGATTACCGAGGGTGGGCGCCTTCAGGGCTACCTCTATGTCGTGCTGGGCGGCGAGAGCTACCAATCGGTGGCGGGCATGCTGGAGACCAGCTGGATCATGCGGCTCGGCGGCGGCGTCGCGGCCGCCAGCCTCGCCCTGATTGCCGTGCTCGGCGTGTTGCTGTTCGCCTGGCTGACCCGGCGGCTCAGGCGCTTGACCGCCCGCATGGAGAGCTTCCGCTCGAACGACCCGGCCCGCCCCCTCACCTCCGGCGCGGCCGCGCCCGGCCGGGCGGCGGACGAGATCGATACGCTGGCCCTGACCTTCGACGCCATGGCCCGGCGCATCGACGAACAGGTCGCGGCGCTGGAGGAGGCCAACACCCTGCGCCAGGAATTGATCGCCAACATCTCCCACGATCTGCGCACGCCGCTCGCCTCCCTGCAGGGCGCCATCGAAACCCTGCAAATGAAGGACGCGAGCCTGGGAGCGGAAGAGAAACGCCGTTACCTCGCCCTCGCCCACAAGCACAGCCAGCGGCTCGGCCGCCTGATCACCGACCTGTTCGACCTGACGACGCTTGAGAGCGAGGACCGCCAGCTTCATACCGAGCCCTTCTCTCTTGCCGAGCTGGTCCAGGACGTGGCCCAGAGATTCCGCGCCATGGCCGATGAAAAGGGGCTCAGCCTGGAGATCGACATCCCCCTCAACAGCTCGCCCGTGGAAGGCGATATCGGCCTGATCGAACGGGTGCTGGCCAACCTCACGGAAAACGCCATCAAGTACACGCCGGCGGGCGGGCGCATCGATCTCGGCGTGCATGGCGGGGCGGGCCGCATTTCCGTCCGGGTGCGTGACACCGGCATCGGCATCCCCGCCGACGAACTGCCCCGGGTGTTCGAGCGCAGCTACCGCGTCGGCAAGGAGCGCGGTGGCGGGCCCGACGGCGCCGGCCTCGGCCTTGCCATCGCCAAACGCATCGTCGAGCTGCACGGCGGAGAACTGCTGGTGGAAAGCGAACCCGGCACCGGCACCGCCTTCACCTTCGATCTGCCCGCCGCCCGAACAACCTGAAAATGCCGCCCGAGGGGCACAGCCTCAAGGTGCCGCGGCGCGGATGCGCGCCAGCGCCTGGGCCATGGCATCGGCAAACTCGGCCCGGCCGTAAATGTCGTTGTGATGGGCGTCGGCGATCACGCGCTCGAACACCAGGTTGCCCACGACGCGTTTGAGCGCCTGGGTATGGGCCAACGGCACGATCTGGTCGTTTTCCGCCGCGATCAACGCGGTCGGCGTCCTGTTTCCTTTCAGGAACTCGCTGGCCGCCATGCGATGGCGCAGGAACAGACCCACCGGCAGCCAGCCATAATGCCCCTTGGCCATCGCCTCGATCGAATCGAAGGGAGTCACCAGGATCAGGCCCGCGAGGGAGCGGTGTTTCGCCACATAGGCGGCGATGCCGGAGCCGTTGGAGATGCCGACGGCGACCACCCGCTTCGGTTTGAGCGCCGTCACGGCGCGGTCATGGACGATCAGTGAATCTTCGAGCAGCCCTTGGGCCGAAGGGGAACCTTCACTGCGGCCGTAACCCCGATAGTGGAATACCACGACATGGGCCGTGGGATACAAGGCCTGCAGCATCAGCGCAACGTGATCGGCGTCGGACGCGTTGCCCCCGAAGCCGAGGATGAGCGTCCCTTCCATCCCCAGGTCCCCCGCCACCCGGGGCGGCAGATGGGTCCCCACCAGGCGGTGGCCGCCGGCACCGGTCGCCTCCAGCCGGCGGGCGTCGCCTGGCAGGGCCGGGGGCCAGGCATTGGCGATATAGGTCGGGAAGATCAGCTTGGTCTGAAACACCGCGGCCAAGCCGACGACGATCCCATAGCCCGCCGCCAGGGTCAGGATGATCTTGAGCCACAGCATCTTGGTGCGCCTCCTGCGCAACTTCCTGGCGCGCCACATTCATCCCCCCGCTCGGCATGAATTCCGGGGCCCGGTTGCCCGGCCCCCGCAACCCGTGCCGATCAGCCGCCCTTCTTCAGGGCATCGATGTAGCGCTTCACCATGGCGGGCGGCAGCTTGTAGACATCATCGATGACCTTGGCGACCTCGTGCCCCGGACGAGGGCTGATGTCGAGCTTCAACCGCTTGGCCTCCCCCAGATAGGCCGGATCCGCGCTCATCGCCATGAAGGCGGTGCGCAACGCGGCCAACCGGTCGGCCGGCAGTCCGGGAGGCGCCGCGAAGGGGCGGGCGATCTTGAACGGCGCCTGCAGGAGGAAGACCAGAGCCTTGTCCGCCTCGGTGGAGGCGAGCTCGTCGACCCGCGGCACGTTCGGGAACTTGGGATGCCGGCCCTCGCCGCCATAGCCGAATTGCAGGATCAGGTGGATCGGACCGTCCGGCTTCAGCCATGCCGGCTTGCGCGAGCTGAGCGACGAAATTCCGAGGATCATGGCGTCCACCTCGCCCTTCTCCACGGCCAGCAGGGTCTGGGCGCTGCCCTTGTAGCCGCGCACGATCTTGATATCGAGACCGACCACCGGACCGATGATGCGCGCGCCTTCATCGCCGGTCGAGGTCCGCCCGCCGGATCCGAACTGCAGGGGCTTGTTCCGTGCTTTCAACTGATCGACGTCGGACGCGCCGAGCCGCTTATGCACGAACAGGAAGGACGCATCGTTCTTGAAACTGGATGACGTGCCGATCCAGCCGTACTTGGTGGCATCGTATGTCGCCCGCTTGTTGCCGAACAGCGGCGCGAAAGGCATCTGGCGGTACATGCCGCTGATGGTCAGCCCATCGGGCTTGGCCACCGAATACATGTAATTGGCCGCCACCGTTCCGGATGCGCCGGGCTTGTTGACGGCGATCGCTCGCGGCTTGCCGGGAAGATGTTTGCCGAGATGACGCGCGGCGAGGCGGGCATAGCCGTCATAGCCGCCGCCCTCCCCGGCCGGGATGATCAGGGTGATCGTCTTGCCGGCATAGAAGTCGGCGCTCCGGGCGCCGGATGCGGCCAAGGCGATCACCAGGGCCGAAAGGACAGCAGTCAATGTTCGCAAGGTCATTGTTCCTCCCGTTTGCGATAAGTGGGTCCGATGCCGGAAAGTCTTGGGCGCAATCCTTCAACGCCTTGGATTGTGCGCGATTAACACGAGCCAGGCAACCGGCCGACGCGGCCCAGGCCCAGCTTGCCGGGCCGCCGCCCCCGCCTTAACATGACGCAAGACAAGGCCGACGCCCCCCGGGGCCAATCAATCGCCGGCCCGCAACAGGGGGGAAAGACATGAGCCACAAGATCGTTCGCGTGCACGCCACGGCCGTCGCCGTTCCCATCAACTTCGCGCGCTTCGGCAACGACCGCGTCCGGCCCAATTCCATGTGCCTGGCCGAGGTCGAGACCGAGGACGGCGTGATCGGCCACGGCATCACCTCGATCACCCAAGGGACCGTCATCGCCAAGATGATCAACGACGTCGCGGGCCCCGCCATCACCGGCCAGGACGCGCTGGCCAATGAACGCATCTGGCAGCACCTCTACTGGACGCTCACCCCCTGGGGCCAATCGGGCCAGGGCAGCCACGCCATCGCCGCCATCGACCTGGCGCTGTGGGACATCAAGGGAAAGGTCTTCAACGAGCCGCTGTGGCGGCTGATCGGCGGCAGCCGCGACCGGATCGAGGCTTACGCCACCTGCGGCTTTTCCTTCTTCAACCAAGAACAGCTGACCGCGGCCGTCACCGCCATGGTCGATGAAGGGTACCGCGCGCTCAAGATGCAGGTGGGACGCCCGGGCCTGGACCGGCGCAACGCCTCCAAGACCATCGCGCAAATGATCGAGGGCGACGTCGAGCGGGTCGGCTGGGTGCGCGACGCGGTCGGCCCGGACGTCGAGATTTCAGTGGATGCGGGCTGCCGCCTCGACCTGCCGAGCGCCGTCGATCTGGCGCGCCGGCTGGAGCCGTTGGGCGTCGCCTGCTTTGAGGAACCGATCATGCAGAACGACGTGCATCTGCTGGCCGACATGCGCAAGCGCACGACCATCCCCTTGAGCGCCGGGCAGAACGAGGGCCAGGCCTACCGCTTCCGCGACATGTTGATGGCGGGATCGGTCGACATCGTGCAGCCCAACGCCATCATCACCGGCGGCATGACCCAGTGCCTCAAGATCGCCGGCATGGCGCAGGCCTTCAACACGCCGATCTCCAACGGCGGCGGCTGCCCCTATCACAACATGCATCTGCAGGCCGGCGTCGCCAACGGCACGACAATCGAATACCAGCTCAATTCGGCGGGCGCCTGTCAGATGATCTTCGACGGCTTGCCGGTGATCAAGGACGGCTGGGTCGACATGCCGGACGCCCCCGGCTTCGGCTTCGCCCCCAACATGGATGCCATCGCCGAATACGCGATCGAATAGCGAACGTCACCTCTTCGCGGGGCGGACCAGCCAGATCATCAGCCCGGCGGCCGCCAGCACCGGCACCAGGTTGACGCCGTAGACGAAGACGATGGCCGGGCCCACGGCCGCGGGATCGGTCGCATCACCCAGGCCCGCCATGATCGACAGCATGCCGCCCAGCGCCGCGCCGAAGGCGGTGCCGATGGCGCGCACCGAGGGAAGCGCCGCCGCGGTGATGCGCTCCTCCCCCGCCACCGCTTGCCCCATGGTACGGGCCACCAGCAGCACGTGATGCAAGCCGACGCCGGCGCCGAGGATCAACGCCGCCCCCGTGAGCGGCCACAAGGCGGGATAAGCGGTGGCCAGCGTCATGCCGCCGAGGCCGAAGACCATGAGCACCGGCCCGGCGGCCAAGGCCCTGTCCTCGCGCCGCTCGGAGTGGCCCGAGACCATGAAGGTCGCCGCCGTCCAGCCGAAGGAGATGACGATGGACACGAAACTGATGAACAGCGGCGTCACCCCGTGAACCACCTGAAGCAACAGCGGCACGAACAGCATCACCGTGGTCTGCACCATGCCGACCAGGAAGAATATCCACAGCGCCGGCCCCACCTGGGAGGTGATCGAAAGCGTGCCGGACGGGTAAAGCCGGTTGTCCGCCGCCCTATCGAACCGCAGCGTCAACCCCACCAAGAACACGGCGCCCGTGATCAGAAGGATGCGCAGGCCCGTGTGGTGCAAAGGCCCCGCAAGGCCGATGCAGAAGACGCCGGCCGTCAGCATGCCAAGGCGCATGAATGGCAGGCGCTGGCTGCCGCGTCCCTCCGCCGCCCTGCCGTGGGCGGCTGGAATGCGGTACCAGGCCAGGATCATCAAGGGGGCCACGATCGGCAGCATCACCCAGAACGAGCCGCGCCACCAGCCGATCTCGGCAAAGGCGCCGCCGACGATGGGACCGGAAAGCTGGGCCGTCATCCACACGCCCTGGGTCAGGGCCAGGACCCGCTTGCGCCGGGCCGGGGTGAACAGCCCGCTCACCATTTCCATGGCGCCGCCGTTGATCAAGCCGCCGGCAAACCCCTGGATGGTGCGCGCGATGTTGAGCGTCGCCATGTCCGGCGCCAGGGCGCAGCCCACCGACCCCACGATGAAAATGAACCCGCCCAGGATCAAGCCGCCGCGCCGTCCCAGCTTGGCCCAGACCGGCCCGACACCGGCCGAGCCGACGATGGCGCCGATGGTGTAAACCATGGCGGGCCAGGTGTAGTAATCGGCGCCGCCAAGGTCGGCCACCACCGTCGGCATGATGATGGCGATCACTAGGATCTGCAGGGCGTGGCAGGCGACAGCGATGATGACAAGGGCGGTATAAAGGCCATGTTCGCCCCGGAACAGCGCGCCCCACCCGGCGCCGTCGCTATCGGCTTCAGCGGACATGGTCGGCGGGGTTTCCGCTCAACGCGCGGGAACAGGCGGAAAATGGGCTTTGGGTCGATTGGGACGGTCTCATGGTCGGCCTGTCTTGCGGGCGGCAGAGAATAGCAGCCCGGGGCCGAGAATAAAGCCAAAGCCCACTCTCCCCCATGGCGATTGCCAGGAGCCCTGCCCGGGTGTCTAATTGCCCCCAAGAGCGAGAGACAGTCGCCGAAGGAGGACATCGTCATGACGCCTGAAGAAAACGAACGCCTCACTCGGGTGGGGCCCGGCACCCCGGCGGGCGAAATGCTGCGCCGCTATTGGTGGCCGGTCTGGTTCACTGAGCAACTGACCGACAAGCCGGTGCCGATCCGCATCCTCGGGGAAGACCTCGTGCTGTTCCGCGACGGCGCCGGCCAGGCGGCGCTCCTGGACGCGGCCTGCCCGCACCGCGGCGCCTCCCTGACCCTCGGCCGGGCCGAGGATCGCGGTTTGCGCTGCTGCTACCACGGCTGGCTTTTCGCCGCCGACGGCCAGTGCCTGGAACAGCCGGCGGAACCCGACGGCAAGCTCGCGGCGGAGGTGCGCCAGACCGCCTATCAGGTGCGCGAAATCTCCGGCCTGGTGTTCGCGTATCTCGGCCCCCTGCCCGCCCCCTGCCTGCCGCCTTACGACCTTCTCCATGTGGAAGGCCGCCACCGCGTCGTCCGCGCCGGGGTCGATAACTGCAACTGGCTGCAGCGCGCCGAGAACGGCGTCGATCCGATGCATTCCATGGCGCTCCATGCCAGCGTCTATCCCGACATCGCGCTCAGGCCGCCGCAAGTGGAATGGACCCGCACCTGGTACGGCTTCCGTCAGAGCTCCCAGTATCCGGGCGAACTCACCAACGTGAGCCACCAGATCTTTCCCTCCCAGACCCGCCGTTTCGGCGCCCGCACCGGTGACATCCCGAGCCACTTCATGCATTTCCGCGTGCCCACCGACGATGTCACCACCACCACCTTCTACCTCCGCGTCTATGCCGATCCATCGGGCGACGACGATATCGAATGCAAGGGGCTCACCCATCGGGAGCGCGGCGTCTACCGCCGCGTCGAAGACGGCTGGTGGGGCCTGCAATCCCACGACCAGGACCGTGCCGCCCAGGAAAGTCAGGGGCTGATCCATGATCGATCCCGTGAGGTGCTGGGCACCTCCGACCAGGGGGTGGTGATGCTGCGGCGCATGCTGAGCGATGCGATCGATGCCGTGGCCCGGGGCGAAGACCCCGTCGGCATCGTGCGCGACCCGATGCACGAGGTCATCACCTTCGATGCCGGCAAGAATTTCGGCGAAAAGAAAGAAGCCGAAGTTGGCGCCCCGCCGCCGACCAGGCTGGCGGCCGCGCGCTAGGACCTTGGTTCGCGCGGCCCCCCTCGGTTGGGTCCGCCACAAGGACGTAAAAAAAGAAACCAAAGTCTGTTGAGTGCGCTTTGTCGACTCCACACCGGGCCGAGCCGGGAATCGGCGGGCGGCGGGCAACCGCTGCCCGCCTTTGGTTGATCGCGCGGCGCCCGCCCCGGCGGCCTTGGGCAAGGCCCGGAAGGAAGCTGCCCATCAACCTCATGCGATACTTTAAGATTGCCTATTTCTTCTTTATTTTCTGAGCCTTAAAGGCCATTATTCAACCCAAAAATTTGCCCTGACCCGTATCAGCCGGGCCGGTTGAGGGTCACTGAAACGCCACCCTTTTCCACCTCGAGATGGGCGATGTCCTTGCGCTGGGCAAGCTCCGCCACCAGGGTCACCAGCGGATGGCGGGAGACCGCGTATTCCCGGGGCGGCGGCGCTGCCCGCATGGCGGCGATTTCCTCTTCGGTAAGCAGCCAGCGCAGCATCAGTTCCTCGTCCGAGGTGCCGGGGCCGCCGAATTTCGCCCGCATCTCCTCAAGGGTCAATTCCTCGGGCTGCCACTTGCTCAATTCCCGCGCCCGGGGCCGGTCCAGCACCTTGTCCTTCACATCCGGGTCCATGGCCTCGGCCGCCTCGCTGCCGAACTGGCCGAGGGCGTATTTCATCACCTGA
>JAOTVC010000016.1 GCA_029863585.1 Alphaproteobacteria bacterium | reverse complement strand
TCTAAGCGGGAAGCCCCCCTCGAAACCAGGTCTCGCTTGAGAGCCGTGGAAGACCACCACGTTGATAGGCCGGGTGTGGAAGTGCAGCAATGCATGAAGCTAACCGGTACTAATCGCTCGATAGGCTTGATCGCATATACGAATCCGTCACGCGCAGCGGCAAGAGCCGGCGGCGCACGGACGACGGTCAAAAAGACAGAAAGACGAAAAAGACACGCGTTGCGTTCATCGACGGTCTGGTGGTCATGGCGGGGGTCCCAGCACCCGATCCCATCCCGAACTCGGTCGTGAAAGCCCCCAGCGCCGATGGTACTGCGTCTTAAGGCGTGGGAGAGTAGGTCGCCGCCAGGCCTTCGATGAACGGAACACGGGCAAGAGCTGCGCAACCTGTTCACAATGCTTCCCGGATCCCGGAGGATTTCACCGACATCCGTGATGCGACGTTTATGATTTGACGCGGGGTGGAGCAGTCCGGTAGCTCGTCAGGCTCATAACCTGAAGGTCGCAGGTTCAAATCCTGCCCCCGCAACCAAATATAACGCCCTTGAATCAATGAGTTAGGGGCGTTTTGCTTCTTGAACCGGATTGGTAAGCGCACCAGAAATGCAGCCGGTCGTGTTGATGGGACATAGGGGGCGGATTCCGGCTTCCTGTCGACCTCGCTTTGGCGCCTGCTCCACACTGCACGGCGGACCGAGTTGAGGGGGCCGGTCAATTCCCGAGAAAGAACCCCAGGAATGCCTCGAGTGTCGCCTCGGGCGCCTCTTCGGGAACGTAGTGGCCGCAGTCGATCGGGCCGCCCTCGACCGTCGCGGCCGCATAGTCCTGCCATAGCTTGCGCACATCTCCGTAGACCGTGCCGGTGTGGCTGCGCGCGCCCCAGATCGCCAGCAACGGGCATTCCACCCGACGGCCGGCGGCATAGTCCGCCTCGTCCATCTCCAGATCGCAGGTCGCGCAGGCACGGTAGTCCTCGCAGGATCCCCGAACCGTCTTCCACGTGAAACAGCGGACGTATTCGTCGAAGGCCTCTTTGGTGAAGGGCGCAAGCCCGACGCCCTTTTTCGACAGCTTCTTCTCCATGTAATAGCGCGCCGGAACCCCGGTCATCATCCGCTCGGGCATGTCGTAGGGCTGGGCCATGAACAGCCAATGCCAGGATTTCATCGCCCAGTCCTTCGAGGCGTTGTTCCAGATGTGGCGGTTCGGCAGGATATCGACCACCGCGGCGCGCTCGATCCTGTCCGGATGATCGAGACACATCCGGTGTGCGGTCCGCGCGCCCCGGTCGTGTCCGGCCAGTTGGAATGTGTCAAACCCAAGCGCCGTCATGACATCCACCTGGTCCTGCGCCATGGCGCGGAAGGAATAGTTGATGTGGTTCTCGCCACCGTCCTCGGGGCCGACGCTGTCGCCATAGCCGCGCAGGTCGGTCGCAACCACGTGAAAGCGTCGTGCCAGATCGTCGGCGATCTTGTGCCAGGACACATGGGACATCGGGTTGCCGTGCAGCAGCAGCAGGGGTGGGCCATTCCCGCCATGCCGCAGATGTATGCGAGCCGAACCGAAACCACAGTCCGGGACATCGACGTCCACGCGCTCAAAATTCTCGAACATGCGCTTCTCCACCTGCAATCCGCTCTGGTACACGATACCAAGCTACTGATGCGGGGCAACCGTCTTGGCCGTTCGTGGGAGGCACATTCAGCGCGTGCTATGGTATAGCTGGAGGGCCGGAGAGGGATCCGGCCGAAACCTGAACGAACATACCAGGAAGTTGGCTTCTGAGATGAACGACAGCCGCCTCCGTATAAGTGAAACCGCCGCATTCATAGGCTTCGGCGAAGCCGGCCAGGCCTTGGCCGACGGTTGGCGGTCTGAGGCCGAAATGGTGATCCGGGCTTACGATATAAAGACCGACGATAGGCGGACCAGGGATGGCAAGATGGACGACTACGCCCGGCATGCCGTAACCCCGGCGGTGTCAGCGGTGGAGGCGGCCGAGGGCGCCGATATCGTTGTCTCGGCGGTTACCGCCGACGCCGTCCTGGACGCGGCTGACAGCGTGCTGCCCGTGCTTGGCGCCGGGCAGCTGTATCTCGATATCAATTCCGCGGCGCCGTCGAAGAAACGGGAGGCGGCGGAACGCATCGCCGAAGCCGGCGGTAGTTATGTGGATGTTGCGGTCATGGCGCCGGTGCATCCCAGCCTCCACCGGACACCTCTGTTGATTGGCGGCCCGGGCGCCAAACACATAGAGCCCCTGCTCAACAAGCTGGCCATGAATTTCGAGATCATTTCGGAAAACGTTGGCGACGCCTCGACCGTGAAAATGGTGCGCAGCATCATGATCAAGGGCATCGAAAGCCTGACCGTCGAATGCATCCTTGCCGCGGTAAAGGCCGGTATCGACGACCGTATCCTGGACTCGCTCGAGAAGAGTTTTCCGGGTATGAACTGGAGGCGGCGCGCCGGTTACATGATGGAGCGCGTCGTCATGCATGGCGAGCGGCGGGCCGCGGAAATGCGCGAGGTCACTACCATGCTGGAAGATATGGGCATCGGCGGAACCATGGCGTCCGCCACGGCCGAACGTCAGCAATGGATGGCCGATCTTGCGCCGGCTGCGCGGTTTCCCGACGGCCTCCCGGGAGATTACCGTGTTCTCGCGACCGCCATCCTGGCCCTGCACAGCGAGAAAGACACGCCGTCATGAATGTCCCCGGGGTTACGTTCGATCACCTTCCGGCGGACCGTCCAAACAATCGGTGGAAATGAAGCGAAATGACATCGGCTAACGATTCACCCGGACGGATCATTACCTGGGTACCACGACGTTTGTCTCACCTGGCGTAGACCACGCCATCCATCAATTTGCGTGCCGTGCGCAAAATCGCGGTGCTCTCGACTGCTCCCTCGGCATCCAGTGAAGCAACGACCGACATTTCGCCGGTAGGATGCTCTATGGACAGGCTGCGCGCCGCGCCCTCGCCGACCTTCGCCAGCGCGCTCGCCGGGCTGCCCTTCAGCAAACATGCCGTTGCGACACTGGCGGCGCCCAAGACGCCGATCGTCTTGTGACAGCGATGCGGAATGAAGGTCCGGGTCGAAATGGCGCCACTGTTCCGCGGTGGGCTGACCATGGTCATTTTGGGCACCGATTTCTGCGCGACGTCACCAAGGTTCATCAACGGGCCGCATTGCAACCGAATGGATTCAAGCCTGCCGCGGAGCCGGTCGTCGGCCTCAAGCGCCTCCGGCGATTCGTCACCAATGATGCCCATGTCGGAGGCGCGCATGACCACGCAGGGCATGCCGTTGTCGATCATCGTTACCTCGACGCCGTCAATAACGTCCACGACATTTCCCGTCGGCAGAAGCGCGCCGCAGGACGATCCCGCCGCGTCCCTGAACTCGATCGGAACGGCGGCCGATGAGCCTGGCACACCGTCGATATGGGCGTCGCCCCTGTAGTTGACCTTGCCGCCCGGTGTCGAGATACGCGCGATGGCGACCTGCCCGGTATTCTCCATGAAGATGGCGACCGGGGTGATGTCCGGCTTCGCCTCGACCAGCCCGCGTTCGATGGCGAAATAGCCGACGCCCGCCAGGATGTTCCCGCAGTTCTGGGCATCGGTCACGACAGGCCGGTCGACGAAAACCTGCAGGAACAGGTAGTCGACATCGACGCCGTCCCGGTCGGATTTGGATACCAGCGCAACCTTGGAGGTGAGCGGATCGGCGCCGCCGATGCCGTCGATCTGGCGCGGGTCGGGCGAGCCCATGATCGACAACAGCAGTTGGTCCCGGTCGGCCTGCTCGCCGGGAAGATCGTCCTTCAAGAAGTACGCGCCCTTCGATGTGCCGCCGCGCATCCAGGTGCATGCGATGCCGTCGTCGAAACTCATATGTATTTCAGCCCCTTCGCTTCGAGACGCTCGCGCATGCCATAAATATCGAGACCCAACTCGCCGGCCAGGAGCTTCGCGCGGGTGTTCGCTTCCTTCTCTTCCCGCTCTTTCGATTTCCCGACCACCAAGGCCGCGTGTTCGCGCGGGACGACGACGACACCGTCATCGTCGGCGACAATCACGTCGCCCGGGTTGATGGCGGCACCAGCGCAAACAACAGGTACGTTCACACTCCCCAGCGTTTCTTTCACCGTACCTTGCGCCGAGATCGCGCGCGACCAGACGGGAAAGCCCATGTCCTTCAGGGGCCGGACGTCGCGGCATCCTCCCTCGATAATCAGCCCGCGAACGCCGCGGGCCGATAATGAGCAGGCCAGCAGTTCGCCGAAATACCCGGCATCCGATGGCGAGGTCGGGGCGACGACAAGGATATCCCCATCCTGACACTGTTCCACGGCGACGTGGATCATCCAGTTGTCGCACGATGGAAGCGACACGGTTACGGCCGTGCCGGAGATCTGCGCGCCGGAATAGATCGGACGCATGTGGGCACCGAGCAGGCCGGTGCGTCCCTGTGCCTCGTGCACGGTCGCAACGCCAAACGATGCCAGTTCATCGGTTGCGGCACGATCGGCGCGTTGGATATTCTGGACAACAACGTTCGCCATCACAACTGATCCACGGTTCGAGGAAAGATCGACTGATACGCTTCACCGTAACGCGCAGGGCGCCCGCCCGCCTGGCCGCCGGAGTTGCGCCGGAACTGGTTGCCCCTGTTTTCCGCCACATTCGTGTAGTAATCCCACAAATGCTCCTGGCCTTCCATGCATTCGATGGCGGCGCGCTTCTTGTCCCAAACGTCGGTGATATCGAGGATCGTGTCGGGTTTCCAGCCGCATTGTTCGGTCTGGTGCGGCTCGAACAGATACATCTGCGGCGCCCCCAATACCTTCTCGCCGGGCTTGTGGCCCCACGCCTGGGCGATCATCCGCGCGTTCAGGGTAAATCGCGTCGCTGCAGGGTGGTCGGTATTGTACGGATCGTCGAGCGAATGCGACAGCACGAAACTGGGTTGGACGTTGCGTAAGACGTCGACAAGGCGGTCGGTCGCAGCGGCATCGAAGTCCAGCGGGTAATCGCCCAGATCGAAGCAGAGCAGCTCGGCCGCGCCGAGCGCATTGGCGGCGTTTTCCGCTTCGCGGTGCCGGCTTGCCTTGACCTCGTCGAGTGTGACGTTGCCCTGTTTCCAGAGCTTGGCGCTTTCGCCGCGCTCACCATAGGAAAGGCAGACGATAGTCACGTCGTAGCCGGCCTCGGCATGCAGCGCGATGGCGCCGCCGGCACGCCAGACGAAATCGGCAGCATGGGCGCTGACCACCAGGGCTGTTTTGCTCATTTCCGTTTCTCCTCGCTTTTCGTTCGCCGCGGCGCCGGTCCACGCCGGTCGGCAGCTGTGTCGGCTATCCTCTACGCTGAAGATACTGCAATATTGGCGCACGAGCGCACCAAAGCGTTTCTTGACCGCGTTTTGCCAATTCAGTGAAGAACGCACGGCACAAGGCACCATGGCCGTTTCCCGACCAGATGAAACGACGCCGGCACCCGATGCAAAACAATAAACTTCTTCGTTTTGCCAGACTTTTCGTGTGTGACACACGATCGGTGGTGTCCCGTTGCCGACAGATTTCCGCGGTATGCAGACTCGGTATTTGGGCAGATCACCGGGGATATGATCACTGTGGGGCAGGCCGGCCGATGCTCTGGAGTATCTGTCGGCCGATTAGGGCAGTAAGACCCCTTGTTATGCCGAGGGCTCTATAGATTTCGAATGAAGGGTCGTGATCTTCCAACCAGCGACCGAAGAAACAGAGAAGCGAAGCGATGGGAAGCATCATTAAGGGCATAATTTTCGGGATGGCCGGTACGGCATTCACGGTTCTCGGATATCCGCCCTCGGATGCGAAAGCGGTCGAGACAAAGGACAAGACCATTTCGCGGATGATACCGTTTTCGGAAGGTGGGAGATCCGGCCGATAGGCCCGCTTTACGGCCCCGCTTCTGGAAAAACGGTTCGGCGCCACTATCCAGTTCAAATTCGTACCGGGCGGCAGTTCCACGAAGGGCGCGAATCTTTATGCCTCAAGGACCAAGCCCAATGGCCTGGAGCTTATTGGCACCTCGGGCTCAACCCAGCTTCCGTTTGAATTTGAAAGAAACGCGCCTAGTGTGCCATGTTGACATGTCCATTGATCATAGGGCCGTCAGTCGAGTCTTCATCCGGACAACCAACGAAATTGCTGAACGGAGCCTGAAACAACGGAAGAACGCTATAACAAAACGATAGGGAGAACGAAAATGAAGAACATCAAAACGGCCACATGCCGCGCGGCTGCGTGCATTGCAGCAGCGTGTCTCGGCGCAATCGGCTTCTCGGCGGCGGCGGCGGCGCAAGACAGTCTTGATCTGTCTGGCAAAACTGTCGAATTCGTGATTCCGTTTTCGGAATCAGGCGGATCGGCCAAATGGGCCAACTTCTATGCGCCGCTCCTCAGCGAGGCGCTGCCGGGCAAGCCAACCGTTGTCGTGAAATACATGCCGGGCGCTGGCTCGACCAAGGGCGCGAACTGGTTCCAGCAGCAGGAATACGAAGACGGCACGGTGATCTTCGGTTCGTCGGGTTCGACGCAATTCCCGTATCTTCTGGGCGACCCGCGCGTGAAGTACGAATACAAGGACTGGAACGTGGTCCTCGCCTCCGGCACCGGCGGCGTGGCCTACCTGCCCCCCGATATCGCCAGGAAGTTCGACGGCGACGCCGACGACCTGAAGGGAATCGATTTCATCTGGGGTTCGCAGAACGCAACGGGTCTGGACCTCGTGCCGCTTCTGGCATGGGAAATGCTGGGTATGAAGGTTGAGCCGGTCTTCGGCATCAAGGGCCGCGGTGACGGCCGGCTGATGTTCGAGCGCGGCGAAGCCAACATCGATTACCAGACCTCGTCGGCATATCTGAAGGGCGTTGTCCCACTGGTTGAAGCAGGCCAGGCCGTGCCGATGATGACATGGGGCGCTCTCGACGCCGATGGCAACATCGTCCGCGACCCGACCTTCCCCGATATGCCTAGTTTCAAGGAAGTTTGCGAGGCGACCAAAGGTTGCAAGACGTCGGGCGACGCCTGGGAAGCCTGGAAAGCCTTCTTCATTGCCGGCTTCCCGGCGCAGAAAATGGTCTTCCTGCCCAACGGCGCACCCGAAGAGGCGATCGCGACATACAAGAAGGCGTTCGATGATATCATCGCGCGCCCCGACTTTCCGAAGATCTCGGCGGCCGTGCTCGGCGATTACCCGCAAATGACCGGTAAGCCGGCCATGACAATGTTGAAGCTCGGTACCGACGTGCCGCCGGAGGCCAAGGCCTATGTCAAGAACTGGCTGAAAGAGCGCTTCGGCGTCTCGCTGGAATAAACCGCACTGTACCTGCCCTCCGCGCCCATGCGCGGAGGGCATTATTCCCAAGGAATTCCGAAGAGCCGGACCATGGACCTCTTATTGACCGCGCTGCCGGCGCTGGGAGATGCGTTTTCGCTGATTTTCCATCCGCAGCAGATCATGTTCCTGATGCTTGGCGTCCTTCTGGGCATGTCGGTCGGGGTTTTCCCCGGGCTCGGCGGTATCGCGGGTCTGTCGCTGGTGCTGCCGTTCATTTACGGAATGGAGCCGGTCTCCGGCCTCGCGATGATGGTGGGGCTGGTCGCGGTAATCCCGACGTCGGACACTTTCTCATCGGTCCTCATGGGGATCCCCGGCTCGTCGGCCAGCCAGGCCACGGTGCTTGACGGGTTCCCGCTGGCGAAGAAGGGCGAAGCCGCGCGCGCGCTGTCGGCGGCCTTCGCATCGTCGCTTTTCGGAGGCCTGTTCGGCGCTGTCATCCTGACATTCTTCATCCTGATCGCACGTCCCCTGGTGCTGGCATTCGGCCTGCCCGAGATGCTGATGATCACGATTCTCGGCTTGTCCATGGTGGCGATCCTCGCCGGCCGCATCCCGATAAAAGGGGTCGCGGCGGCGGGACTCGGCCTGATGGTGGGCACAATCGGCGAGGCCGCCGCCGGCGGCAGCCTGCGGATGTCGACTTACGACGTCCCCTACCTGATCGACGGACTGACGCTGGTGATCGTCGGGTTAGGCATTTTCGCGATTCCCGAGATCGTGGCGCTTCTCCGGCATGACAGGTCGATTTCCAGGTCGGGCGGTCTCGGCGCGGGCTGGTTGGTAGGCATCCGCGACTGGTGGTCCAATCTGTTCCTGTCGATCCGGTGCTCTGTCATCGGGGTGATTGTCGGCGTTATTCCGGGCCTTGGCGGATCCGTCGTGGATTGGATCGCCTATGGCCACACCGTACAAATGGCAAGGGACAAAAGCCGCTTCGGTTCAGGTGACATACGCGGGGTGATCGGCCCGGAATCTTCGAACAACGCCAAGGAAGGCGGCGGGTTGGTCCCAACGCTGATCTTCGGCATCCCCGGCAGCGGCTCGATGGCGATATTTCTGGGTGGTCTCGCGCTACTGGGCTACGATGCGGGACCGCAGATGATCCAGAACGATCTGGATATCACCTACACCATCGTCTGGTCGCTGGCCCTGGCCAACGTCTTCGGCGCGGGTCTCTGCATCGTGCTTTCCGGTCCTATCGCCCGCCTGACCACGATCCGCTTCACCCTGCTCGGCCCCTTTCTTTTCATGATGATCTCGTTTGCGGCCTTCCAGTCGAGTCAATCGCTCGGCGACCTGGTCGCGCTTTTCGCGGTTGGCCTTCTTGGAATCTTCCTGCGCAGGTTTGACTGGTCGCGGCCGGCCTTCCTGATCGGCTTCGTACTGTCCCATCAGGCTGAAAACTTCAGCAACATGGCCCACCAGGTCGCCGGTGCGAAATTCCGGCAGAGTCTGGAAGCCGGGTTCGACTATATCGCTTCGCCGATCGTGCTGGTGATCCTCGCCCTGACCGTCGTCTCGATCATCATAGGCGTCCGGCAGGCCAAGCAGATCCTGCCCGAAGGCGAAGTTCCCATTGGCAAGAAACGCGCACCCCTGACTTTCCTTCTGGTCGTGACCGCCTATTTGATGGTCGCCTGGGTCAACGCAATGATGATCCATCGGATCGGTGACAAGATCTTCCCGGTGACAGTTTCATCGGTAACTCTCGTCTGCTGCCTGCTGCTTCTGATCCGGATGATGCGGGCGCCGGAGACGGACGCCATTTTCACCGACCGCGCGGCGGACGGCGCCGATCTTGAGGGTAAGCACGGGCTCTGGAGGACGCTTTCCTGGTTCGCGGGCCTGCTTCTCCTATCGTCGCTTCTGGGCTTTGTGCTGGCGCTCTCGATTTTCTTCGTCTCGTTCCTGCGTATGCGCGCGGGCCTCGGCTGGGCGCGTGTCCTGATTCTGTCTTCAGTCGGAATCGCTTTCATTACGGTAATGGCGGGCACGCTTCACCGCGATTTCCCCCCAGGACTCCTCCAGGAATTTGTCAGACTGCCATGGCCGCTTGGATAAGCGACCGCTTCAACATATTGGGCTTAGAAAGAAGTTAACATGACGGAATCCAAGGAGCCACGCTGGGCCCAGAACCTGTTTGCCCAGTTGGTTGAAGGGGGCGTTAGCTTGTTTACCCACGTACCTGACGCGGGAAACGCCGCGCTCATTCGACTGGCCCAGCAGAACAACAAGACCAGTGCGGTGCTTCTTTCGGCCGAAGAAGAAGGCGTTGGAATCTGTGCAGGCGCGGATCTGGTCGGTGGTCGAAGCGTTGTCTGCATGCAGTCGTCCGGGGTCGGCAATTGCGTGAACCACCTGTCGCTGGTCAAGGGCGGGCGGTTTCCGGTTTTTCTGATCGTTACGATGCGGGGCGATTACGGCGAAATGAACCCCTGGCAGTATCCCATGGGCCAGGCGGTCGATGCCGTGCTGGATGCCATGGGGCTGATGATATTCCGCGTTGATTCGGAAGAGGCGTTGGAAGCCGCAACGAGAGCGGCCCTATCGGCGTGTTTCAGAGGCGGCCAGGGTGTTGCCCTGGTGCTGTCGCAGCGTTTTTTGGGCACCAAGGCCTTTTGAACAGGAAGAAACGAAGATGGTAGACGTATCATTGGATCGCCGCGAGCTTCTCCCGAAAATTCTTCCGAGCTACTCCGAATATTTGATCGTCTCGGGCCTCGCGGGTGCATCGCGCGATGCTGCCGCGCTAACCTCTGAAGGTGACAACCTTTTCACAATGGGCGGGGCGATGGGCGCCGCCGTCTCGATAGGTCTGGGAATGGCGCTCTGCGCCCCGGACAAGAAGATCGCGGTCATTACCGGCGATGGCGAGTTGATGATGAATATCGGGAGTCTGGCAACGGTCGCATCGGCCGCGCCGCAAAACCTCTCGATAATCTGTATCGACAATGGACAGCATGGCGAAACGGGAGGCCAAAAAGGCCACACCGCGGAGCGAACCGATCTCGAATTGATGGCCCAGGGCGCAGGCATTCCCGCGACATTGACTATTTCCCGCCCGGACGAACTGGAAGCGGCCGCGCGCTTCCTGACCGAATCCCCCGCCCCGAGATTCTTGTGGGCCAGGGTCTTGCCAGGCCCGCCATCCGACTGGAAACGGAACTGGAACCTGGCGGACTGCCGGACAAGATTCAGGGACGCCGTTCTCAGGGGCTCGGGCGGCTGAAACGTGATCTGGCATGTGTTTGGGCGGAGACGCCAAGACATCTGATAATAATGACTTGAGAGTCATCGGAGAACGGTTATGGCACGCGGTATCGTTGACTACGAAGCGCTTAGATCGCATGAAATTCAGCGCCTCAAAACCCAACCAGCCACTCAAGACCCGCCTTTTCGTGTGACCAAGATCGGGCATGTGGTCCTGAAGGTAACCGACATTGAGCGCTCGCTCGATTTCTATACCCGCGTCATGGGTTTCGAGGTTTCAGATGTCTACCCAGATAGCATGATGCCAGGTCGGATGGCTTTTCTGAGGTTCAGCGAAGATCATCACGGCATCGCCCTTGTTGGCGGCGCGGAAGGAGAGTCGCGATCTCGAGAGCTGCACCATATGGCATTCGAGGTCGCAACACTGGATGAAGTATTCACGGCGCGTGCGCATTTAGAGGAACACGGCGTCGAGATAGCATATGAGGGCCGTCGAAGGGCCGGTGTACAGATTGCCGTTGAATTTTCCGATCCCGACGGTCACCGGCTCGAGATCTATTGGGGTCTGGATCAGGTTGCCCGTGGCGAAGCGGCGCGTCCACCCGAAGAATGGATCGAAACATTCTCGCTGGAGGAAGCGGTCGACAACCCACCCCAGGGGCAAGATACGACGTTGCAGGACCCCGGGTTACGCCGCAACAAGCTTTAACTCAATGTAGGCATTGCCACGCAACGGCCGGCCTTTCCACGCCGATGGTCAATGATCCGCTCGGCGGGCTCCCCATGAGGCTCCTGATGGCAAGATGGGTGGGCAGTATAATCGACGATACTGGTTGGCCATCGGGGCGAGCTACGGTCTTACGAAGCCTCCCTTACCCACCTGAAATAAGTTCAGCAAAGGTGGTTGCGGGCCCCTGAAACCAAAATTAACGACTTTAACTCAATGAGTTAGAGACGTTTTGCTTTTGGACAAAATCGGCCAATTTACCGGAACCGCAGGGATTCAATGGTACTGCCACGTTAAGAGGGTCGGGTACTGAGTGATGTGCCCGATGCGGCGAGCCATGGCTCCAGTCTCCATTATCTGAATCGGCCCAGTTGCGATGACATGCCGGCCCGGTTACCGATCGGTGACGTCCGGCAGTTGCCCTTACGGGATTAACTTCTTGCCCTGTCGCGATTTATCGCGTCAGGCCGGAGTTTCAGCGCTTCGTTACCGTTCGGTGACATATTTCACGTCGACGATGGCCATCGCATCGGTGGAATCCGGGTAACTCATTGGCATACAACGGATCTCGTTTCCTGGCATGAAACGTGCTCAACCAAGGAAAACGATTGACCGACCGGCCAGCCAGTACCCACAGGCTGCTACCGGTGGTTGGGCAGGCTCTCGGATCAAGAGGCGATCCCCGTCCAGGGCGTTCTCAACCAAAATGTGCGGGATGGCCCGTGTTCCCCCGATGGGGTGGCGGTCGTGCAACAAGGCCGGACAGACGGCCATGAAATGAAAAGCGGAACAGGAAGGTGAATTCGGGGTGAAAATCAGCCTTTCCTTTGGTTGGAAGGCCCTTGCCATCGCACCTGTTGCAGTGCTCGTGGTTCTGGCGGGCGCGTGGGAAGGGACCGAATACTACACCTCCCAAAACTCTTTTTGCGGGGGCAGCTGCCATATCATGAACGAGCAGTACGTTGCCTGGCAGAAATCCAAGCACCATGCACTGGATGGTGACCCGGACAAGAAGGCCGGCTGCATCGATTGCCACTTCCTTCCCGGCGGGAAAAGGACGTTCAAGGCGAAGATGCAGGCAGCCAGGCATCTCGCCGCATATCTGTACGACCGCGACGCGCCTATGCCGATTCGAACCGTCGTGAAGGACGGGGCCTGCCTGCGGTCGGGGTGTCACGCGATCGAGAAATTCCAGGACAAGGAGATAAAGTACGGCGAGAAAAGCACGTTCAAGCACAAGGCGCATTTCGAGAAGGAGATGCTGAAGGGCCAGAAGCTTTTCTGCGACACGTGCCATATGAAGTATTCGGCGGCGCGACATTTCGAGACCCCGAAGGAAATCTGTTTTGCGTGTCACTTCAGGCCCGGAACGCCCCGAGAAGACACGCTGATCGCCGGTCCGCCAATGCCGATCAAAGTCAGCTTTGGTGAAACGGCGGGCGGCGGACTCAAGAATGGTTCGGCCGTGGGATTCAATACGGGACCCAGCAAGTGCTCGCTGTGCCACACGGTTCCCACCAAATCGCTACAGCAACAATTGTCGGTCGATGACCGGGACAAAAAGCCGATCACCCACCAGACCCTCGAAACTGCTGGCGTGCCCTGCGAGAGCTGCCATCTGCACGAGGTCGCGGTCAGCGACGAAATGAAGATTGACGAGTGTCTGGATTGTCACAGCGCTTCAGCCGCCCTGACTGCGAAGGAACGCGACGGCAAACTGATGCACGATGAGCACGTGGCTGGCCGACGGGCTGACTGTCTCGACTGCCATCGGCCGTCGCGGCACGGCGCACTGGCCGATTATCTCGACGCGGTGCAGCCCGTCTGCAACCAATGCCACAGCGATACGCACCGCTTCCAGAGGATCCTCCTGGCGGGCCAGAGAGTCAGTGAAAACATCTCGCCAGTCGCTGGTCTCATGAACGCGGTCAGGACCAACTGCGCCGGCTGTCATACCGAATCCAAGCACAGCAAAGGCCAACTGGTGAAGACCGGTTCGGCTGAGACCTGCGCGAAATGCCATACGCCGGAACATCGCAAGATGCTCGACGACTGGAAGAAGACGCTCGAAAGGGAGGTCGGGTTTACCAAAGAACTCGAAGTCGAGGCTCTTGAAGCGCTGGCCGCGGCGGAGGACAAGCTCGGCGCCGACAAGCTGCAAGAGGCGCAGCAGATGATCGCGACAGGCCAGGAACTCCTGAGCATCGTCCAGATCGGCAACGGCGTCCACAACAAGAAATACGCGATCATGATTTTGGACGAGGCGATCGCGAACTTCGAAGACACCATCGATCTGTTGGATAGCGGAAACTGAACAAAGAAAAACGCACGATTTCAGAGCAATGCAGGTTGGCGTACCACGGAATGAAAAGGAGAACTGGGTATGACTGAAACAACAGAGTCGCGGATCGGACGGCGCGATATGCTCAAAGGCGCCGGTGTGGTAGCCGCCGGCACGGCCGCCCTCGCGACGCCGGTCCGGAACGCCGAAGCGGCCGCGAAGGCGCCGCGGTGGGCCATGGTCATGGACCTCAGAAAATGTATCGGCTGCAGGGCGTGCACCGTGGCCTGCAAGTCCGAGAACGACGTGTCTCTTGGACGCTTCAGGACCGTGATTCAGGAAAGGACCTACGGCACCTTCCCCGATACGAAGAAGGTCTTTCTACCGATCATGTGCAACCATTGTGAGGGCAAGGAAGAAGACAAGGTCCCGCCCTGCGTGAAGGCTTGCCCGGAATACCCGGGCGAGCGGCTGACCTACATGACGCCGGAGGGAAAGAAGATCCGCTACCGCGGCGGCGCAACCTACAAACGTCCCGACGGCCTGATTCTGATCGACAAGGAGTTATGCATCGGCTGCGGCAAATGCATCGACGGCTGCCCCTACGGGGTCCGCTCCTTCGATCCCTTCGTGAAGGCCGGCAAGAAGCCCGAGAAGCAGGCAGTCGACAAGTGCGACTTCTGCAAGCAACGGCTGGACAATGGCATCGAACCTGCCTGCGTCAACACCTGTCAGGGAAAGGCCCGTGTCTTCGGCGATCTCAACGATCCCGAAAGCGAGGTCTCGATGCTGGTCCAGGAACACGGCCTGAAGAACCCGGATAACGTCCTGTTGCCCGAGGAAGGCACCAGGCCGAACGTGTTCTATATCGACCCGGACAACCTCCTGAAGGCGAGCTACACGAAACGGACGAAGGGCAAGCTGGACCACTACATGGACCTGATTCCATAGGCTCGGCAGTCAGACAAGGAGTATGAAGATGAAGAAATTCAATCGCCGTAATTTCATGTCACTGGCTGGCGCCAGCGGCGCCGCTCTGGCGGCGGGCGCGGGTGACAGCGGGACAGCTCTGGCCGGATCCGTGCAATTGCAAGCGGGTGGCCGCGATTTTTCGCCGGTTACCGGTAAGGAAAGGAAGGCCATTCCGACCGCCTGCTGGGGTTGCGTGACGCGCGACGCCATGATCGGCTTCGTTGAGGACGGCCGGGTGGTGAAGCTCGAGGGTCACCCCGAGTCCATCCGCACCGAGGGCGTGCTGTGCGCCAAGGGGCAGGCCGGCATCAACCAGGCCTACTTCCCGGACCGCATCCTTTACCCAATGCAGCGCGTCGGCAAGCGCGGCGAGCACAAGTGGAAAAGGATCTCGTGGGACGAAGCCCTGGACATCATCGCGTCCAAGCTCAAACCACTGCGCGACGCCGGCACGCCCGAGAAATTCATGTACGCTTACGGTCGCCATAAAGCCTCCCAGTGGGCGGTCACGGGTGACTTCCTGGCCGCCTACGGTACTACGACCATCGGCAACCACACTTCGGTGTGCGAGGCCGCCAAATGGGTCGGACAGGAGAGCCTGTGGGGCGGCATGTACGACAACTGGGACTACGACAAGACCGACTTCATCGTCAATTTCGGCAGCAACAACCTGGAGACCCATACCAACCACATCCCGACCGCGCACCGACTGATCCGGGCGGTCGTCGACCGCGGCGTTCCGTTCTATACGTTCGACGTGCGGCTATCGAATACCGCCGCCAAATCGACCAAATGGATCCCGATCAAGGTCGGCACGGACGGGCTGGTGATGCTGGCCATGGTCAACGTCATCATGAACGAGGGTCTCTACAAGAAGGACCACTTCAAGTTCATGAGGGTCACGGCCGACTATCACGCCTCGGTGGACGACAAGATCGCCGCCGTCAAGGCACAGGTGGCCAAGTTCACGCCGGAATTCGCCGAGCAGGGAAGCGACGTTCCCGCCGACACCATCCGCGAGATTGCCCGCGGCTTCGCCAAGGCCAATTCGGCCTGCCTGGTCACCTACCGCGGCACCGTCATGCATTACCACGGGGCCGACCAGGAACGCGCCGCGATGCTGCTGTCCTCGATCACCAACAACCTCGACCGGGCCGGCGGCCGGGTCATGGGGGTTGGCGCGGCATGGAAGCATCCGTCCTCGCCAAAAGCGGAAGTTACGAACGGGCTGCATATCAAGGACGGCTTCCCGGGCGAGGCGGCCTATCCGACGCACCATGTCAGCCAGTCGATCATCCCGATGATCAAGGACGGCAGCCATGGACGGCCCGACGTCTACTGGTGGAGCTGCTATAACCCGACCTACATCAACGGCAACAACAACGAGGCGCGCGCGGTCTTCCAGGACGAGAGTCTCATGCCGTTCCTGATCACCTCGACCATTGCCTATGATGAGTCCTCGCAATACGCCGACATCATCCTGCCCGACGTCAGCTATCTGGAGCGTTGGGACTGGGAGGATATGGTTTCGGCCAACCAGATCGCCGAATTCTATATTCGCCAGCCCCTCATTAAGCCCCTGGGCGAGGCGCGCTGCCAGGGCGATGTCTGGCCGGAACTGGCGAAGCGCCTTGGTTTCGAACTCGCCTATTCGAGTAAGGAAGACTTTGTGCGCCAATCCTGCGAGATGACGCCCGGGGTCAAGGAAGCCGGCGGCTTCGAATACATGAAGACGCATGGTGTCTGGCACGATAAGGACGCCAAGCCGAATTACGGCTTCTACGAGCAGGTCGTCGATGTCTCGGGCGATGGCGTCATCCTCGACGAGAAGACTGGTGTCTACTGGAACTGGAAAAAGGCGGGGGTCGCGAGCGAAGCCGAGGCCAGGAGCGAGGGATATCTGGGCACCAAGGGCGCTAAGAAAGCCTATGTCGCCCAGGATATCGACGGCACGGCCTATCTGGCGTACCCGCCGAACACGAAGTTCACCAAGGCGGGCTACCTGGACTTCTACTCCGACAACTTCGCCAAGAAGGGGCTGCCGGCGTTCCCGACCTACACCCCGATTCCAGAGCACCAGAAGATGGCCGGCGACGAGTTGATCCTGACCACCTACAAGGTTGCCGTGCATACGCATTCCCGGACCGCCCAGTGCAAGTGGCTGTCCGAGATCAAGCATGACAATCCAGCCTGGATCAACGCCAAGACCGCCGGCGAACGCGGGATCAAGAACGGTGACAGGATCAAGGTCGCCAGCGAAATCGGCGAACTGACCACCACGGCCTATGTCACCGAGGGCATCGTCCCCGGCGTCATCGCCATATCCCACTCGCTGGGGCGCGAGCATTCGGGCATCTACGGATCGGGCAAGGCTTCCCCGATTTCCCAAGGCGCAGCTAACGATCCGGATGCGCAAAACATGTGGTGGGACAAGCATGGCACCCACCCCAACACGATCATTCCGAACAAGTCGGATCCGATCAGCGGTACGATGCGCTGGTTCGATACGGTGGTAAGGGTCGAACGGGCCTGAACTGTCGGGCCACCAAACAGTAGGGAGATGAAGGATGACAACCGCCCGGAAGGACATGCATGAGACGGCCGCCTCACGCAGCAACGTGTATGGCTTCCTCGCCGCGGTCTACCGGGCGGAACCTTCCGCCGCGTTGCTGGCGCAGCTCAAGTCTTCAGAGTTCGCGAATATCCTCGAGTCACTGGATCTTTCACTGGGTGATGACTTCCATGACACCCCGTGCGAGAGACTTGTCGAGGACCTGGCCATTGAATATACGAGATTATTTATCGGACCAGGTCCGCACGTCTCCCCCCACGAATCGATGAACGTTGCATTCGACGATCCAAGGGAGGCGACGTTCTGGGGATCGCAAACCGTAAAAGTTAAGAAACTGATCGAAGCAGCCGGGCTGGAATACGATGATTCCTTCACCGGCATGCCGGACCACCTCAGCGCGGAGCTGGAGTTCATGCAGCGCCTCGCGACGAAGGAGGCAGAGGCCTGGGCGGAACCGAACGATGAGTTCGCAGCTAACATCCTGAAAATCGAGGAGCGATTCTTCGACCAGCATCTGTCGCGATGGGTCTCGCGTTTTTGCGACAAGGTCATCGAAATGTCCGAACACCCGTTTTATGAAAGATTTGCAGAGATGACGAAAGGGTTCCTCGAGTACGAAAGCGGGCGTCTGCGCGCCTCTATTACGCAAGCAGGATAATCTAATGCCACCCGGATCAACTGAGGCCAAGGGGCTCCATGGACACGCATGCGGAGATGTCATGTGACCTGTATGCGTGCCGGAGATGTCAGATGAAACTGCTGGTTTGGCTCATAACTGCATGCTGGGCGATCTTGCTGGCCACGGACACGCGTGCACAGGATGCGCCCAACCCCTTAATAGGAAGCCATCTTTACCGCTCGTACTGCTTGGTGTGCCACGGCGCGGATGGCAAGAATCCGGGGTCTGTCGCGAGCAATCTGGGTCTCACGCCTGCCGATCTTTCTTCCCCGCAATACCAGACAAAGAACGTGCAGGATCTGGCCGCGGTCATATCCGGGTACCGCGACCAGAAAGGCTCGGACATGCCGAACTGGGGCATGGTATTGACCGCGACGGATTTGCTCGATATCGCGGCCTACATTTCCAATATCTCGCGCACCGATCTCCGGTTCATAGGCGATACACGACGGGGACGGGCAATTTTCAAGAGAGCCTGCGTGGCGTGTCACGGGAAAATTGGCACCGGCGAAGGCCTGCTCGCTCATCTGTTTGGAATTTCCATGATGGATTTCACGCAGTCGGAAAATATGAAACAGATAGGCGATGAGAATCTTATGAGTATGATCCGGGATGGCAAAGGAGACTACATGCCATCCTGGAAGGGTATCCTCAGTGACAGCGAAATTGCCGATGTTGCTGCGTATGTCCGCATGCTGGCGAGATAGCCAGCCCTGAGTTCAATTGATCGCTGGACGGGTCTGCGCCGATGGGTTAGGACGGCGCTGTCGGCTGTTCGAGAGATTCCACGTCCCACAACATGCCATGCGCCACCATCCTGGCTAGCGGAAGCGCCCGGATATTGGCCAGGGTGGACGGTCGAAACAGGATTGAGGAGCCATGCGGCGGAAACACCAGGAGCGCGTAATTGCAGCGGCGCGGCATCTTGGCGCCGCCCTGTGCGTCGCGCTGCTCGTCGCCTGTTCGCCAGAGGTGCAGACGATCGCGCCGCAGGACCTCATGGCGTACCTTGAAAAGGGCAAGGCCGGCAGGACCTTCAATCTCGTGGATCTGCGTTCGCAGGAGGCCTTTTCGACGCTCCATGTACCGGGCGCAATCAACGTCCCCTATGAGCTCCTGACCACCGACCGGTTGCTCTTTCTGGATGGCCTGCCTGTGATATTCTATGACGAAACCAAACCCGATCTGGCCCGTTTGACGAAGGCGGTCGGCGCGCGGCTGCCGCGAAACGTGGTATTCCTCGAGGGTGGATTCAGCGGTTGGCGCGCGGCGCGCTTTCCGGTCGCAAACGGCACGTGATGTTCGCTACCTGAACGCCGGCGGATCATAGAAGCCGCTAAAACTCCCGCAACCCTGGCCAAGGCTGCTGGGCGGGCAGTGGAGCACCCCCAAGCGGGCGAGGAAACCGTTGCGCGCGCCCATATTCAATTCTGCCTTGTGAACTTCTGGAAAATCGCCCGACCGGGCAGGTCTGATGAAAACTGACGGATTCGCTTTGCACGATGTGTCAAAGTGAGCGAGATTCGGACGGGCGAGGAACGGCGGTTCTGGAGCATTGGGATGCGAGTGGTACTAGTCGTTACCGGTCTTCTGATCGTTATCATGGGTGCGTGGTGGTGGGCCAACACTCCGCGCACACCGAAAGCGCTCTATGAAGCGCGGTGTTCAGCCTGCCATGCGCTTGCCGACCTTTCGCGGCGCCAATCCGGGGAACTGGTCGCCATCATCGAGACCATGCGCCACCGCAACGGCGCGGCATCGGTGATCAGCGAGACCGAGGCGGAGGAAATCATCGAGTACCTAAAAGGCGTGAAGAGCCCATGAGCCATCCCGACCGATCAGCGAAGGAGGGTATGTTTCGCTGGCGGCGTGGAACCGGCGCCGATTGGCAGGATCGTTCCCTATCTGCCTGAATCAGTGTTATGATACAAAACAAAAAGGCAATGCTGCACAGCGTGCGCAAACGCGCGCATGTACGGACGATTGATCGGACTTTTGTTCATTGGGGGCAGTCGGCTTGCGCGACCAAGCCGCTTAAGGAGGAGGTGCAAGCGCTGCCTTAAACCATGGCAGGAGGTGCGGATGGCTCGTGCCGTCCTCCATTTACTTGTATTTGCGCTGGTTCTCGGTTCCGCGCAGGCGGCCGAAACGCCGGTACGGTTCGGATTGACGGCGGTCGTCGTCCGCGAGGATTTGCAGCTCTATGACCGCTGGTCCTCTTATCTGCGCAAGCACATCGGCCGCCCCGTTCAGTTCGTTCAGGCGCGGTCGTATCGGGAAATCATGGGTCTCCTGGAAGCGGGCCAACTCGATTTCGCCTGGATCTGCGGGTACCCTTTCGTGCAACAGCGCGATCCGGAGATTCTCGAACTCCTCGCCGTCCCGGTGTTCGAAAGCGCACCACTCTACCGCTCCTACATCATTGTCCACCGTAACAGTGCTGTTGCCTCACTCGCCGATCTTAAAGGGCGGGTCTTCGCCTTCTCCGATCCGGACTCGAACTCCGGTTACCTCGTTCCGCAGGCGATGCTGGCCCAAAGCGGGCATAGACCAGAGAGCTTCTTCCGGCTCAGCTTCTTCACGTACAGCCATGCCGAAACGATCGAAGCCGTCGCGGAAGGACTTGCCGAGGGTGGGGCCGTCGATTCCTATATCTGGGAATACCTTCACAAGAACCGGCCCGATCTGACCGAGAGAACGCGCATTATCGTGCGTTCCAAGGCATTCGGATTCCCGCCGCTCGTTGCCCGTCTCGGGCTCGCGCCTGAACTGCGCGATGACATGTCCAGGGCGCTGATCGGAATGACAGAGGATGTTGAGGGGCGCAAGCTGCTTGGCGCTTTCGCGCTGGACCGTTTCGGCCAATTTCCGGCCAGTCTGTTCGATCCGATCCGTCAAATGGCAGACAGCTTGCGCCAGGTACCGCTTGTCGAGCCGCCACCGGCTCAAGCCGTTCGAATCATCGGAGAAATCGAATGAGCTGGTACCGGCCACGGTCCTGGAGCCTGTCGGTCAAGATACCGTTCGCGCACACGGTGATGATTGTGGCCGTGGCGCTCACGATAGGGATCGTGGTTGTTGCGCAGGCCCGGGTGCAGTTTCGCGAAGCGCTGGAGGAGAAGGTTCTGCTCATGGCGCGTGATGTTGCCGCCACAGCCCCCGAAGCAATTCTGCGGAACGATTATTGGGCCCTCTACAACACTCTCAGACAGAAGGCGTCGCACTTGCCCGTACATATCGGCGAGCCACGCCTTTTGTCCGGTATGGTACTCGACGTCGACGGTCGCGTGCTCGCCCATCTCGACCCGGTTAATCATCCCCTTGGCCTTACCCTGGCGCCTGCGGAAGCGGCGGAGCGGCGCCTGCTTGACGATGCATTGAAGGTCCTGACGCCAAGCGTCGTCATGGGCGGCGGCAGCGATGGCGACTTCATCGAAAGCCACGTTCCGGTCACCTTCGATCAAAAGCGCCTGGGCGTCGTCCGTATGCGGGCATCCATGAACGAGCTGAATGAACGGATCTGGAGGGCGGGGTTCACCGTTCTGTTTCTGACCCTGGGCCTGGCCGCGGCGGGTAGCCTTCTGGGCGCGGTGATCTCGTCGCGCATGGTGCACCGGCTCAAGGCCCTGGCCGAAGGTATGGCAACAGTCGGGCGCGGAGAGGCTTCGCAAATCCGCCCGCTCACGGCCGCCAGCCGCGACGAGATCGGCCAGGTGGTCGCGAGGTTCAACGAGATGGCGGCGGAACTTGCCGAGAAGAAGCGGCTCGAAGAGAAACTCGCGATGAGCGAAAAGCTGGCGAGCCTGGGCCAGGTTGCTGCAGGAGTCGCGCATGAGGTGAACAATCCTCTGGGAGGGATGCTCAACTGCATCAACACGTTGAAGACGCATCCGGACGATCCGGCGCTCGTGCAGCGCTACCTGCCGCTCCTCGAGAAGGGACTCAATCGAATCGGGGCAACCGTTCAAGGGCTGCTGGTCGAGCTGCATGAAGAAATCGAGGCGAAGCCCTGCGATCTGGCCTGCCTTTCGGATCTCAGGGAGTTGGTTGCAGCCGAGATCGGCGACAGGAAGATTGTGCTCAATTGGGACAATCATGTGCCCGACGAGGTCTGCCTCGGCTGTTCGTGTCCCAATCTCCAACAGGTTGTCCTGAATCTTACGAACAACAGCATTCAGGCAATGCCGGAAGGCGGAGCGCTTGCCTTTCGCTCAAGCCGCGAGAACGATTCGCTTGTCATGGAAGTGGAAGATAGTGGGGTCGGCATTCCCCCGGAACACCAGCGACACCTTTTCGATCCATTCTTCACCAGCCGGCCGAATGGCACCGGCCTGGGACTGTGGGTCACGTACCAGCTGGTGCAAAAAATGCGCGGCACGATCCAGGTGGAAAGTAAACCGGGGCAAGGCAGCCTGTTCCGTGTACAGTTGCCGATTGACGGCGATGCGGCGGGGGCGAGCACACATGACACCGTCTGATAATCACACCAACGGCGCGCCACGAATCCTGCTCGTGGAAGACGATGAGATCATGCGCCTGTCGCTGGAGGACCGGCTGCGCCTGGAAGGGATTCCCGTTACCAGCGTCTCCGACCTCGCGGCGGCCCGGCGCGAACTTGCGAACGGCAGTCTGGACCTCGTCATAACCGATGTGCGACTGCCCGATGGATCCGGCGCCACGCTGTTCGAAGACGTCTGCCGGCAGCTCCCGGGAACGCCGGTAATTCTCATAACGGCGTATGTTTCGGTGCCCGAGGCCGTGGCACTGATCAAGGCCGGTGCCGTCGACTACATAACGAAGCCGTTCGACATTGAGGTGTTCATCTCGCTGGTCCAGCGAACGCTGTCGCGAATCTCCGACACCCACCTGGTCGAGTTGACGCGGGCCGATGGCGGGAAATTCCGGGCCGGAAGCGGGGTGCTTGGGCGCAGCCTGGCAATGCGCCGCATCGAAGAGGTGGTGGCGCGCCTCAAGGACGTCGACAGCTCGGTGCTCATCACCGGTGAATCCGGTACAGGGAAAGAAGTGGTCGCCCGTTTTATTCACAACAACAGCCGCCGCGCCAAAGGGCCCTTCGTCGCGGTGAACTGCGCTGCGATGCCCATCGGTCTTGTGGAGAGCGAGCTGTTCGGTCACGAGCGCGGCGCCTTCACGGGCGCCGACCGCCGCCGTATTGGCCGGTTTGAGCTGGCCGAAGGGGGCACACTTTTCCTCGACGAGATCGCCGAAATTCCGCGGCAGGTCCAGGTCAAGCTGCTGCGGGTCCTGCAGGAACGCAAGATCGAGCGTGTTGGGGGCACAGAGTCGATCGAGCTCGACGTGCGGGTTCTGGCGGCAACACAGGTGGACCTTGCAGAGGCCTTGGCGGAGAATCGCTTTCGCTCGGATCTCTACTGGCGTTTAAACGTAATCCACATCGACATTTCTCCGCTGCGTGAGCGCAGAGAGGATATCCTCTATCTATCAAGAAATTTCGTGGTGGAACATGCTCACGCGATGGAAAAGGATATTACGGGACTTTCGGCCCAGGCCGAAGCATGCCTGTTGGGCATGCCGTTTCCGGGTAATGTCCGCGAGCTCAAGAACCTGCTGGAACGGGCCGTGGCGCTGTGCGCCGGCAAACAGATACAGGAGCATGATCTGTATATTCTGGAACCCGAGGTGGCGGACAGGTCCGCAGGGCAGCTGTCCCTGAAGGAGACCGTGAAGGAGAGCGAAAGCGCCGCGATCCGCTCCGCCTTGGTCCATTCCGACGGTTCCGTGAGCAAGGCCGCCGAAACGCTGGACATCTCCCGCAAAAATCTATGGGAAAAGATGAAGCGCTACAACATCAAGCGTTAGGGCGTACGAAGACCCAAGGTGGTCGCGAGCTCTCGATTCAGGCTGCGGTCCTGTCCCAACCGAAATGTGTTCGGCAAAGGTGGTTTCGGATCCCCGCAACCAGCCGGAATCGACTCCCAGGAACGCCCGTGCCGGGGAGTTTTTTTGCATTGTGAATGCCCGGTGATCCGTCCGCCCAGCGGCGCCGTATATTTAACAGATTGGAAGAATTCGAAACCGCGGACCGAAAACAAGCCGGGAGACTAATCTTGCATAGAAACTGTGGATTGATCGGTCGTTGGCTGTTGGTGTCGGTAGCCATCATTTTGCTGCCCGCTTGGGAGGCCGCAGCAGGTGGCCTGAAGCTGCCCAAAACGGCCGCCGATCCCTTGTCGCTTTACGGCCCCGCTATCGACTTCGACGTATTCCGCAAGGGCGACAAGGTAGGCTTCCACAGGGTACGGTTTGAAAGGATCGGAGAGGACCTGATCGTCTCCAACACGTTCCAGCTGGAAGTACATGTCTTGTTCTTCACCGCCTTTCGCTACGTCTACCATTCCGAAGCCCGATGGCGGCACGGGCAGTTGATGAGCCTGAAGGCCGATGTGAACGACAATGGCAAGTCGGTGTCCATCGACGCAGTCGGGGAGGACGGACGCATGACCGTCAGGAATGCGGTGGGACAATTTGCCGTGGATGCGCCGTTGTATCCAACAAATCATTGGAACGCGGCGGTTCTGCCCGAGACGCAGGTGCTCAATACGCTTACAGGACGCATCAACAACGTCAGAATCGAACCACGCGGCCGCGAAGAGATCGCGACAGAATGGGGCGACGTGGCCGCGACCCGTTATGCCTATACGGGCGATCTGGCAGCAGAGGTCTGGTACGACGACGTGGGACGCTGGGTCAAGTTGCGCTTCCAGGGGCGGGACGGATCGGACATCGACTATGTCTGCCGGCGATGCCAGGGCCCCACGATCAAACACGCCAAACAATGACGGACGCGCCAGGGCCGCAGGTCGCTTGGGTCACGGGCGCCGGAAAGGGAATCGGGCGGGCCGTTGCCCGGCGGCTTGCCCTCAACGGCTGGACCGTGGCCGCGAGTGCGCGCACCGCTGAAGATTTGGCCAGCTTGGCGGCCGATTGCCCGCCTGGCGCCGTTCATGGATTTCCCCTCGATGTCACCGACCTTGCCATGAGCCAGTCCACGGTGCAGCTCATAGAAAGGCAACTGGGGGAAATTGAGCTCGCGGTCCTGAACGCCGGGACACACAGTCCTATGGCCGCCGAGCAATTTTCCGTCGAGACATTTCGGCGCCTGGTGGAGACAAACCTGATGGGGACGGTCAACGGCCTTGCTCAGATCATTCCCAAATTGATCGAACGCAAACGCGGGCATATCGCCGTGGTGGCGTCACTGGCCGGTTATCGGGGTTTGCCGACAGCAGCAGCCTATGGCGCTACGAAAGCCGGGCTGATCAACATGTGCGAGGCGCTCAAGCCAGAATTGGAATGTCACGGCGTTCGGCTGACCCTTATCAATCCCGGTTTTATCGAAACGCCATTGACGGACAAGAACGACTTTCCCATGCCCTACCTGATGCCGGTGGAGGACGCAGCCGACCGCATTGTGCGTGGCCTGCGGCGCACCGCTTTCGAAGTTGCCTTTCCATGGCGCTTCGCCTTCCTGATGAAGTTCCTACGCCTGCTGCCGGACCGTATGTTCTTCATGTTGACCCGTCGGATGATCGGGGGATGACTGCGCCGCACGAACGCTATCGCGCCTATCTGGAGTCGCTGACACCGGAGACCCTGGCCCACCTGTCCGACCATGTCACGGAAGATGTCCGCTTCAAGGATCCGTTCAACGACGTGCGCGGCGTGGACGCCATGGCGCGGGTCTTTCGACATATGTTCGAAAACGTCCGGGACATCAAATTCGAGGTCCACCGTGCGATGATGGAGGACGACGTCTGTCTTATGCAGTGGCGGTTCCAGGGAGCGCTTGGGTGCGGGCCCTGGGCGTTTGATGGAACGAGCGTCCTTCGTTTTGCGCCGGACGGCCGGGTCGCCGAACATATCGATTATTGGGATGCGGCGGGCAACTTCTATGAGCGCCTGCCGGTTATCGGCTGGCTGCTTTCATGGGTGCGTAGGCGGCTGGCCATTCGGTAAGGGATTCGGGTGCGATTGCCTCGCCCGCTCCCGGTTTCACGAAGGCCAAAGTGACCTCACCGATCTCGAACCCGAGCTTGCTGACCCGGGCCCGGTTCAGCAGCACGCCGGACGGCTGAAGGAACATCCAGTCGTTGAAACGCACCCGCATGGTGCCGTCTCCGACTTTCAGGTCCATCGCATAGCTCCAGTTGAGCACATTGCCATAGGCCTCGCCATTTGCAACGCCCACCACGTCATCGGCCCGTCCCTCATAGGTATGCGGCCCGGCCTTCCTGATCTTCCAGACGCGGCGGTCCGTCTCTCCGTCGCTATACAGAAAGCGTTCGTCCAGAACGAGTTCGTTGCCGTCCCATGTGCCGGTAATATCCACGGTGAATTGCCGGCGCAACCTGCCGAAACGGTCCTCGAAAAGGCCCCACGCGCGGGTCTCTCCGGCAAAATACTCTTCGATGACCAGAGCGGGAGTCGAATCCTTGAAATCTATCGGTTTCATGCTCGTACAACTGTTCAATACAATTAGACTTACCAAGGCTGCGGACAGGCGTCCCTTCATAGGGCGGCCTCCTGAAGATTATTCCGTACAAGTCTCAAACGGCCCAGTCGGCGGCGGACCACAGCATGCTTTTCGGCCGTCAACGGAAATCGCCAGACAACAGCGATTGCCGTTATCTTTATTACGATGGGAACCAGCGCATAGATCACCGTCAAAGCCCACTTTCCATCGTCGGACGGTGCGGCGGGATCGAAGCCGGATGCCTCCAGACCGGGAAGCGCCAGGCCGACGGCGGCGGCAAGGGCAAGCTTGGTACTCATGCCCCAGAGGGCGAATTGCAGCCCTGCCCGCGCTTTTCCGGAACGGAGTTCGTCGTAATCGACGACATCGGCCTGGATGGCCGGCGGCAGCACCAGATCGGCCCCCAGGGCCATGCCCGTTACGACACACACGACCGCAAAGGCCCAAAGGCCGCCTTCCGGGATCAACGGGACGGCAGCGAAGGCGGCGCAAGCCGAAACCATGGCCCAGCACCAGACCTTGTGCTTGCCGAACCGGCTGCTTAGCGCGGACCATAAAGGAATCGCCACGATGGCGGCGACGAAATAACCAAGGACGAAAACTGGCCGCTCCGCGGCGTCGGCGCCGAGCCCGTGCTCCAGATAGATTAAAAACAAGACCGCCGGAATACCATTGGCGAGCCCGTTCAGAAACCATGCCGAAAGCAGCCGGAGAAACGGCCGGTTGGCGATCAGCGAAGCCACGCCCTTGTGCAGCTGCTGGGCACCCATGCTGGCGGATGCTGTCGGGGCATTGTGGTCGGGCACCTTCCAGAGGAGCAGGGGAACGACGAGAACTCCCAATGCAATGGCCACCCAGGCTATGGCCCCGACGGAATCCGTTTCCGACCAACCCATTTGGGCCGCCGCAGCGTTTACGGCGCCCGCGCCGACAATGCCCAGCAGCATCAGGCCTTCGCGCCAGGAGGTGATGCGCGTCCGCTCGTTATAGTCCGCGCTGAGTTCCGCGCCCCAGGCCATGTAAGGGACTGCGATCATGGTCCAACCGGCGTAGAGCACTATGGACCAGCCCAGCAAATAGCCGCCGTCGACGATTGCGGGCGGGTTCAGGATTTTGAACAGGCCGAGCCCCGCAACGACGGCGCCGGCGGCGATCCATGGCTTGCGGCGGCTGCCCTGAACTGCGAAGCGGTCACTGAGTGCCCCGACAAGAGGATCCGTGATGGTGTCGAAGGCGCGCGCCGCCAACAGAATGAAGCCCGTCGCCGCCAGCCCGAGGCCCAGTTCGACGCCGTAAAGAGCCGGCAGGTAAACATATACGGGTATGGTCGGCAGTGCGAGGACGAGCGCCGGAAGCGAATAACTCAATAGAACCGGCGTGGTAAGACCGCCGCTGGCGCGTTCGGTCATGCGCGTTCGATAACGAACTGGCCGACATCGATCCGGCCAACCTCGAAACCAACCTCGCAATAACAGAGATAATAGCGCCACATCCGGAAGAAGCGCTGGTCGAAACCGAGTCCTTCGATGTGGTGCCAGGTTTCACGGAATGCCCGGTCCCAGCGGCGCAGCGATTCAGCGTAAGATTTTCCGAAGTAAAAGGAATCGGAGATCTTCAGGCCGGCAGCCGAAGCCGCCTGTTCGAAGGCCGGCGGGCTGGGCAGCATCCCGCCCGGGAAGATATACAGTTGGATGAATTCGGGATTTCGGCGATAGTTTTCATAGTTTTCATCGGCAATGGTGATGACCTGCAGGGCCGCCCGTCCGCCCGGCTCCAGACGCCGATCCAGAACGTCAAAATAGGTCGCCCAGTTTTCATCACCCACCGCTTCGAACATCTCAATGGACACGATCTTGTCAAAATGTCCGGTGACGTCCCGGTAATCCTCCACGCGGATGTCGACTCTGTCCGCCAAGCCGGCGCGGGCCATCCTGGCTCTGGCGAAAGCCGCCTGCTCCACCGACAAGGTAAGTCCCACGACTTCGCAGCCGAATTCGGCGGCGGCGATCTCGGCGAAACCGCCCCAGCCGCAGCCGATTTCCAGCACCCGGTCACCCGGCCTCAGGTCAAGCGCCTCGGCCAGCCGAAGGTACTTGCGCCGCTGGGCCAGCTCATGACTTTCGTCCATCGCGTCGAATAGCGCGGATGAGTACGACATTGTCTCATCAAGCCAACAGCCATAGAAGGTGTTTCCGAGATCGTAATGTGCGGCGATATTGCGGCGGCTGCCTTTTTTGGTGTTGGCCCGCCGGGCATGCCGCAGGCGGTTGGCCAGCTTGGCAAACCGCGACGGCGTCAGCGCGTTCGACAGTGCCTCGGCATTCAGGGCGCCGAGCATGAGGGCAGCTTTCAGGTTCGGCGTGTCCCAGTCGCCGTGCATGTAACCCTCGGCGAACCCGATAACACCGGAAACCAGCATGCGCGAAGCCAGGCGAAGATTTCGAATTCTGATGAAAGCCTGCGGGCCTGGCTCAGCCCCGCCAAACGTCATCTGGGCACCGGAGGGGAACTCCACGGTCAAGCGACCGGAGCGAATTCGACGGAACGACTGCGCGAAGATGTGTTCCCGTAGCCCCAGGCGTGGGGCCTTGGGTTGAATCTCCGCGGCCTCCGCCGCGTTCGATACGATATTGTTCATAGTCTCTGCTACTCAGATTCGGGTGTGTTGAAGTTTCCGACGCTGCTTTGGACCGGCGTGTCGGCGGGGCTGTGGGAGAAAACACGATGACCCTTCAGCCACAACAACAGGGCCTCCCAGTGGATCGCCGCGATGATCTTCAGGGTCATCAACGGAAAGCGGGCCAGGGAGCGCGCCAAGGCTCCTGCCGTCAGCGGCGCCCTTTCGCCCTTGAAGTATGCGGCCAGTAACAGGCCGTCGGTGTCTTCCTGCCGTATTACGATGTTGACGGCGTCGCGGGGCGGCACAATTCGGAACTGATAATGCGTATCCATGCCGATGAACGGGGAGACGTAAAGCAGTTTCTCGCAACTCTGGCGTATGACGGGAAGGCCGCTATCCTGGACCGGGATCACATAGGTATGTCGCTCTGAATAGGTATTGCAGACCTCATAGAGAATCGCCGTCAGTTCGCCGTCGCGGCTGTAGCAAAAGTACACAGAGAGCGGATTGAACACGTAGCCAAAGATCCTGGGATAGCAGAGCAGACGGATCGGGCCGCCATCCGGATACAGGCCGGCTTCCCGCATCCGGTCCTCGACCCAGGGGCGCAGCGCTTCACCCGTTGTTGGCCCGTGGTCGCTATCATGAAAGGAGAGGGGCGCGCGCCGATTGTAGCCGAACAGCCGGAACCGCCGGTCCAGTTCGGGAAGCTCATCGAGATCCAGTAACAGGGTGAAGACGTCGTATCGCAGCCGATGGCGCTTCGGGCGCACCCGCTCATGGCCGACCGTACCCCTGTAGATGGCGGATTGAAACGTCATGCCGCAGCCACCTGATATTCGCTCGGCAGGATGATCCTGTCACTTTCGCCTTCGACTGTCCACGGACGCCGCACGCCGCCCAGTTGTTCGGCGACGGCGAGCCCCGATTGCAGGCCGTCCTCGTGGAAGCCGTATCCGAAATAGCTGCCGCAATACCAGGTCCGCCGGTGACCCTGCAGCGACCATAATTGCTGTTGCGCAGACAGTGCCGCGCGGTCGAAGTACGGGTGGGTATATTCGAACTCCCGCAGGATTGTCCCGGGCGCCGGTTCGCGAGCGGGATTGAGCGTCACGAACAAGGGATCCCTGGGGTCCAACGACTGGAGCCGGTTCATCCAATAGGTCACGCACAGATTCTGCTCGCGGCCGTGCGTCCGGTCGCCGATGAAGTTCCAGCTGGACCAGACCCGCCGGCGCCTCGGCATAAGAGCGGAATCGCTATGAAGAACGGCCCGGTTCTGCGTATAACGCCATCCCCCCAGCAATCGCGTCTCCAGTGGATCGGCATCGGCCAGCATCTGGAAGGCCTCGTCCGCATGCGTGGCGATGACAACGTGGTCATATGCCTGCACCGACCCTTGACTATCTTTCACCAGCACCTTGTTCCCGGCGCGGCTGACGCTCTGCACGCCACCGAAGCGAATGCGATCGCGGTAGGACTCCGTCAGCCGCCTTACATACTGGCGGCTGCCACCATCGACGGTCCGCCACTGCGGCCGGTTTTTCAGTTGCAGCAGACCATGGCTCTGGAAGAAACGAATGAATGCGGCCGCGGGATAGTCCTTCATTTCAGGGGCCGTCGTCGACCAGACGGCAGCCCCCATGGGAAGCAGATGGTCGTTGATGAAGCTCTCGCTGTAGCGTTCACGCCGCAGATATTCTCCCAGGCTGATGTCGTCGGATTTTGGATCGTCCAGAAACGACGGCGCCTCGCTATAAAACCTCAGCAGATCCTTTACCATGCGCCAGAAACGAGGCCTGACCATGTTTATTCGTTGGCCCAGCAAGCCGTTCAGACCGTCCCCGGCGTATTCCATCTTTCCGGCATCGAGCGACGCCGCGAAGGACATCTCGCTGTCCTTCACCGGCACGTCCAGATGTCTGAACAGGGCTGTCAAGTTCGGGTAGTTTCGCTCATTGTAGACGATGAAACCGGTGTCGACCGGGATGATCCCTCGCGGCGTGGTCACGTCCACTGTGTTGGAATGGCCACCGATCCTGCCGTTCTGCTCATATACGGTGACGCGGTGTCCCTGATTGAGGAGCCAGGCGGCGGACATGCCGGCGATGCCCGTACCGACGACAGCGATACTCAGACGCCGATTTGTCGTGGGGATCATCTGGGTCATCGGATATGCTCTCCTTGCTCGTCAGTTTGATATTCCCGGGCTTGAGCGGGTCACTTGTGCTGTTTCTTACGTTTGCGGTTTCTGGATGGATCACATCGTGCCGGAAAATTCTGCAGGCAAGGTGATCCACGCGGGCTGGGCCCACGTATCAGTTGTATGTTTGGTTTTCATTCCTATGAACGCGCGACGAACGTGCAAACTTTGGTCATGCCCGCCAGCTTCCGGATTCCGGAACGGGATGCGAAACGTCGCTCCCCGTGGGCCAAGGCATATCGGGGAGGCCCGCTATCAATGAATGACGACGACCGGCAGAATATGGCCGGGCAACTGGACCGTATGCTCGTTGCCGTGGCGGACTGCCGCGACCGCCAGGCCTTCAAGTCCCTGTTCGAGTATTTCGCGCCACGCGTAAAGGCATTCGGTTTGCGCCAGGGTGCGGACCCGGGCATGGCAGACGAGGTCGTCCAGGAGACCATGATCAATGTCTGGCGCAAGGCAAAGCAGTTCGAGGCAACGAAAGCATCTGCTTCCACCTGGATTTTTGCGATCGCCCGGAACATGCGAATCGACATGCTGCGCAAGGCGAATCGGCCCGAACCCGATATGGATGATCCCGCTATGGTGCCCGATCCTGAACCTCAGGCTCACGAGATCATTCACCGCAAACAGGAGGCGCGGCGCATCGAAGAGGCCTTCGCCAGCCTGCCGGCGGAACAGCAGGAGGTCCTGCGTCTGGCGTTTTTCGAAGACAAAGCGCATTCCCGTGTCGCGGCAGAGCTGGGCATACCGCTTGGTACCGTGAAGTCGCGCATCAGACTGGCGTTCAGACATTTGCGCGGCGTGGTTGGAGAAGAGCAATGAATATCAGTCACCACCCGAGTGAAGATCTGCTTCTCGATTACGCATCAGGCGCCTTGGGCGAGGCCTGGAGCCTGGCGGTCGCAACGCATCTGGCCCTTTGTCCCGGTTGCCGACGGGTCGTGTCCGGCATGGAGGCGTTGGGCGGCAGCATGCTTGATTCGATCGTACCCGCGCCGACGAGCAGGAATACCCTGAATGCGGTGATGACGCGGCTGGATGCCATGACGGAAAGAGACGCCGCCGTGCCCGCTGCTCCTCCCGCCGACGGTCACACGCCGATCCTGCCGCAGCCTTTGCGGGGCTATGCCGGCGCCGATGCAGACGGGCTCAACTGGCAGCGACTTGGCTTGGGAGCCTATCAGATGCCGATCCCGACGGGAGACAAAGGTGTAACGGCGCGGCTGCTTCGCATCCCGGCGGGCCGGCCGGTGCCCAAGCATTCCCACGGCGGGCTGGAACTGACACTTGTCCTGTCGGGCGCGTTTTCGGACGCGACCGGCAGTTATGGGCGTGGCGATCTTCAGGCGGCCGACGAAAATCTGGAGCATCAGCCCCATGCGGAGCCGGGAGAAGACTGTATCTGCCTGGCGATCACCGATGCGCCGCTTCGTTTCTCAAGCCTCGCCGCGCGGATGGTTCAGCCTTTGCTCGGCATATGACTTTGGCGGGAAGGTCTTCTGCACCAGGGCTGCGCACAGCTGATTATACTGGTTTGCAACACTGACGCTGCTGGCAGCGTCGCTCCGGTCGACATGTATGGGATTCGATTCGGCCCTTGGAGAGACATTCTGGCTGCTTCGCGCCCCATACCGGGCAAAGTGACGACTCAAAGCACTGCGTGACCGGAAAGGAGAGCCCTGTGAGCGATAGATGGGTCGACACTGTACCGGTGCTGGTCCACTTCGAAAAGGTGACCGATCCGTCCAACTATACGCCACTACCGGACGACTGGTGCATAGGCGTTTCCGACGT
>JAOTVC010000168.1 GCA_029863585.1 Alphaproteobacteria bacterium | reverse complement strand
GGCTACGCCGACGACATCACATTGTTCAAGTCCTTAGGAGTCGCCTTCGAGGACGTGGCACTCGCCGCGCGCGCCTTTGAAAAGGCGAAGGACCAGGGGATCGGGCAGGAATTGCCCGATCTCGCGGGTTAGGGGCCGGCGATGGCGCGCCTGCCATTCATCGAGCCCGACGGCGAACCCGAGGCGCTCAAGCCGGTCTTCGACCAGTTGCGGGAAACCCGCGGCCGGGTCCCCGGCATGTACCGGCTGCTGGCCCACCAGCCGGGGGTCCTGGCCGCGCACCGGGCCTATTTTTCCGCGGCGCTCGACACCGGATTGCTGCCCCGGGCCTTCAAGGAAAAGATCGCCTATCGCGTCGCGCGCCTTCGCGGATCGGTTTATTCGTCGGCCTCTCACCGGGAATACGCCCTCCAGCACGGCGTGCCCGAGGAGGTGATCGATGCGGTCGACCGTGGCGACTATTCGGGCCTGGACGCCGCGGATGCCGCCGCCTTGCAATTCGCCGACGAGATGGTGGCGGCGCGCGGCACCGTCTCCGATACCCGATTCGAGAGCCTCAAGGTCCATTTCACCACGCCCCAGATCGTCGAGATCATCGCCCTGGTCGGCATCATGGAGCTGGCCAGCACCTTCGGCGCCGTCTTCGGCCTGGAACCCGACAGGAGCACATCCCCATGAGAAGGCCAGCGCCCCAGGAACCATCCGCCCAGCCGTCGCCCCGGCCCCGCGCCCGGCCCCTGCCCGCCTACCGGCGGCGGACCAACTTCGTCGCCGACGGCATCCGCTTCATGGGCACTCTGGCCGCGGTGCTGGTGGTGCTGTGCGGCATCATCGGCACGGTCCTTCTGGTCCTCGGCGGCCTTGCCGGGCTGGAGGCCAACGTCACCGGACCGAATTCGATCCTGAAGGTCTTCGTCTCGGCCGATCTGTGGGTGCGCAAGGCGCATGCCTGGGTCCACCTGACACCGGTGAAGCTGTGGGGATCCTACGCATTGGCCCTTGGCGCCAGGGTCATAGGCTTCACCCTGGCCTCCGCCGTAATGGTCGATATCATGCTGTCCCTGAGACGGCCCGGCTAGGCGCCCGGCGCCGCCGGCCGGGCAATCGGTGGCCGGTCAATCTTCGGCGGGGGCCGCCGCGATCGCGGCCTGGGCCGCGGCGAGGCGCGCCACCGGCACCCGGAACGGCGAGCAGGACACGTAATCCAGGCCGACCGCCTCGCAGAAGCGAATCGACGCGGGATCGCCGCCATGTTCGCCACAGATGCCGAGCTTGATGCCTGGCCGGGCCGCGCGGCCGCGCTCCGTGGCGATACGGATCAGCTCGCCAACCCCCGCCTCGTCGATGGACACGAACGGATCGGCGGGCAGGATCCCCTGGCCACGATAGGCATCGAGGAAACGCCCGGAATCGTCGCGCGACAGGCCGAAGGTGGTCTGGGTCAGGTCGTTGGTGCCGTAGGAAAAGAACTCCGCGCTTTCGGCGATCTCCCGGGCCATCAAGGCGGCGCGCGGCAGCTCGATCATGGTGCCCACCAGATAGTCGAACGTGGTTCCGGTGGCCTTCATGGCCTCCTTGGCGGCGGTATCGATCATCGGCTTGAGCGCATCGAACTCGGCCCGTGTCGCGATCAGCGGGATCATCACCTCGGGGCAGGCGGTGCCTGGCGCCTCGGCATTGACCCGGGCGGCGGCATTGAAGATGGCACGGGCCTGCATCTCGTAGATCTCAGGGTAGGTGATGCCGAGGCGGCAGCCGCGATGGCCCAGCATGGGGTTGGTCTCATGCAACTGGCTGACGCGCCGCGCCACCGCTTCCGGCGTGGTTCCGGTATCGGCGGCAAGCTGGGCGAACTCCTCGGCCGTCTTGGGAAGGAACTCGTGCAAGGGCGGATCGAGCAGGCGGATGGTCACGGGCAGGCCGGCCATCAGCCGGAAGATCTCCTCGAAATCCGCCTCCTGCATGGGCTGGAGCTTGGCCAGCGCGGCGCGGCGGCCATCCACGCTGTCGGCAAGGATCATCTCGCGCATGGCGGCGATGCGGTCGTCATCGAAGAACATATGCTCGGTACGCGACAGGCCGATCCCCTCGGCGCCGAAATCGCGGGCCGCCTTCACATCCCCCGGCGTCTCGGCGTTGGTGCGGATTCGCAGGCGCCGGAACTCGTCGGCCCAGTCCATCAAAGTGCCGAATTCGCCGCCCAGGGTCGGCTGCACCATGACAAGGGCGCCGGCCATGATCTCGCCGGTGGCCCCGTCGATGGTGATCTCGTCGCCGGTGCCGAGCGTCCGCCCCGCAACGCGCAAGGTCCCAGCCTCGGCATCGACGGCAAGGTCGCCCGCGCCGGCGACGCAGGCCCGGCCCATGCCGCGCGCCACAACGGCGGCATGGCTGGTCATGCCGCCCCGCGCCGTGACAATGCCGGCGGCCGCATGCATGCCGTGGATATCGTCCGGACTGGTCTCGGTACGGACCAGGATAACCTTCTCGCCCCGCGCGGCCCGGGTTTCGGCGTCATCGGCGTTGAAGGCGATGCGCCCCGACGCCGCCCCCGGCGACGCCGGCAGTCCGGTGGCCAGCACTTCACGCTCGGCATCCGGGGAAATCATGGGGTGCAGCAATTGGTCGAGGGTCTGCGGATCGATCCGCGCGATCGCCTCGCGCCGATCAATCAGGCCCTCGGCCACAAGGTCGACGGCGATGCGGATCGCGGCATGGGCGGTGCGCTTGCCGGTGCGGGTTTGCAGCATCCACAGCCGCCCCTTTTGCACCGTGAACTCGATGTCCTGCATGTCGCGGTAGTGGGTCTCAAGCGTCTCGCGGATCCCGACAAGCTCGCCATAGACCTGGGGCAGGATTTCCTCCATGGACGGAAGCCGGCCGTTGCCCGCCTCGCGCGCGGCCCGGCTGAGGGGCTGCGGCGTGCGGATGCCGCCCACCACATCCTCGCCCTGGGCGTTGACGAGAAATTCGCCGTAGAAGGCATCCTCGCCGGTCGCCGGATCGCGGGTAAACGCGACGCCGGTGGCGCAATCGTCGCCCATGTTGCCGAACACCATGGCCTGGACGTTGACGGCGGTGCCCCAGTCGGCCGGGATGTCGTGGAGCCTGCGGTAGGTCACGGCGCGGGGGTTCATCCAGCTGGAGAAGACCGCGCCGATGGCGCCCCAAAGCTGCTCTCTGGGGTCGTCTGGGAACGGGCTGCCGGTTTCCTGGGCGACCATGTCCTTGTATTCCGCCACCAGCTCGCGCCAGTCGTCGGCGCTCATGTCGGTATCGAAGCCGTAGCCCGCATCCTCCTTGGCGAAAGCCAGAAGCTCCTCGAAGCGGTCGTGCTCCAAGTCCAGCACCACGCCGCCGTACATCTGGATGAAGCGGCGATAGGAATCCCAGGCGAACCGTTCGTCCCCGCTGGCTGCGGCGAGACCCGCCACGGTCTCCTCGTTGAGGCCGAGATTGAGGACGGTGTCCATCATTCCCGGCATAGAGGCGCGCGCCCCCGATCGCACCGAAACCAGCAGCGGGTTGGCGGCATCGCCGAAGCGGGCGCCGACGGCGTCTTCCACCGCGTGGAGCGCCGCCTCGACGGCGGCTTTCAGGTCGTCGGGATAGGTCCGGCCATTGGCGTAATAATGGGTGCAGACCTCGGTGGTGAGGGTGAAGCCGGGCGGCACCGGCAGGCCGAGGCTCGCCATTTCGGCGAGGTTCGCGCCCTTGCCCCCCAGAAGCCCGTTCATCTTCGCGTCACCTTCGGCGGTGCCGCCGCCGAAGGCATAGACCCACTTGCTCATGGAGGTATTCTAACCCTCGATCCGTGAAAAATCAGCGACTTGGTTGAGGGCGGCGCGGATATGGCCGAGCAGCCGCAACCGGTTTGCCCGCAACGCCTTTTGGTCGCAATTCACGGTCACGGAATCGAAGAAGGCATCGACGGGGGCGCGCAGCTTGGCGAGTTCCTCCATGGCGCCGGTGAAGTTTTTCGCCGCAAGCAACGCTTCGAGCCGGCCGCGGGCGAGGTCCAGCGCCTCGAACAGCGTGCCCTCCTCCTCCTGTTCCAGAAGATCGCGGGCAATCTCGCCGTCGTACGTTTTCTTATCCTTGCCTTCCTCGATGCGCACGATATTGGCGGCCCGCTTATAGGCGGTCAGCAGGTTGGCGCCGTCCTCGGTGCCGAGGAATTCGCCGAGCGCCGCCACCCGGGCCAGCAGGCGGACAAGGTCGTCCTCGGGACCGCCGTCGGTCTTGGGCGTCGCGAACACCGCCTCGATCAGGTCATGGCGCACGCCCTTCTCGCGCATCTGCACCTTCAGCCGGTCGGCGAAGAAGGCGAGGATGTCCGCGGGATCGAGTTCACCCTTGAAGGCGGCGCGGCTTTCGCCATAGGCGCGTTCGGCGCCGGTGAACACCTGGGCCAGGGGCAGGCGCAGGCCGTTCTCGGTGACGATGCGGATGACGCCGAGCGCGGCGCGTCGCAGCGCGAAGGGATCGCGCGACCCGGTCGGCTTTTCATCGATGGCGAAGAAGCCCACCAGGCTGTCGATCTTGTCGGCCAGCGCCACGGCCATGGCGGTTGGCCGGCTCGGGCACGAATCATTAGGCCCGGCCGGGGAATAGTGCTCGGCGACGGCGTCGGCGACATCGGCGCTTTCGCCGTCGTGCAGCGCGTAATAGCGGCCCATCACGCCCTGCAGGTCCGGGAACTCGCCGACCATGCCGGTGGTGAGGTCGGCCTTGGCGAGGTGCGCCGCCGAGCGCGCGTGATCGCGGTCGGCGCCGGGAATGAATTGGCAGAGCTCCGCCGCCAGGCTTTCCATGCGGTTGACCTTTTCCGCCACGGTGCCGAGTTTGGCGTGGAAGACGATCTCCTCCAGCTTGGCGACCCGGCTTTCCAGCGGCGCCTTCCGGTCGGTGTCCCAGAAGAAGCGCGCATCGGCCAGCCGCGCGCGCAGCACCCGCTCGTTGCCGGCGATCACCGCCTTGCCCTGATCCTCGGTTTGCCGGTTGGCGACGGTGATGAAGCGCGGGGCGAGCGTGCCGTCCTTGGTCTCCAGCGCGAAGTATTTCTGGTGCGCCCGCATGGAGGAGGTCAGCACCTCCGCCGGCACCTCCATGAACTCGTCATCGATCGCGCCCATCAGCGGCACCGGCCATTCCACCAGGCCGGCGACCTCGGCGAGCAAGCCGGGATCATCCCGTAAGACGTAACCCTCTGATTTGGCGAGTTTTTCTGCTCCCCCTTTGATGATCTCCGCCCGCTCGCCCGCGTCCAGAACCACCTTGGCGGCCAACAGCTTGCTTCGGTAATCGGCGAAATCCTTCACCGCAAACGCACCCGGCGCCATGAACCTGTGGCCCCGGGTCGTGTCGCCTGCCCGGATGCCGGCCATCTCGATCGGCACGACCGCGCCCGCGAACAGACACAGGATCGAATGGAGCGGGCGCACCCAGCGGGTGGCCCCCGAACCCCAGCGCATCGACTTGGGCCAGGGCAGCGCTGCCAGCGCATCGGGAAGCAGCTCCGTCATGACTTCGGCGGTGGCGCGGCCCTTCTTTTCGATCACCGCGAAATAGAATTCCTTGCCCTTGACCTCCCGCGTCTCGCACTGGTCGAGGGTCAGGCCGACGGCGCCGAGGAACCCCTGCATCGCCTTGTCCGGCGCGCCGACCTGGGGGCCGCGGCGTTCCTCGCTGACATCGGGCTGCTGCTCGGGCAAGCCTTCGACTACCAGCGCCAGGCGGCGCGGCGTCGCGAAGGCCACGGCATCGGCGAAGTCGAGGCCCGCGTCCTTCAGCCCGTCCGTCACCAGGCGCTTGAGATCGTCGGCGGCGCGCGCCTGCATGCGGGCGGGGATTTCCTCCGACAGAATTTCCAGGAGCAGCTGCGCCATCCTCAGCCCTCCGCCCCGATTGGACCGTCATCCCCCGGCTTGTCCGGGGGGGCCATGCTTCCTTTTCCCAGGAAAACCGAAAAAGACAAGGAAACTTGGATGGCCCGATCAAGTCGGGCCATGGCGGTTGAAGTGAACGAGTCGCTTGCGTTCATGGTGGTCAGGCCCCTGCTATAGCGGTCCGGCTCTCGAGCCAGGCCTCGCAACAGCCACGCGCCAGCTCGCGCACCCGGCCGATATAGGCGGCGCGCTCGGTGACCGAAATCACGCCGCGCGCATCCAGCAGGTTGAACATGTGGCTCGCCTTGATGCACTGGTCATAGGCCGGCAGCGCCAGCCTGGCCTCCAGCAGCCTGCGGCATTCGGCTTGGGCTTGTGCGAAGCCTTCCATCAGGCTGTCGGTGTCGGCGTGTTCGAAATTGTAGGCGGAAAACTCGCGCTCGTTTTGCAGGAACACGTCGCCGTAGCTCATGCCGCCGGCATCGCGCGGCAAGCCGTTGAAATCGAGGTCGTAGACGTTCTCCACCCCCTGGACATACATCGCCAGCCGCTCCAGCCCGTAGGTGATCTCGGCCGCGACGGGGGCGCATTCGATGCCGCCGACCTGCTGGAAATAGGTGAACTGGGTGACCTCCATGCCGTCGCACCAGACCTCCCAGCCGAGCCCCCAGGCGCCCAGTGTCGGGCTCTCCCAATCGTCCTCGACGAAGCGGATATCGTGCAGATCGGCGGAGATGCCGAGCGCCGCGAGCGATCCGAGGTAGAGCTCCTGGACGTCGGGCGGCGAGGGCTTCAGGAGCACCTGGTATTGGTAGTAATGCTGCAACCGGTTGGGGTTCTCGCCATAGCGCCCGTCGGTGGGCCGCCGGCAGGGCTGGACGTAGGCGGCGCGCCAGGGTTCGGGGCCCAGCGCGCGCAGCGTCGTCGCCGGGTGGAAGGTGCCGGCCCCCATCTCCATGTCGTAGGGCTGCAGCATGACGCAGCCCTGGCCCGCCCAATAGGTCTGCAGGGTCAGGATCAACTCCTGGAAGCTGGGCGCGGTTTTGGCGCTTGCGGATTCTCTCCCCGCCATCTCTCAACTCCTCAGCATCGGGCAATCGCCCCGCCCCTCGGGGCATTGATCGAGCCCGGCCGTGACGTAGGTCCCGCAGGCCGGGCATTCGGCCAGATCACGGCTGTCCCCCTCGCCCGCTCCCGACCCGGAACCGGATTCCCGCAGGCGTTCCTTGCGGGCCTTGTCCAGCTTCCCTGCCCATTTGAACCCATACCAGACGGCGGCGATGATCAGGATAAGGACGAGGAGTTTCGAAAGGCTAAACCCAAGCATGGCGAACCTTTTAGAGGGGGAACATGAAAAGGGCAAGGAAGCGAAGATGCGCTCCCCGTCGCCGAGGCAGGCACCTCACAGGCCGTAGCGGGACCAAATGAGGCGTTCCTCGAGCGCCGCGATCACGCCTTCGCCCATGGCCAGCGGATCGGGCCCCGTGACGCCGAGACGCGCCCGCCACCAGGGCCGGTCACCGTCGACCGGCTTGAAACGCACGCGCTCGCCGAACCGCGCGCGCATGACGCTTCTGAGATCGCCGAGCCCGTCCACCAGGCCGAGCTCCACCGCCCGCTTGCCGGACCAGAAAGCGCCCGAGAAAAGCTCTTTCTCTTCTCCCTTGAGCCGGTCCCCGCGCCGGGTCCGGACGACGTCCTTGAACGCCTCATGGACGTCCGCCTGGACCGATTTCAGCATGGCGACGTCCTCGGCATTTTCGGGCTGGAACGCGTCCAGCGCCCCCTTGCGGGCGCCCGCGGTATGCACCCGACGCTCGATACCGAGGCGGGAGATGGCGTCACTGAGGCCGAAGCTCTGGAACAGCACGCCGATCGACCCGACGATGGACGCGGCATCGGCGTAGATCTCGTCCCCCGCCAGCGCCAGCCAATAGCCGCCCGACGCCGCAACGTCTTCGGCGAAGGCGATGACGGGAACCTCCTTTTCGTCGGCCAGGGCCCGGATGCGCCGGAAGATCTCGGCCGATTGGACGGCCGACCCCCCCGGCGAATTGATCGCCAGCGCCACGGCGGACAGGTGACGAAAGGAGAACGCGCGCTCGATCTGTTTCTCGAGGCCACGCAGGTCCAGCCCCGCGCGCAACGGGCCGAGCCGCCCGATCACCCCCGCCAGGCGAAGCACGGCAACCACCGGCGGCGGATCGCGAAACCGCTCTATGGGAATGAAGCGGCGGAGGTTCATGGTGGCGATGCTCCCGCGGGCCCTAGAGCCGCAACCCCATGCCGCCACGCAGCACGGCATCCGCCTCGGCCGTGAAGCCGCCGCCTTCCTCGTGCAGCACCAGGCCGCGGGCCAGCGTCAACGGCGCCTTCGATCCCTTGACGGCCTGGATGACGACGCGCTTGGCCGGGGCGGCCCCCCGGTCGGGCCAGAGCGGGAAGATCACCGCCCCGCCGGCCCCGGCCTTGAGGCCCTCGAGCACGTGCGCCATGCGGTCGGCCCGGTGGATCAGGGTCAGGGTCCCGCCGTTCTTGGCCATG
>JAOTVC010000167.1 GCA_029863585.1 Alphaproteobacteria bacterium | reverse complement strand
GAGGATTAGAGGAACGGCATCATAACGGATTTCACGGCCGCGCAAAGGCCTCAAGCACCGGCCTCGACCCCGGATTGGGCGCCTTCATCCACAACGTCTTCCGCCTCACGGGCCGTGATGGGCAGGTAGAGACGCACCGTCGTTCCCTCACCGACCGCACTGTCGATCTCGACATGTCCGCCCGACTGCTTGATAAAGCCATAGACCATGGACAAGCCGAGGCCGCTGCCCTTGCCGGGCCCCTTGGTGGTAAAGAACGGCTCCCAGACCTTGGTCAGCGCTTCCTCGGCGATGCCGGTTCCGGTGTCCCTCACCGCCACCAGGGCGTAGCGTCCGCACCGCGGCAGCTCTTCCGCCTTGGCAAGGTTGCGTGCCAGCTTGGCGGTGAAATCATATGTCCCCGAGGCCGAGGCGATGGTCAGTTGCCCGCCGTCGGGCATGGCGTCCCGCGCATTGATGGCGAGGTTGAGGATGGCATTCTCGAGCTGGCCTGGATCCACATGAGCGAAACACTCGGTATCCTGGGGAATGAACCGGATACCGATGCCGGGACCCAGGGTGCGTTCCAACAGGCCGATCATCGAACCGATCAACTCGTTCACCTGGACCTTGCGCGGCCGCAATGTCTGCTTACGGGAAAAAGCCAGCAACTGGCGCGTCAACTCCGCGCCGCGTTGGCTCGCCCGAATGATCGCATCGACCGCCCGTTTCGAATCGCGGCCGCCATCGACCCGCTCGATCAACAATTCCGCATTGCCCTGGATCACCGCCAAAAGGTTGTTGAAATCGTGCGCAATTCCGCCGGTCAACTGGCCGACGGCTTCCATTTTTTGGGCCTGGTGCAGACGGTCCTCGGTTTCCCGGCGCGCTTCCATTTCCGCCATCAGGTTGGCATTGGTGCGGTCGAGCTCGGCGGTGCGTTCGCGCACGCGCCGCTCTAGCGAATCCCGGGCCAGTGAAAGCTCACCGACCAGGGTCTGGTTGATTTCCTTGAGGACAAGGGAGCGATGGAGAATCAGATTGGCGCGGCGCGAATAGCCCATGGCGAGAACGATGAAGAGCAGGACCATGGCGCCCATTGCCATGTTGATCCCCTCGCCCTTGAGCATGAGATTTGCCGCCACCGGCACGCCACCGAACAGCAGAAAGGCCTGCAGCGAGGGGAGATGCGCATAGGTGATCATCGCCACCGCCGCAGTCGTGCCGCCGACCACAAAGGCGACGAAGGCATGGGCGACCAGGCTGGGATGCAGCCATACGACGAACGACGAGGCCCCCCAGACGACGCCCGCGGCCAGCGTGCCGGCGAAAAAGAGGGTGACCCAGCGCCCCATGTCCTCGGGCGCGGGATTGCGCCGGGCATAGGCCATGCAAAGGGCCATGCGGGCCGCCGTGACGATGGCGGTGGCACCAAGCCAGCCCAGGAGCAGCCCTTTAGGCAGTTCCCCCCACAGGATCAGGATCACCAGCGCGGCATTGAAGACATGACCGAGGAGGCGAAATGGCGCCAGGAACAGCGGCTCCATCTGCTCCTTCAGGACGCGGGCACGGCTCGCCGCATCCAAGTCACTATCGGCCGATCGTTCCTCCAAAGCCGGTCACGCCCCCTGTGGCAACGGCCGCAGAGACCGTCGGACAGCCTGCGACCTAGAGATTTGTCTTGAATTGTATGATGAAAACGTCCGCGTCGACGGAAAAAGAACCGGACAGATTGCCGCGGACCGTATTCGCGGGATCGGCCACGGTAAGATCGATCGATGTGTCCGGCAGGAACAGATGGGTATAGCCGAAATCCAACGACGACCCGTTGCCAAGCGCATACTGCATGCCGACGCTCAGCCAGGTGCGGTCCTGGTCGGGAACCCGCGGCGTTCTTCTGTCATGGGGTACCGGTGTCTGATCGAAGGCGACGCCGAACCGCGCGGTGAGCTTATCGGAATGGCGATAGGTCGCGCCGAGGGCCAGGAACCAGGAATCTTCCCATTCGCCGTTGATGACCTCATCGGGCTGGAGGGGGTTGTCGAACTTGACCCTGATTTCCTGCAGTCGGCTCCACCGGGTCCAGGCCGCTTCCGCCATGACCGACCATTGCGGATTGACGTCGTGGTGGATGCCGAAGGAGACGCTCTCCGGGAAATTCACCTCCGTGACGATGCCGGTGTTGACGAAGTTGCCGAAGGTCCCGCTGATGGCGTCGCCCACCGCACCGTTGTTGAACCGCACGTCGCCTTCCAGATCCGTCGCGACCATCGAACGGTAGGCCGCTCCGACGCGCGTCGACGGCGTGACCTGGTAGAGCATGCCGAAATTGAAGCCGAAGCCGATATCGTCGCCCTTAACGTCGGCATAGCCGTCATCCATGGTGGGCGTGCCGCCGAAGGCGCCTGCGAGGCTTGCCACGTCGATGGTTCCGAAATCCACGGCGTTGGTCATCCGGCCTTCGGCGTACATGATGCGCAGGCCACCGCCGATCGACAAATTTGGCGTGACCTTATAGGCCAGGACGGGATTGAGATCGAGCGTCTTGATCTCCGAATCGATGGCGTGATAGCGCCCGACCCAATCGCGGTCGTATTCGGTGAGGACGCCGAAAGGCACGGTCAAGGACACGCCGCCGAACAGACGCGGCGAAAATTGGTGGGACAGGTAGGCCGAAGGGGCAATGGTGTTGGGCAGGCCGTCTTCGCCACCGTCGCCGCCGCCGATGGTACCGGTCAGGACGGTCGTCGCCCCGTCGATGGAAAACTCCGAATGTGGCGCGATATAGGCGGCGCCCAAGGCCGCTTGGCTGCCCTTGTGGCGGGTGAGGCCGGCCGGGTTGAACGCCATGAAGGTGATGTCGTCGGCGCCGGCCGTCGCCCCGGCATAGGCGCTGCCTTGGGCGGCGGCGCTCCACTCGCGCAGGGCCAAACCGGACGCGCCCACCGCCGTGGCATGAAGGCCGAGCGCCAATCCAATCAAACTTCCAACGAAGAATCTCAGCACCGCGGGTCTCCCCCTTTGGACCAGCTAAATTCGCGCCAAGCCGGCCCCCGATCACGCCGCTCAAACGCCCAACGGTCGAGAACTGCCCTGATTACGCAGGTGCATCATGGTTAATTAGTTATTAAAAATCAATTAACAAGTCCACGAAATTGATCCATCAGACTAGAAGAAAAGGTTAACTCGATCGAAGGTATTTTTCGGTCCCATCACGCGGATCGACGCGTTTCGAAGACCGGCCCGTCCTCCGGGCCGGGGCCCTGACGGAGCCCTGCAACAGAGTAAGGAAGTACAAAATGGCCAACCCCATTCTCGCCCCTGGAGAAAAACTCCATGTCATGACCCGCCGCCAATTCGAGGGCGACCTAAGGCGCCATTTCGCGGGCACGGTGATGGGCGCCACGGACCACTTGGTCCGCGCCGAGGGATACGTCTACGTCTTCAACCCTTCGGCTTGCGAATACAGGAAGCGCGCCGATCTGCGCACCCGGATTTTCTCGCTCACCGATGCCGGCAACATCGTTTACGTGCTGCCGCCGGAGACCGTGGTGGAAAGGTTGGAATACCGGATCGTCGACGGCCGGCTCAACGTGACCGACGGAATCAACGTCTTCCTGGACATCAACGAGTTCGGCATCAATTCCTGACGGTCATGCCCTGCGGGAGCGGCGCTTCCTGCATGAGGCCGGAGGGCCAGACGCCGCGATTGCCTCGCCCATCGACGCCGTTTCCGCGTTATAATCCGCCGCCTTGATAATTTACGTCGCGGTGTAACGCTATGACTGAGACAGCTTACCGGCCCCAGCCTCGCAAGCCGGCCGCAGCGGGCCGGCCGGTGGTCGACCCCGCCGCCTGGAGGGCCGAGGATTTCCGCGAAGCGCCGCCCTGGGTGCTGCGGCTCAACGATGATCAAGCGGCGGATGTCCTTTCCGCGGTCGCAAAGATCGATGCATTGGGCCTGGAACTTACCGAGATCCGCCGCGAGGATTTCGATCTGGGCCCCGCCGGCGACGTGCTGGCCCGGATCTTCCGGGAGCTCACCGAGGGGGTCGGCGTGGTGCAACTGCGCGGCCTGCCGGTGGCCCGGCTCGACCGGCGCCAAGCGGCCATCGCCTTCATCGGCATCGGCAGCCATTTCGGCCGGCTGTCGTCCCAGAACGCGGAAGGCCACATGCTGGGCCACGTCAAGGACCTCGGCAAGGACTATGCCGATCCGATGGCGCGGGGCTATCAGACCGCCGCCGCCATGGGCTTCCATACCGATCCGTGCGACTTCGTGGCACTGATGTGCCTCAAGACGGCGCGGGCGGGCGGCGAGAGCCGGGTGGTCTCCTCCCCCGCCCTCTATAACGAGATGATGGCCCGGCGTCCCGACCTGGCCGAGGAGCTCACCAAGGATTTCTATTTCACGCGCCATGGCGAGATTCCGCCGGGCGAAGACGCGTTCTACAAGATGCCGGTCATGGCCTTCGTCGACGGCTATTTTTCCGCCCGGGGCGCCTCCGCCCATGTGCGCAAGGCCCAAGGCTTGCCCGGCGTGCCGCCGTTCACGAAGGCGCAGAAGGAAGCCATCGACATGTTCCAGGCGCTGGCCGACGAACTGGCGGTCGATATCCCGTTCGAGGAAGGTGACTTCCAGATCCTGTGCAACCACGTCATGCTGCATTCCCGGCGCGCCTTCGACGACTGGCCGGATCAGGCCGATAAGCGCCATCTGCTGCGGCTGTGGATCCAAAACCCCAGCGTCAGGCCGATCCCGGCCCTGGTCCGCGAAGGCTACAAGGGCATCGAGGTAGCCGGCTTCACGCCCACGGCACCGCTGGAAGCGGAAATCGAGGCCGCCTGAACCGGCGGCGCGGCCTAGGTTTCGGCGAGATACCGCATGGCCGCATCGACCCCGCCCGCCTGATGGGGAATGCCGGACAGGCTCAGGCCCATCTCCACCCCGGTGAGCGCACCGGTGAGCATGAGATCGTTGAGGTCGCCGAGATGGCCGATGCGGAACACCTTGTCCGCGAGCTTGCCGAGGCCGCCCCCCAGGGACAGGTCGAAGCGGTCGAGGATGATCCCGCGCACCGCGTCGGCGCTTGAGCCCTCAGGTACCATCACCGCGGTCAGGGCGCTGGAATAAAGCTCCGGCTGCAGGCAGGCATTCTCCAACCCCCAGGCCGCGAGTGCCCGGCGCGTTGCCTCGGCAAGGCGGCTGTGGCGGGCGAAGACGTTCTCCAGCCCCTCCTCGTCGAAAATCTTGAGCGCCTCGTCGAGGGCGTAGAGCAGGTTGGTCGCCGGCGTATAGGGGAAGAAGCCACCGGCATTCATCTTGATCATCGCGCCCCAATCCCAGTAGGCCCGGGGCAGACGGGCCTCCTTGGCGGCGGCCAGCGCCTTGTCGCTGATGGCGTTGAAGCCGAGCCCGGCGGGTAGCATCAGGCCCTTTTGCGAGGACGCCACGGTCACGTCGACCCGCCATTCGTCGTGGCGGTAATCCATGGAGCCGAGCGCCGAGACCGCGTCCACCATCAAGAGCGCCGGGTGGCCGGCGGCATCCATCGCCTCGCGGATCCGTGCCAGCGGCGACGTGATGCCGTTCGACGTCTCGTTATGCACAACGCAGACCGCCTTGATGGCGTGATCCTTGTCGGCGCCGAGTTTCGCCTCCACGACATCGGGGTCGACGCCGTGGCGCCAGTCGCCGGCGACGAAGTCGACATCGAGGCCGAAATTGCGGGCCACCTCCGCCCACAGGAAGGCGAACTGGCCAACTTCGAACATCAGCACCTTGTCGCCGGGCGACAACGTATTGACGAGCGCCGCCTCCCAACAGCCGGTGCCGGAAGACGGGTAGATCACCACCGTACCCTCGGTCTTGAAAATCGGCTTCAGTCCGGCCAGAACACGCAGGCCAAGCTCGGCGAAGTCGGGCCCCCGATGGTCGATATTGGGCCGGTCCATGGCCCGCAGCACCCGGTCGGGCACATTGGTCGGACCTGGAATATGCAGGAAATGTCTGCCTCGTCTTACGGTCATGTTTTCTTCCTTGGCTTGGGTCCCCGATGCGGCGCGGATTATGTGAGCCGGGCAGGGGCTTCGCAACCCTAATGCGGCGGGCCGCCGCTGTGCTATGATCGCCAAAAGCCTCCGGCGGCACCGCGCCGGGGGTACGAGCGGATGGGAGGGCGAGCGGTGGCTGGAACCAGGAAAAGACAGGGCGGCACCGCGCTGCGCGGCGCCGCCAAGAAGGACGCGTTCTTCAACCGTGTCGAGGAGAATATCGAGATCTTCTCCTTCGGCCGGCCGCAGGACCTGCCCAAGGGAAAGCGCGGCAATGTGCGGCTGTGCAAGGGAGAGATCCTGCGCGGCACGGTGCAAATCCTGCCCAAGGGGTTCGCCAACAGCCTGCATTACCATCCCGCCGCCGAGGGGTTCTGGATGGTGCTGTCGGGACGGATGCGGTTCTATTACGGCGAGGATCACAAGTTCCTCGGCGATTTCGGACCGCTGTCCGGGGTGCTGATTCCCCGCAACGGCCGCTACTGGTTTGAGCAGTCCGGCGGAGAGGAAACCCACCTCCTGCAGGTGACCGGCAACGCCAATGACGGCTCGGCCAAACGGGTTGACGTCGGAGAGGTGCACGCGAACTACGGCAAGCGGGCCATGTACGGCGTTCGGGAAGGCGAAGATTAAGGCGGCCGGCCTCCGCCGCCGCAACGATCGGGACGGACGAGCGGCCCGCGCGGGATTGCGCCAAGCCGCGATTGAATGAGGGAGACGGGCGATGAGGAAGAACCATATGATCGCGGCGATCGCCGCCGGCTTACTTGTTATGATGGGGGCGGCATCGGACGCCGCCGCTCAGTCGGTCGCCGCGTTCTACAAGGGCAAGACGGTGACGCTGTTCATCGGCTATCCCTCCGGCGGGGGTTACGATGCCTTCGGGCGGACGCTCGCACGCCACATGGGCGGCCATATTCCCGGCAGCCCCCGCATGACGCCGCGCAACCGCCCCGGCGCGGGCACCATCAAGCTTGCCAACGAAGTCTTCAACAGCATGGCCCAGGACGGCACGGTGCTCGCCATGATCGACCGCGGCATCGCCATGGAAAAGCTGTTCGGCAACAAGCAGGTCCGTTTCGAGCCCAATGAGTTCCACTGGCTCGGCAGCGTCAACAACGAGGTCTCCACCTGCGTCACCTGGCACACCAAGAAGGTCAAGGACCTCAAGGAATTCCTCTCGCGCAAGTTGGTCATGGGCGGGACCGGCCCCGGAACCGGGCCCGACATGATGGTCAAGGTGCTGAACAACGTGATCGGCGCCAACCTCAGCCTGGTGACGGGCTATCCCGGCGGCAACAACATCAACCTCGCCATCGAGCGGGGCGAGGTGGATGGCCGCTGCGGCTGGTCGTGGTCCTCGATCGTTGCGACCCGTCCGGATTGGCTGAAGCAGAACAAGATCAAGGTCCTGATCCAGATGTCGACTTCCAAGCACCCGGAGCTGACCAAGATGGGGGTGCCGTGGATCATGGACATGGGCAAGACCGAGCGCGACAAACAGATCCTGACCCTGCTGTTCGCCCGGGAAGCGATGGGACGGCCCATCGTCATCGGCCCCAAAGTCCCCACGGCACGGGTGGACGCGCTGCGCGCCGCCTTCAGCGCCACCACCAAAGACGCGAAATTCCTGGCCGATCTCGGCAAGCAGCGCCTGGAATCGGCGCCGCTGACCGGCCAGGAGGTGCAGAGCCTGGTGGCCCGCATCATGGCCACCAAGCCGGATGTCGTCGAAGCCTCGCGCGAGGCGACCCAGAAGATTGGCAAGATGTATATCAAGAAGGCCAAGGTGCAGATGGTCAAGCACACCGGGCCGGTCACCCAGGTCAGGAAGGGTGGCCGCCAAGTGCTGATCACTTACAAGGGCAAGGAGGTCAAGGCGTCGATCTCCGGCTCACGCACCACGGTGACGATCGACGGCAAGAAGGCCAAGCGCAAGGCCATCAAGGTCGGCATGACCTGCACCTTCACCTATCCCGGGTCGGGCTCACGGGCGAAGAACGTCGATTGCAAATCGTGAACCGGCGGGCGGCCTCGGGGCCGCCGTCGGGGCAGTTCCATGGCCGCCGCCGCGGGCCTATGATGGCGGGCGGCGGCACCTGAAAGAACAAGACGGAGGAGAACTGCGATGCTGACGAGCCACACTTTCACCGCGGACGGGCCGCGGTCGAAATATGCCGACCGGTTGGTGGAAGACCTCGACCGGTTGGTCAACGAGCAGATCGTGACGCCCGAGTTCAAGCTCCTGTGGGAAACGCCGCTGACCATCGACCGGGCCAAGTTTTACGCCTTGCAGCTGATTTTCTACGGCGCCAACCGCCGGGACTGCTGGGCCCATGTCCAGGCCCGCGCGCCCTATGACGTGAAGCAGGCGATCTGGCAGCACGAACAGGACGAGCTGATCCACGATCCGCGCGGCGGCGCCGACCACGTCACC
>JAOTVC010000015.1 GCA_029863585.1 Alphaproteobacteria bacterium | reverse complement strand
AATGGTCATATGAGATGTCGCCCGCGACCCCTTGCCCGGTCACCAGAAGCTGGAAGGTCCACGTGGTTCCATCGTCGGCAATCGTGACCCCGGTCAACCGGCCGTTGCCGGCCACCTGCGCCGCTGCGGGCCAAACCGCAAGCGTCGCCAGCATTGCGCCGAAAATCACTCGCATGAGCATGGCTATCCCGCCAACGGATTTTCCGCGTATCGCACCCGCTCTTGCCGACCCCGCCGACACGCGAGGCGCCGCGGCTACCCCTGCCGCCCCTTCGGTCTCGCTATCGGTTCTTGAGCGGCCGGCCGCGCCAGGGCAGGAGATCTCCGGCGGCGGCCCGGCCCTAGAGGGCGGCAGGCTGACGCAGGACGTCTTCCACCTGTTCCACAAGCTCGCGCAGGTGGAAGGGCTTGGAAAGAACCTTGGAGCCGCGCAGCTCCTGCTCGCGGGCGCGCAGCGTCACGGCGGCAAATCCGGTGATGAACATCACCTGCAGCTCGGGATGGGTGACCCGGGCGCGGGCGGCGAGCTGGAACCCATCCAAGGACGGCATCACCACGTCGGCGACCAGCAGGTCGAACTGGACCGCCTTGGCCGCCGCCAGGGCTTCCAGCCCATCACCGACGGCGAACACCTCGTGGCCCGCCCGCTCCAAGGCCTTGGCCAGAAAGGTCCGCATCGTGGTGTCGTCCTCGGCAAGCAGTATCCGCGCCATGCTTCGACTTTCATTTATTAATATTAATTAATCCCACTTCGCCGCACCTTGGCGCCCCCGGCCGCAGAAACATGGCGATATTTCCTTGCCAAAGAATAAACCTCAATCAAAATTTGGTCAAAATGGAGTTTTCGTTAATCGACAAATAGGCGCCGCGCCGCGCCGCCTCCGGCCGTGACACGGACGCGCGGATAGGTTAAACCTCGACCATTATGGCGAGCGTCAAGGACCCTTTGGAATCGGCCTCCCCGCCCCCATCCGAGCAGGACGGGGTCTATATCGTCGAGCGCCCGGCCGAACGCACCCTGCCGGTGGTCTTCGCCTCGCCCCATAGTGGCACCAACTACACCGAAGCGTTCAAGGCGGCCTCTCGGCTCGACGACAAGGCCCTGCGCAAGTCCGAAGACAGCTTCGTCGACGAAATTTTCGGGGCCGCGCCGGAAATGGGGGCGCCGCTCATCAAGGCCTTGTTTCCAAGGGCCTATATGGATCCCAACCGGGAGCCGTTCGAGCTCGATCCGGAGATGTTCGCCGATCCGCTTCCCGCCTTCGTCAACAGCCATTCGCCGCGCATCGCGGCGGGGCTCGGCACCATCGCCCGGGTGGTCGCCAGCGGCGAGGAAATCTACCGCGGCAAGCTGTCCTTCGCCGAGGCGGCCGACCGCATCAACCGGCTCTACCGGCCCTATCACCGGGCCTTGCAGGGCTTGGTCGAGGAAACCCGCGACCTGTTCGGCTGGTGCCTTCTGGTGGATTGCCATTCCATGCCGTCGATCGGCGGCCCGATGGACCAGGACCCCGGCATGTCGCGCGTCGATTTCGTCCTGGGCGATTGCTTCGGGGCCTCGTGCGACGGCGCGCTGACCCGCCATGTAGAGCATATGCTGGCCCGGCCGGGCTATTCGGTGACGCGCAACATTCCCTATTCCGGGGGCTACACCACGGTGCATTACGGCCGCCCGACCGCCGGCGTCCATGCCATTCAGATCGAGATCAACCGCGCGCTCTACATGGACGAGGCGAATTTCACCCGCACGCCGGGCCTGGACGCCCTCGCAACCTGCATGCGGGACCTCGCCCAGTCGATGGCGGCACTGGCCAATCCGCTGGCCAAGACCGGCTGAAGCGCCCCCTTCGGCGCGGCGCCCAACTCAAGACACATTTTCGGAAAAGAAAAGGCCACGCCGAAGCGTGGCCTTTGAGTATAGGGAGGAAACGCCCAAGAAGGGTGTACGACAGAGCCCCTTTCGGAACCGCCGTCGCAAGGGAAGATTCTCATGGTAAAAATTCAATGTCAAATGTTTTATATAAGAATAATGATTTTCGGTCCCAGCATGGCGACCCGGCGCTATTGCCGGGCCGTCGGGAACCCGGTCCTGGTAACGATTTCCTTACCTTTTTCCCGTCTTCTAGGGGGCAGAATGCTGCAACCGCTTCGACATGACCATGCGTGAAGACGTATTCGCCCGGGCCCCGGACCGGCGCGCGGCACTGCCGCTCTTGGCCGTCGCGGCCTGGGCTGCGGCCCTGCTGGGCACCGTTCCCGACGTCGCCGCGGCGCCGCTCCGGAACGGGGAGCACATCGCCAAGCACGGCAAGCTCTGTCAGCTGGCTGCAAGCAAGGCGGAACGGCGCTACCGCATCCCGAGCCAACTGCTCTCGGCCATGTCGCTGGCCGAATCGGGGCGCTACAGCCGCAGCCATCAGGCGACCTTTCCCTGGCCCTGGACCGTCCGGTCCGGCGCGACGAGCCACCATCTGCCCAACCGCGCCGCCGCGGTGGCGCTGGTCAAACGGCTGCAGGCCAAGGGCGTGCGCAATATCGATATCGGCTGCATGCAGATCAACCTGGGCTACCATCCCAGGGCCTTTTCCAACCTGAGCCTCGCCTTCAACCCGGCGGACAACGTCGACTACGCCGCGCGGTTCCTGACCAAGCTGCACAAGAAAAAACGGTCCTGGGCGCTCGCCGTCGGCCATTACCATTCCGGCCTGCGCCAGAAGCGGGTGCCGTACTGGCGCCGGGTCGTGAAGTTCTGGAATGCCGAGCGGCGCCGGGCCGCCAGCGAACGCCGGGGCCGGATCATCGCCGAATACGAGGAACGCCGCCGCCAGAGACTGGCGCTGCAGGCCGAGCGCCGCACCAGGCTGCTGCTGCAGGGGATGAGACCGCCGCGCCGTTAAGCGCGCGACCCGGCCGGGGCCTGGCGTTGACCCACCAACATTGCGGTCCCCAACACCGCGAACGCCGCCAGCATCAAGAACCCGCCGCTGTAGCCGGCCCCGAAATCCAGCAACAGGCCAAACAATCCCGGTGCCGCGACGATGCCGCCGAAGGTCACGAACACGAAGCCGCCGGTTGCCGCCCCGGCCTGTCCCGGCGGCGCGACACGCGCCAATTCCGCCAGCATGACCCCATTCCAACCGATCGCCGTCGCCCCGAACAGGATCGCCGTGGCGTGAAACAGGGCGAGCGGCCAGCCGGGCGCGGAGAGGACCAGCACCAGGCACGAGCCGGTCATGGCAACGCCGAGCGCGATCAGTAGGCGCCGGGCGTCGATCACCGTGCCCGATATCGCCCCCCAGAAAATCCGGCCGGCGACGCCCGCAAGGTTGCACGAAGCAAGCACCAAGCCCGCCTCGACCAGGCCGAAGCCGATCACCTCCACCAGATAGGTCACGAGGTAGGCGATCAGGGCCATCTGCACCGCGGTGAAGGAAAAAGACATGAAAGCGAGCCGTCGCAGGACCGACGTCCCCAGCACCAGGCGCAGCGGCCCGAAGACCCCGCCTTGGAACCGGGCGCCGGGATCGCGGTCGCTGTCGAGGCGGGCGCGGAGCGGCTGGATCAAAACGACGGCCGCGAGGCACAGCGCGGCAATCGACAGCGCCGCGCCCCGCCACCCCCAGATCAGCACCAGCGCCGGCACCACCGCGCCGGCCAGGGCGGCGCCCGCGGGCACGCCGGTCTGCTTGATGGAAAACACCAGCGGCATGAGCCTGGGCGGCGTCGTCCGCGCCAGGATGTAAGAGCTCGACGGGGTCGGTGGACCATAGGCCATCCCCATGATCAGCGCCGCCAAGACGGCCAGCGGCAGGGAGCCCGCCGCGAAGGCGCCCTGGGCAAGGGCGGCGGCGATCAGGGCCATCTGTACCATGCGGATGGCGCCGAAACGCCGCACCCCCTGGCCGCAGATAATCGCGCTCACCATGGCGGTGGAAAACACCGCCGACATGTAGAAGCCGACCGCCCCCGGTGCCACCCCGAGGTCCCGGGCCATGGGCACGGCGTAGACCGGGACCGCAAATCCCGCCATGCAGACGATCACCTGGACCAGCGTCATGGAGACCAGCGGCGCCATCATGGCGCGGGCGCTGGGCGAAGGGGTCGCGGCGGGGGCGGAGCTCTCGATATTTTCCATGACCGCTCAGGCCGCATCGTCTAAGTAGGGGTTGTTGTGGCGCGCGCGGCTAACGACCCGTAACCGGCGCCAGGCGCCGGATGCGCCGCGATGGAAGCCAGGGGAGAAGCTAGAGCAATGGCCGAAGAGCAGCAAGTTCGCTATTCCACCAATGTCGAGATCTCCGGCGAGCTGCTCGATCTCGAAGGCAAGGCGGTCGCCGATATCGGCTGCGGCGAAGGCCGCTTCACCCGCATCCTTGCCGCCCGCGCGGCTTTCGTGACGGGCATCGACATCAACGAAGACTCTCTCGCCCGCGCCCGCCGGCACCCGGATAACGCCGGCATGAACATCGCCTGGCGCAATGCCCGGGCCGAAGACATGCCGTTCGACGATGCCAGCCTGGACGTGGTCGTGTTCTCGAACTCGCTGCATCACGTGGCCCCGGAGATGATGGCCAAGGCGATGGCGGAAGCCCATCGGGTGTTGAAGCCGGGCGGCCTGCTCTACGTCATGGAGCCGGTAGCCCAAGGCCGCTATTTCGAAGCCACCCGCCGGGTCAACGACGAGCGCGCAGTCCGGGTCCAGGCCCAGGCCGCCGTCGAGGGCGCGCTCCGCGGCGGTTTCGCGAAGCTGACCGAGCTGACCTACGCCGCCAGGCGGGAATACGATTCCTTCGAGGAGTGGGCCGAAGCCCAGGTGCGGCGTGGGGAAAAACGTCGGCGGCTGCTGGAGGCCGATCCCGAAGGGGCGCGCCGGGCGTTCATCGCGGGGGCCAGGCAGGAGGACGGCAAGCTGGTCTTCGACCAGATGTCCCGGGTCGCCCTCCTGAAGAAGGCCGCCTGACGGCCACCGACCGATGGAACCGAGCCGGCAGCAAAGACGCGGCCAGGCCAGGGAACGGGCGCGGCTGACCGAGCGGCTGTTCCGTGAAGGACTGTTTCCCACCGCCGGCCCGCCTGCGGCCGTCATCCTGGTCCGGCACCTCATGGGCGTCCTGGGGCGCAGCGGCGACGGGCGCCGCGCCTCCAAGGCGGCCGATGCCGTGCACCGGGTGTTTGAAGCCCATCTCAGGGTCCATCCGGCGCTGCCACGGCTCGATTGCAAACGCGGCTGCGCCCATTGCTGCTCCCTGATCGTCACCGCGGCGGCGCCCGAGGTCCTGCAGCTTGCCGCTTCCATCCGCCAGGGCCGTGCCCAGGAGGCGGCGGCGCTCAAGGCCCGGATCGGCGAATCCCGGGCCGCCGCCGGCCACCTCACGATCGGCGACATGGTCCGCAAGCCGGTGCCCTGCGGCCTGCTTTCCGACGATGCCTGCAGCCGCTACTCCGCGCGGCCGCTGGGCTGCCGGGGCCATGTTTCCCAGTCGGTCGAAGCCTGCCTCGCCAATGTCGCCGATCCGACCGCGCGCATCCCCGGCTCGCGCCCCCATGGCGAAGCCGCGCTGGACTGCAAGCTGGCGCTGTTCGCGGCGCTGAAGGCGGCCCGGCTGCCGCACCGGAGTTACGAGCTCAACGCCGCCCTGGAACGGGCGCTTGAGACCGAAGACGCCGAATGCCGGTGGCTCGCCGGCGAGGACGTTTTCCAAGGCGTGCCCATGGACCCCACCCGCACCCCGGAGATCGAGGCGCTGCTCGACCGCATGATCGCCGACGCTTCGGCCTGAGCGGCTCGGCCTTTGCGCGAGCCGTCGCGACGGACGATGCCGCAAGCCGGCGACGCGCCCGCGATGGACCAGCTGGGCACGAAGCGCGCTCAAGCGTATTCGCCGGCGAGGGCCAAGGAGTCGGAACCGGCTCCTTGAGCGGTCAAGAGCCGAACCGGAGGTTCGCCCGGAGCCCGGGATCGTTGTCGGACAAGGTCGGCGTCGCGTCGTGCAGATCCGCGATCGCCTTCACCGGGGCAAGACCGAGGCCGCTTGCGGCGGCGGTCCGGCCTTCTTCAAGCCGGCAAAACCGGCCGGGCACGGCGCCCGTCATCGCAGCCTTAACCTGGGCGCCCTATCGTCCTAGTGACAAACCGCCGGGCCCGATTTGTGGCAGCTCTGCATCAGTGTGACGGAAATGGCGCTCAAAAACTGATCAGATATTGCAGAATGCACAAAAATAATGCTTAACATCGGATGATCCGGCTTGGGCAGGGTCCTTTGGGGGCATCATGGTCTGCCCATAACCTGATGATAAATAAAAGAAAAAACTTTCCCGGCATGGGTTTGAGAGGTTTGGCCCACACCTTGCGTAACGAATGACCGGGACCGCTGTTTGGCGATTTCGCGACATGGCCCAGTTCTCGGGAACACGGGCGGGGGCCCACAGTTCTAGTTCAGGAGTTTGCTGCTGCAACACGAAGGGATGTTACTTATGAAACGCATAATCATGACGGCTCTTGCCACGGTGATGATCGGGTTCGGTTTCGGCGCCAATGCGGCGGAGCTGATCACGGAGAAGGATGTCAACGGCAAGCTGAGTGCAAATATCGGTGTGGTGACCGAGTATTTCTTCCGAGGCATTACCCAATCCGATAAGAAGCCTGCCCTCCAAGGCGGGCTCGACTTCGTCCACAATTCCGGGGTCTACGTCGGCACGTGGGGTTCAAGCGTCGATTTCGACGCGGGCACCGAGGAGACCGTCGAGGTCGACATCTACGGCGGCTGGTCCGGTGAGCTCGGTTCGTCCAAGGTCACCCTCGATGTCGGCGCCATCTATTACTGGTATCCCGGATCCAATGCCCCAGGCACGGCCCAATATGAGTTCTGGGAGGTCTATGCCGGCCTGAGCAAGGATTTCGGCGTCGCCAGCGCCAGCACCAAGATCAGCTACAGCCCCGACTACTTCGCGGAATCCGGCGATGCCACCTATCTCGAGCTTGGCGTCGACATTCCGGTCGGCAAGTACTTCACCGTGAACCTTCACGGCGGTTATCAATGGATCGACGAAAACACCACGTTCGGAGCGGAGGATTACTTCGACTACCTCGTCGGTGTCTCGTTCTCGTTGATCGGCCTCAACTTCCAGGTCGCCTATGTCGGCACCGATCTCGACGACACCAAGTCGTCGAACCCGCTGACCTGCTTTAGGAGTTCGTGCTCCACCGTCATCGCCTCGGTCTCCAAGTCGTTCTGAGCCGGCGCGGAAATCCACACCTTTCGGGCTTGGACCGCCCTTCCGCGCGGAGCGGGAGGGCGGTTTTTTTGCGCCCGCCGGACGCCGAATAGCGCCTTTGCCTACGCGCGATTTGACAACCCGGCCACAGCCGACTAACCGTTGGTGCCAATCACGGAACAACTGACCCAATGGGGGGCGCGGTGACGGCGGAGATTTCCGATAACCAACAGGAACGGGTCGACACCTCGCCCCGGGTCTCCGACGAAATCAAGACCACCACCTGTTACCAATGCGCCTGCCGCTGCGGCATCAAGGTGCATCTTAGGGACGGTCAGATCCGCTACATCGAAGGCAACCCGGACCACCCGGTGAACAAGGGCGTGCTGTGCGCCAAGGGGTCGGCCGGGATCATGCTCCAGGCGTCCCCCGCCAAGCTGACCAAGCCGCTCAGGCGCGTCGGCCCGCGGGGCCAAGGGATGTTCAAGGAGATCGAATGGGACGAGGCGCTCGCCCTTGCCACGGGCTGGCTCGGCGCGATCCGCGCGACGGCCCCGCGCCGCCTCGCCTTTTTCACCGGGCGCGACCAGAGCCAGTCGCTGACCAGCTGGTGGGCGCAGCAGTTCGGGACCCCCAATTACGCCGCTCATGGCGGGTTCTGTTCGGTCAACATGGCGGCCGCCGGTCTCTACACCATCGCCGGATCGTTCTGGGAATTCGGTGAGCCCGACTGGGAGAACACCCGCTACTTCATGATGTTCGGCGTCGCCGAGGATCACGATTCGAACCCCATCAAGGGGGGGCTCGCCAGGCTCAAGGCCCGTGGCGCCAAGTTCGTCTCGATCAATCCGGTGCGCACCGGTTATTCGGCGATTGCCGATGAATGGCTGCCGATCCGGCCCGGCACCGACGGCCTTCTGGTCGGCGCCCTGATCCATGAACTCTTGCGCATGGGCAAGGTCGACCTCGCCTACCTGACCCGCTACACCAACGCGCCCTGGCTGGTGATCGAAAACCCCGGCGGCGCCGACGATGGGCTGTTCGCCCGGGACGGGGACGGCAACCCGCTGGCCTGGGACGGCGAACGCGGCACGGCGGTCAACGCCCTTGACGCCGGCATCAGCCCCACCCTCAAGGACGCGGTCACCTTGCCCGACGGCCGCCGGGCACGGCCGGTGTTCGAACTGCTGGCCCGCCGCTTCCTGGACCCGACCTACGCGCCCGCCGAAGTGGCGGCGCGAACCGGCATCCAGGCCCATGCCATCGCGCGCATCGCCCGGGAGCTGGCCGAGGCCGCGTTCGAACAGGAAATCACGCTGGACATCCCCTGGACCGACTGGGCCGGCCGGCGCCATGAGACGGTCACCGGGCGCCCCGTGGCGATGCATGCCATGCGCGGCATTTCGGCCCATTCCAACGGCTTTCACACCTGCCGCCTGATCCACCTGCTGCAGGTGCTGCTGGGCTCCATCGACGTGCCCGGCGGCTTCCTCTACAAGGCGCCCTATCCCAAGCCCTGCCCGCCGCCGGTCAAGCCGTTCGGCGCCGCCGGCGACGTCAAACGCGAGCATCCCTTGCCGGGCCCCCATCTCGGCTTCGTCGAGGGGCCCGAGGATCTTCTGGTCGATGCCCAGGGGCGTCCCAACCGCATCGACAAGGGGTTCTCCTGGGATGCGCCGGTGGCCGCCCACGGGCTGATGCACATGGTGATCCGCAACGCCCATGACGCGGACCCCTATTCCATCGACACCCTGTTCATGTACATGGCGAACATGAGCTGGAACTCGTCGATGAACACCAGCGAAACTATCGACATGCTGACGGCACGGGATCCGGACAGCGGCGACTACCGCATTCCCCACATCATCTATTCCGACGCCTTCGCCTCGGAAATGGTTTACTACGCCGACCTGATCCTGCCCGATACCACCTACCTCGAACGCCATGACTGCATGTCGCTTCTGGACCGGCCGATCAGTTCGGCCGAGGGGCCCGCCGATTCGATCCGCCGTCCGGTGCTGGAGCCGGACCGCGACGTTCGGCCCTTCCAGGACGTCCTGCTGGATCTCGGCGTCCGCCTGGGCCTTCCCGGCATGACCGACGAGCGCGGCAAAGCGGTTTATCCCGGCGGCTATGCCGATTACCTGGTCAACCACCTGCGCCGGCCCGGCATCGGCCCCCTAGCGGGCTGGCGGGGCGAGGACGGAGACAAGGACCTGGTGGGCGAGCCCAATCCGGATCAACTCGCCCGCTATATCGAGAACGGCTGTTTCTGGCAGCACAAGCTGGCGCCGTCCCAGCGCTATTACCGCTTCGCCAACAAGGACTACCTGGACTGGGCGGCGGCTCACGGCCTGGCCGGCAATGCCGATCCCATTCCCCTGCAGCTCTATTGCGAGCCGCTGCAGAAATTCCGCCTGGCGGCCCAGGGCCACGGGGCCGTGCTGCCGCCCAAAGACCGGCGAGCGCGGATTGAGACCTATTTCGATCCCCTGCCGTTCTGGTACGCCCCCCTGGGGGACGCGGGCGCCGACGATGCCTGGCCGTTCCACGCCATCACCCAGCGGCCCATGGCGATGTATCACAGCTGGGGCGGACACAACGCCTGGCTGCGCCAGATCCACGGTTCCAACGCGCTCTACATCAATCGGCAAACCGCCAACGCCTACGGCGTCAAAGACGGCGACTGGATCTGGGTGGAAAGCCCGACCGGCCGGATCAAGGGACGCGTCCAGTGCATGGAGGGGGTGAACCGGGACACCATCTGGACCTGGAACGCCATCGCAAAGCGGCGCGGCGCCTGGAACCTCGGCAATGATGCGCCCGAGACGACCCAGGCGGTGCTGCTCAACCACCTGATCCCCGACACCCTGCCGGGCGGCGGGCACGGCGGCGATTTCTCCAATGCTGATCCGGTCACCGGCCAGGCCGCCTGGTACGACCTCCGGGTCCGCATCCGCAAGGCCGCCCCGCCGGCGGAGGCCGGGGAAAGCGCGCCCCAATTCGATCCCCTTCCCCGCCTGCCGGGATTGAGGCCCGCACCGGACATCCTGCGCTACGGCGAAAGCTTCCATCCCCGGGCAGCGCCGCTCCGGAGGACCGGGCGATGACCAGCCTGCCCAAGCAGACCGGGCGGCGCCTCGGCCTGGTGATCGATCTGGACACCTGCGTCGGCTGCCATGCCTGCGCCGTCAACTGCAAGGAATGGAACAGCGGCGGCGTGTCCGCTCCGATGACCGACGAAGATCCCTACGGCGGCGATGCCACCGGCGTGTGGTTCAACCGCGTCCATGCGTTCGAGGTGGGCGACGGGGCAACGGGGCGGACCGTGCATTTCCCCCGCTCCTGCCTGCATTGCGAGGAACCCGCCTGCGTCACCGTGTGTCCGACCGGGGCATCCTACAAGCGCGAGGCCGACGGCATCGTCCTGGTCGACGAGGATCTCTGCATCGGTTGCAAGCTGTGTTCCTGGGCCTGCCCCTACGGCGCGCGCGAATACGATTTTGATGCCGGCGTCATGAAAAAATGCACGCTGTGCATCGACCGCATCTACAACGCCAACCTGCCCGAGGCCGACCGCGTGCCGGCCTGCGTTTCCACCTGCCCCGCCAATGCCCGGCATTTCGGCGACCTGGGCGATCCCGAATCCGACGTCTCGCGCCTGGCGGCGGCGCGCGGCGGCTACGATTTGATGCCGGAGATGGGCATGAAACCAACCAACAAGTACCTGCCGCCCCGGCCCCGGACGCTGGGCGCGGCCGACGGCGGTGAAGCCGATGGGGCGGGGGACGCGACGACCGCGGAGAGCGGGTTCCTCGGGTTCATAGACCGCCTCTATTCGCGCTGAGGGCCGATCCGTGCATCCGGCCTATTCCGTCATTTTCTTCACCACCGCCTCGGGCCTGGGATACGGCATGCTGATCCTGCTCGGGGTCATGGGTGCCGCCGGCCTGATTGCCGCCGACCGCGCCTTCGCCGTGGCCGCCTTCGGGCTGGCTTTCACCGCGGTGACGCTGGGCCTGTTCGCCTCGACCCTGCATCTGGGCCATCCCGAGCGCGCCTGGCGCGCCTTCAGCCAGTGGCGATCCTCCTGGCTGTCCCGGGAAGGGGTGGCGGCGGTGGCGACCTACCTGCCCACCGGCCTGTTCGCCCTGGGCTGGGTGATCTGGCAGGAAACCGGCGGCGGCTTCGCGCTGGCCGGCGTGGCCGGGGCGGTCGGCGCGCTGGCCACGGTCTATTGCACCGGCATGATCTACGCCAGCCTGCCCACCATCTCCGCGTGGTCCAACCGCTGGACCGTGCCGGGCTACCTGGTGCTGGCACTGGCAACCGGGTCGCTGTGGCTGGCGGCCCTCGCCCGGCTGTTCGATGTCGCCCACCCGGCGATCACCCATCTACCGATTGGGCTCGTCCTCGCGGCCTGGATCGTCAAGGCCGCCTATTGGAGGTCGCTGGACAATGCGCCACGGGCCAGCACGCGCCAGACCGCCACCGGGCTGGGCGGCGAAGGCGTGCCGGTGCGCTTCCTGTTCTCGCCCCACAGCCAGGACAATTTCGTGATGCGGGAAATGGGCTATCGCATCGCCCGCAAGCACGCCGTCCCGCTGCGCCGCACGGCCCAGGCCCTGGCTTTCGGCGTACCCCTGGTGCTGACGGACCTGGATATGTTCTGGCCGGACGGGCCGGCCGCCCTGCTGACCGGGCTGGCGGTTCTCAGCGCCTGCGTCGGCACCGCGGGAGTGGCCCTGGAACGCTGGCTGTTCTTCGCCGAGGCGCGCCACGTGGTCACGCTCTATTACGAACCCAGGGGGCAGTGAGCCCCGATGGCCGAAGCCGCCCCTTTCACGGTCGAGAGCGTCAGCCTCGCGACATTCCTCATGATCGCGGCCGTCGCCATGTTCGCCGCCGTGATTTCCGGCATGAGCGGTTTCGGCGGCGGCTTGATCATCTCCGCCTTCCTGGCCCCGATCATCGGGGTCAAGGCCCTGGTCCCGGTGATCGGCGTAATCATGCTGCTCAACAACGCCAGCCGGGTGTGGTTCTACCGCGCGGCGCTCGATTGGAAGACGGCGGGGCTGATCACTGCTTGCGCGGCCCCCACCGCGATCATCGGCGCCATCGTCTATGTCGAGCTGAACGTCACCGTCATCACGGCGATCCTGGGCTGCGTGCTGATCGGTTCGGTGCCGCTGCGACGCGCCCTGGAACACCGCGAGATCCGCTTCAATAAGACAGGCCTCGCCGCGTTCGGCGGCCTGTTCGGCTTTCTCAACGCCACCATGATCGGCACCGGCCTGCTGGTGGTGCCGGTGCTGATGGGCGCGGGGCTGTTGAGCCAGGCGCTGCTGGCCACCGACGCCGCCATCGCCATCGGCGTCAACATCATCAAGGCGGCGGTGTTCGGCTCCTACCATGTGCTGACCTGGGAACTGGCGCTGGCCGCCGTCATCGTCGGGCTGTGCACCATACCCGGGAGCTGGTTCGCCGCCTGGATCGTGCGCCGCACCCAGGTCCGCCTGCACACATTGTTGATGGAAGGGCTGATCATCCTGGGCGGCTTGAGCTTCTTCTGGCGCTTCGGCCGCATGATGGGGTGGTATTAGGCGCCCCCGGCCAAACGTCTGTGGCCAACCGCCCTTGTCTTCGCCTAGCATGGCGCTTGTCTCGAAGTCGGAGCAAGGATGACGCCAAAACGCCAACTCACCCTGTGGACGGCGGCGGCCGGTGTGACGGGGTTGTGCTGTTTCACGCCCCTGCTGGTCGTGGCGTTGGGTGCGGTCGGGCTGTCGGCATGGCTGGTGTGGCTCGATCTCGTGCTGCTGCCGGCCCTCATTCTGTTTCTGACCCTGGCGGTGCTGGCCTATTTTCGCCTCCAGCGGGGCCGGCAAATGGATGGTTCATGAACGCCGCAGCGTCGATTACGCCGGTCTCCACCCTGACCTGCCCGGAATGCGGCCATAGGCAGCGCGAAACCATGCCCACGGATTATTGCCAGTACTACTATGACTGCCCGGGCTGCGGTGCCGTGCTCAAGGCCAAGCCCGGCGATTGCTGCGTCTTCTGCTCTTACGGCGATGTGCCCTGCCCGCCGGTGCAATGCGGCGGGGGGACGTGCTAAGGCGCGGCGCGGAACCGGGTCCATGGCCTATGTCATCATCGGCGCGAGCGGCGATCTCGGCCGCGCTCTGGCCGCGGAGCTTGCCGCGGCCGGGCACCGCCTGGTCCTGGTGGGCCACGGCAAGGCGCGTCTGGATGAGGCGGCGGATGCGCTCGAACAGGCGGGTCATCCGCGCCCGTCCACAGTGGCGGCGGATGTCACCGAAGGCCCGGGCTACCTTGAGGACGTGCGTGCCGCGGCGCGCCGGCAAGGCGGCATCGAAGGCCTTCTGCTGCCGATCGGCCGATCGATCCGCGACGACCTCGCCACCCCGGCCGAGGAAGCGGCCAAGCTGATCGCCATCAACCTGCGGGCCCCCATGGAGGCGGTCGACGGGTTATGGAAGGACCTCAAATCCGCACCCCGGCCGGTGATCGTCGGCTTCGGGTCGATCACCGCGATCCGCGGGCGCGGGCGCAACCTGGCCTATGGGGCGGCCAAGCGGGGGCTGCATTCCTATTTCGAAAGCCTGCGGGTGCTGGGCGCCATCGACGGCATCGCCTGCCAGTTCTACGTGCTGGGGTTCCTCGACACCGCCCGCATGGCGGATCAGCGCACGCCCCTGCCCAAGGCAGACCTTGACGCCCTTGCCCGGCGGGTGGTGGCGGGTCTCGATAAAGGGGCGGTCCTGCGCTGGTATCCCTGGTGGTGGCGGCCGCTCGCCTGGGCGATCCGGCTGGTGCCGGGCGGGCTCTATGCCCGCTTGGCGGCGCCGCGTTCGGGATAGAGCGCCTTAAGGCCCGCGCCGCTGGCCGGGCAGATGCCGCGTTCGGTGATCAGGCCGGTGATCAGGCGCGCGGGCGTCACGTCGAAGGCCGGGTTGGCGGCAGGACTGGCTTCCGGGGTGATGCGGACCTCACGGACCGTGCCATCGGCATCGGCGCCCCGGACATGGGTGACTTCCCCCGCATCCCGTTCCTCGATGGGCATGGCGGCGCCCGACGCCATCCGCCAATCGATGGTCGGTCCCGGCAGCGCCACATAGAACGGCACGCCGTTGTCCTTGGCCGCAAGGGCCTTCAGATAGGTGCCGATCTTGTTGCAGACGTCGCCGTTGGCCGCCGTGCGGTCGGTCCCGGTGATACAGAGATCGACCCGTCCCGCCTGCATCAGATGGCCGCCCGCGTTATCGGCAATCACGGTATGCGGCACCCCGTGCTGAGCCAACTCCCAGGCGGTGAGGCCGGCGCCCTGGTTGCGCGGCCTGGTCTCATCCACCCAGACATGGACGGCGACGCCGGCATCATGGGCGGCGTAGATCGGCGCCAGCGCCGTGCCCCAATCGACCGTCGCCAGCCAGCCCGCGTTGCAATGGGTGAGGATTTCCACGTCGCCGCCGCCCTTGGCCGCCTGCGCCGCGCGGATCAGCGCCAGCCCCTCGGCGCCGATGGCGCGGCAGATGGCGACGTCGTCATCGCAGATCGCGGCGGCCTTGGCGTAAGCCCCGGCAACGCGCTCGGCGGGCGGCAAAGGGGCAAGCGCCGCCGTCATCTCCCCAAGCGCCCAGGCCAGGTTCACCGCCGTCGGCCGCGCCGCGAGAAGGCTTCCCCGGGCCTCCTCCAGGTGCGCGTCGCGGGCATCGTGGCGCAGCGCCAGGCACAGCCCGTAGGCCGCCGTCGCCCCGATCAGCGGCGCACCGCGCACATGCATCCGGGCGATGGCGCGGACCGCGTCTTCGGCGCTCTGCAAGGTCATTACCTGGAACCGGTGGGGCAGCAAGGTCTGGTCGATCACCTTCACCGACCAGCCGTCCTCGGCCACCCAGATGGTGCGATAGGGCACGCCGTCAACCTTCATGGACCCGGTCTCCTCCGCCGCCTGGTATCGCCCGGCACGCGCGGCGGCGCCGCGACTTTACCAGGATCGCCGCCGGGCGCGAAAGCGCGGTCCCTTCGGTGCGCGAAAGACAGTTTCATGACCTTCCCCATTGACACGGGAGTCCGCGGGACTCATTCTGTCGCCGCTTGCGGGGCGCGGGGCGGAGGATAACCGGCGCCTTGCCGGCCTCGCCCCAATGGTCATGGCAGGACCGAACGGTTTGGGCGCGATGACCCGATTACAACGTTTCGGATCTTTATGTCCCTGAACGAATCCTCCCCCGCCGCGCCTTCCGGACCCCGATTGCCTACCCTGCCGGCACTCCTTGCCGTCGCGCTGATCGGCTCCGTCACCTGGGCCTTCGGCCTGTGGATCGGGCCCGAGCTCGTCCCCGGCCCCAAGGTACCGGAGCGGGCCTTCATCGACCATGAGGCCGAAATCGATCCCCTACGCACGGTGCTGGCGTTGTCGGTCTCCGATGGGGTGAGCGAGCGCCGGCCGCTGCCCGCCGTCGACCGGACGGTGAAGATGGGCCGGGGCGATACTCTGATGGAATTGCTGCTGCGCGCGGGCATCAACCGGCGCGATGCCTATAACGCAATCGAAGCGATGCGCAAGCTGCACAACCCGCGCGACCTGATGCCGGGGATGCCGGTGACGCTGGCCTATCAGGCGCTGGCCGATGTGCCCAATCCACCGCTCTCCTTCCGCGGCTTCAGGTTCAAGCCCAGCGTCGAAAAGACGGTGACGGTCTCGCGCTCCTGGGACAACCGCTTCGAGGGGAGTCTGTCGAAGACTCAGCTGATCCACTCCCAGGCCAAGGCCAAGGGCGTCATCAATTCCAGCGTCTATGTCGATGCCGTCAAGGCGGGGGTGCCGGTGAACGTGGTGGTCGAGATGATCCGCGCCTTCTCCTTCGAGGTCGACTTCCAGCGTGAGATCCATCCCGGCGACGGTTTCGAAGTGTTCTACGACCGCCTGATGACGCCCGACGGGCATCTCGCCAAGACCGGTGACGTCATCTTCGGGGCATTGATCCTCAAGGGGAAGCGCTACGCCCTCTATCACCACCGCATGAAGGACGGCACCGAAGATTACTTCAACGGCAAGGGCGAGAGCGTCCGCAAGGCGTTGATGCGCACCCCCATCGACGGGGCCAGGCTATCCTCGCGATTCGGCCGACGGCGCCATCCCATCCTGGGATATAACAAGATGCATAAGGGCATCGATTTCGCCGCCCCCAGGGGCACCCGGATCATGGCCGCCGGCAACGGCGTCGTGGTCGCCGCCGGACGCAATGGCGGCTACGGACTTTATGTCCGCATCCGGCATAACACCACCTACGCGACGGCCTATGCCCATATGCGGGCGATCGCCAAGGGCATCCGCCGCGGGCACCGGGTGCGCCAGGGCCAGACCATCGGTTACGTGGGATCGACCGGCCGTTCCACCGGCCCGCATCTCCATTACGAGGTCCTGCGCAACAATCGCCAGGTCAACCCGCTCGGTTTGAAGCTGCCCACCGGGCGCACCTTGAAGGGCGCGGAACTGAAGCGCTTCCTTGCCGCCAAGACAGAGATCGACGGCGCCTTCGCGCGCCTGACCGACTGATCCCGCGCCCGGGCGGAGCCGGGATCAGGCCGCTTCCGCCGCCCTGCCGTTGATCATCAGCCCATCGGGCCCCGCCGTCACCGTGACGGTTTCACCGTCGCCGACGGTTCCGTCCAGGATGAAGCCGGCCAGCGGGTTCTGCAGGCTGCGCTGGATCACCCGCTTGAGTGGCCGCGCGCCGTAGGCCGGGTCGAATCCGGCATCGGCGAGCCAGGCCCGCGCCGAGTCATCGAGCTCGAGGGTGATCTTGCGGTCGGCCAACAGGCCCTGAAGGTGGCCGAGCTGGATATCGACGATGGTGGCCATGTCCTCGCGGCTGAGCCTGTGGAAGACCAGGATCTCGTCGAGCCGGTTGAGGAATTCGGGCCGGAAATGGTTGCGCACCGCGGCCATCACCGCCTTTTCGGCCTCCTTCGGATCCTGGCCCTCTTGGCCCCCTGCGGCCGCCAGGTATTCGGAGCCGAGGTTCGACGTCATGACGATCAAGGTATTTGTGAAATCGACGGTGCGGCCCTGGCCGTCGGTGAGGCGGCCGTCGTCCAGCACCTGCAGAAGGACGTTGAACACGTCGGCATGGGCCTTTTCGATCTCATCGAACAGGATCACCTGATAGGGCCTGCGCCGCACGGCCTCGGTCAGCGCCCCGCCCTCTTCGTAACCGACATAGCCCGGCGGCGCGCCGATCAGCCGCGCCACGGAATGCTTCTCCATGTATTCCGACATGTCGATGCGGACCATGGCCTGGTCGTCGTCGAACAGGAACTGGGCCAGCGCCTTGGTCAGTTCGGTCTTGCCGACGCCGGTGGGGCCCAGGAACATGAACGATCCGATCGGCCGGTGGGGGTCCTGAAGCCCGGCGCGGGCACGGCGCACGGCATTGGAAACCGCCTCGATGGCGCCGGCCTGGCCGACCACCCGGGCGGCGAGGCTCTCTTCCATATGCAGGAGCTTCTCGCGCTCGCCCTCCAGCATCTTGTCGACCGGGATGCCGGTCCAGCGCGACACCACGGAGGCGATGTTCTCCGGTGTCACCTCTTCCTTCACGATCGAGCCCTGTTCAGAGGTCTCCGCTTCCGCGAGGCGCTTTTCCAGATCGGGAATGACGCTGTAGGTCAGCTCGCCGGCGCGGGTGAGATCGCCGCCGCGCTGGGCCACCTCGAGCTCCGAGCGCGCCTTATCGAGCTCTTCCTTGAGCTTCTGGGCGGAGGCCAGCTTCTGCTTATCCGCTTCCCAGGCGAGTGTCATTTCCTTGGACTGGGCCTCGAGCGTTGCAAGATCCTTCTCAAGCGCCTTCAAGCGCTCCTTGGAAGCCGCGTCGTCCTCTTTCTTCAAGGCCTCGCGTTCGATCTTGAGCTGGATGATGCGCCGGTCGAGCTCGTCGATCGCCTCGGGCTTGGAATCGACCTCCATGCGCAAGCGGCTCGCCGCCTCGTCCATCAGATCGATCGCCTTGTCGGGCAGGAAGCGGTCGGAGATGTAGCGGTTCGACAGCGTCGCCGCCGACACCAGGGCCGAATCGGAGATCCGCACGCCGTGATGCAGCTCGTACTTCTCCTTGATGCCGCGCAAGATGGAGATGGTGTCCTCCACCGTAGGCTCGGAAACGAAGAGCGGCTGGAAGCGCCGGGCAAGCGCCGCGTCCTTTTCGATATGCTTGCGGTATTCATCCAGCGTGGTGGCGCCGACGCAGTGCAGCTCGCCGCGCGCCAGGGCGGGTTTCAGCATGTTGGAGGCGTCCATGGCGCCTTCCGCGGCGCCCGCGCCCACCAGGGTATGCAGTTCGTCGATGAACAGGATGATCTCGCCCTCGGCGGCGCCGATTTCCTGCAAGACGGCCTTGAGACGCTCTTCGAACTCGCCGCGGAACTTGGCCCCGGCGATCAGCGCGCCGAGGTCGAGGGAGAGCAGGCTCTTCTTCTTGAGGCTCTCGGGCACGTCGCCGTTGACGATGCGCAGCGCCAGACCCTCCGCGATGGCGGTCTTGCCGACGCCGGGTTCACCGATCAGCACCGGATTGTTCTTGGTGCGGCGCGAGAGCACCTGAATGGTGCGCCGGATCTCCTCGTCACGGCCGATCACCGGGTCCAGTTTGCCGTCCCGGGCGACCTGGGTCAGGTCGCGGGCATATTTCTTCAGCGCGTCGTAGGAATCCTCGGCACTCTGGCTGTCGGCGGTGCGGCCCTTGCGCACGGCCTCGATCGCGGCGTTGAGGTTCTGCGCGGTCAGGCCCGAATCCGCCAGGATCTTCGCCACCTTGGTGCCCGCGGCCAGGGCCATGGCAAGCAGCAGACGCTCGGCGGTGACGAAGCTGTCGCCGGCCTTCTTGGCAACCTCCTCGGCGCTCTGCAGGATGCGCGCGGTTTCCTGGCCAAGATAGATCTGGCCCGCGCCGGCCCCTTCCACCCTGGGCCGCGCCTTGAGCGCCGCCGCCACGGCGGCGGCGGCGGCCTTCGGATCGGCGCCGGCCTGGTTCATCAGGTTGGCGGCCAGGCCTTCCTCATCATCCAGCATGACCTTGAGAAAGTGCTCGGGCACCAGTTCCTGGTGCTTGAGGCTGGTGGCCTGACCCTGAGCGGCCTGGATGAAGCCGCGCGAGCGCTCGGTGAATTTTTCGAAATCCATCTCTTGTCCTCGGTCTCAGGCTATGACCGCCCCAGGCAGGCTCGGAGCGGCTTGCAAAACTTATCTTCCAAGGGGTTAGGAACGGTTAACCCCCTCTCCCCTAGGGACAAAATCTATATAGGGGCTGATCCGGAGATGGCAAGGGGAGCGCTCAGCGCCATTTTTCCGCCCAAGCCCGGTACATCAGGATCGTCCACAGCCGGTTGGTCCAGTCGTGCCGGCCACCCTGGTGCTGGGCCCATATGCGCGCCACAATATCGGCGTCCAGCACGCCTTCGGATTTGAGGCGCGCCGGATCCAGCAGGGTTTCGGCCCAGTCGCGCAAGGGCCCGCGGAGCCAGTCGCCGATGGGCACGTTGAAGCCCATCTTGGGCCGCTCCATCAGGCTGCTCGGGACATGACGCTGCACCACCCGGCGCAGCAACCATTTGGTCCGGCCGCGCCGGCGCTTGTACTTGACGGGCAGCCGCCAAGCGAACTCCACCAGCCGATGATCGAGCATCGGCACCCGAGCCTCCAGCCCCACCGCCATGGAGGCCCGGTCCAGCTTGACCAGGATGTCGTCGGGGAGGTAGCCCGCCATATCGCGATACTGCATGAGGGAGAGAAAATCCTGGGTGCCGATGGGCTCCGGCGCGGCATCGGCCTCGGCCGCGCTGCCGGGAAGGCGCAGCACCTCGCCGGGGCTCTCCCAGATCGAGAGCACGGCGCGGTAGAGCGCATCGTCGTCGCCGGCTTTCAGGACACGGGCGAGCTTGGCGATCCTGTCCCCCTGGCCGGGCCGGTTGAAACGCCCCGGCAGGGCGCCCGCGGCCGACTGCCAGAGATCCGGATGCAGCGCCCCCAGCACGCCGCCCACCGCCTTTCGCAAGGCACCCGGCAGTCCCGGCAAGCGGACGGCTCCGGCCAGCCGGTAGCGGTCATAGCCCGCGAACAGTTCGTCGCCGCCGTCGCCGGACAGGGCCACCGTGACGGCGCGCCGGGCGAGGCGGGAGACCAGGACCATGGGAATGGCGCTGGCGTCGCCAAAGGGCTCGTCATAGATGTCAGCCAGGCCGGGCAGGAGGTCGAGCGCGTCCGCCGCCGTTACGGTCAACGTGGTGTGATCGGTACCGAGATGCGCCGCCACCGCCCCGGCATGGGGCGCCTCGTTGTATCCGGCGTCCTCGAAGCCCACGGTGAAGGTCTTCACCGGCCTGGCGGATCGCGCCTGCATCAGGGCAACCACCGCCGTGGAATCGATCCCGCCGGACAGGAACCCGCCGAGCGGCACGTCGGCGGCCATGCGCGCGCCCACCGCTTCGCCCAGCAGGGCCTCCAGGGCGTCCGTGGCCTGTGCCGCGTCCAGGGGATCGGCGAGCCGGCTGCCGGCGGCGGCGATGGTGGCAAGGTCCCAGTAGCAGCGCTCGGACACCGCCCCGCTCGGGCCGACGGTGAGGATATGCCCGGGCCTGACCTTGGAGATGCCCCGGTAGACCGTCCTGGGCGCCGGCACATAGGCGAGCCGGAAATAGGCGGCGAGCGCCACCGGATCGAGCTCCGACGCGAAACCCGGCGCCCGGGCGAGCGCCTTCAACTCCGACCCGAAGACGATCGCCCGCCCGACATGGCCCCAATAGAGCGGCTTGATCCCCAGCCGGTCCCGCACCAGGGTAAGGGTGCGCTCGCGCTTGTCCCACAGCGCGAAGGCGAACATGCCGACGGCGCGCCGCACCGCGTCCTCGGCGCCCCAATGGGCGCAGGCCTCCAGCAGGACCTCGGTATCGCAGCGCCCGCGCAAGGACCGGGTCTGGGCGGCCCCAAGCTGGTCGCGAAGCTCGGCGGCGTTATAGATCTCGCCGTTATAGGAGATGACGAAGCGGCCATCGGCGGAGGTCATGGGCTGATCGCCCGCGGCGCTGGGATCGATCACCGCAAGCCGCCGGTGGCCCAGCGCCAGGCCCCCCAGTTCATCGGCCCAGACGCCGTCGCCGTCGGGCCCGCGATGCGCCACGGCACCCGCCATGAGCTGCGCGGTGCGTTTCAAGGCACCCGCCGGCTGGCCCCGCGTGAGGTCGAGCAAGCCCGCGATCCCGCACATTCAAGCGCTCCGGGTCATGAGATTGGGTAATTCAACGCAGCTTGAACCCCCGTGGCTCCGCGTGCCGGCAGATGGACGATCAAGAGAGAAGCCTTATGGCGCCGCTCATCTTAGTCCATGTCCGTTGGAGGACAAGTTCGCGGGAAGACACGAGGGCGATACGGATCGCCGCGCGGACGATTCACCACAGGATGTGGCGACTAGGGGTATGCGGCCCCGGCCGGTCCGGACGATCGGACGGCAACCGGGCGCGGCGCCGGTAACGGTGCCGGCACGGCGAGCGGAGCGCTCAGGTCTCGGCCGATTCGGGCGTTGGATCGTCGGTCTGGTCCTTATCCCGGGACGCGGTCTGCTCCTTGTCCCGGGTCGCGGTCCGGCGCTGGCGCGGAGGGCGTCCCCTGGGCCGGGCCGCGGCGACCCCGTTTTCCGGCTCCGGCGCCGGGACCATCGCCGGCTGCGGCATACTGGCGGGATCATCGGTCTCCGCCTCGTCCCGGCCGTTCGGCCGGCCGCTTTGGGCGGGACCTGGGGAGGCGCCGTTGACCTGCTGCCGGTTCCGGTCGTTCTGGGCGTTAACGCTCAGGATCCGGAAGTAGTGTTCGGCGTGCTGGAAGTAGTTTTCGGCAGATATCCGGTCGCCGGCGGATTGCGCGTCACGGGCGAGAGCCAGATATTTCTCGAAGACCTGATTGGCGGAGCCGCGGACTTTTCCCTCTGGGCCGCTTGAATCGTAGGTCTGATTTCTCGGACTGGACGGTTTGTTGCGGCCCGACCGGCCGCGGCTGCGTTTTCCGTTCACTACTCGTCCCACATGTCTTGTTGTGTCGAGAGGCTATGCCCCCGTAGGCCGTTTCCGACTGTCACGCTAAGGACCCGCAGCACGGGCCAAGCCGGCAACAAAGTATCCGCTTTCGGGGTGAGAGCGGAGCCCCCCGGCTCACGCTCAACGGGGGCAAAACTAGACGGGAACGACCCGATTTCCAACCTTTTTTTTCGATCTTCCCCGTTCCAGGGGCCGCGGCCCGGTGGCGAGCGGCAGAGCCCGTGCATGGCCCGCGAGATCACACCACGCGGAACCCACGAAAAGCCCGGAATCCTTGAAGATTGCGGCGATTTCCTCGGCCTGGCCGGCACCCATCTCCACCACGCCGATGCCACCGGGAGCCAGCAGCCGGACGAGGTCCGGGGCAAGCGCCCGGTATGCCTCCAGGCCGTCCGCACCGCCAAAAAGCGCCAGATCCGGATCGAAATCGCGCACTTCGACGGGCAATGCGGCCGCCTCGTCCCGCGCGACATAGGGCGGATTGGCGACGATGATGTCGAAGGCGCCGTCGAGACCGCGGCCCCAGTCCCCCGCCGTAAAGCCGGCACGGTCCGAAAATCCCAGGCGGCGCGCATTGTCCGCCGCCTGGGCAAGGCAGCCTGCGGCCAGATCGACACCAAGACCACGGGCGCGGGGCAATTCCGAAAGCAGCGCCAGCAGGATGCACCCCGATCCGGTGCCGAGGTCGAGGATGGAACAGGCTCGGTCGCGGTCCTCGACATGCGCCAGAACGGCTTCGATCACGGTTTCGGTCTCCGGCCGGGGCACAAGGGTGTCGGGACCGAGCCGGATGCTGAGGCTCCAGAATTCACGCTCACCGGTGATCCGGGCAAGCGGCGCGCCGGCCGCCCGGCGCGCCAGCGCATCGGCAAGCCGCGTCTCCTCCACGTCCGCGATGGGCCGCTCGGGGCGTGCCACCATCTCTTCCCGGCTGAGGCCCAGCACCCCGGCCACCAGCGCCCGCGCCTCGAATACGGGCGCTGGCAGGCCCGCGTCCTTGAGGACGCCGGCGGCGGCCCGCAGGCGGGCGGAAAGGATCATCGGCGCGCTCAATGCTCCTCCGCCAATCGGCTCGCCTGGTCTTCGGCGATCAGCGCCTCGACCACCTCGTCGAGGCCGTCGCCGGCCATGATGCGGTCGAGCTTGTGCAGCGTCAGGCCGATGCGGTGATCGGTCACCCGGCCCTGGGGATAATTGTAGGTGCGGATGCGTTCGGACCGATCGCCGCTGCCGACCTGGGAACGCCGGTTGGCGGCCCGTTCGGCGTCAAGCTCCCGGCGCATGTGGTCGTAGAGGCGGGCGCGCAGGATCTTCATGGCCTTGGCGCGGTTCTTGTGCTGCGACTTCTCGTCCTGCTGGGAAACCACGATGCCGGTCGGCAGATGGGTGATGCGGACCGCGGAATCGGTGGTGTTGACCGACTGGCCCCCGGGGCCCGAGGCCCGGAACACGTCGATCCGAAGGTCCTTGTCGTTGATCTCGACATCCACTTCCTCGGCCTCCGGCAGCACCGCCACGGTCGCCGCCGAGGTGTGGATGCGCCCCTGGGTCTCGGTCTGGGGCACCCGTTGCACGCGGTGGACGCCGGATTCGAACTTGAGCCGCGCGAACACGCCGGCGCCGGTGATGTTGGCGACGGCTTCCTTGAAGCCGCCCCTGTCGGTTTCCGAGATCTCCATCACCTCGAACTTCCAGCCACGGAGATCGGCATAGCGCTGGTACATGCGGAACAGATCGGCCGCGAACAGGGCGGCCTCGTCGCCGCCGGTGCCGGCCCGGACCTCGAGGATGGCGTTGCGGTCGTCGGCCTCGTCCTTCGGCACCAAGGCCAGCTTGATGGCCTGCTCCAGCTTCGGCATGCGGGCCTTGAGCGTCTCGAACTCGTCCTCCGCCATCTTGCGCATCTCTGCGTCCTCGCCGGCATCCGCGATCATGGCGGCGAGTTCGGCGATCTCGTCGCAGGCGCTCTTCCATTCCTCGATATGGGCGACGACGCCGGCCAGGTCGGAATATTCCTTGGACAGCTTGGCGAGCTCATCGGGGCTGAGGTCGGCGCTCGCCTCCAACCGGCGGGAGAGCAAGTCGCGCCGGGCCAGCACCTGGTCCAGCTTTCCCTCGAACCCCGGGGCCGGCGCGTGTTCCTGATTCTGTTCGATACTCATGACGTTCCTTCATCGTCTTCGCCCGCAGGCGGGTCGAAGCGCTGGGCGGGCACACCGAATAGCCGGGCAACAAGATCGGCGTCAAGCGCGGCCCGACCCGCCCCCGATTGGGCGTCCGCGGCGAGCTCACGGAGCGCCCGGAACGGCCCATGCAGCAGGCGGTTGACCAAGAGCCGGGTCGCCTCGTCGGCGGAGACGCCTGGATTGGCCTCCAACACGGCCCGGCGCTGCTCCTCGTAATGGCGTCGCAGCGCCCGCACCGCCGGAGCCTGGGCCCGGAATTCCTCGGCCAGGGAGAACGCCGCCACCTCGTCCTCGACGATCAGCCGCGCATCGATGGCGGCAAAGGAGCGCTTTTCCTGGCCCTGCAGGGCGATGCGCTCGAGGTCCTGAAGATTGAAAAGATAGGCCCCATCGAGGCCGGCCACGTCAGGCTCAACATCGGCGGGCACCGCGGCATCGAGTAGGAAGATGGGGCGGAAACGCCGCTGTTTCAAGGCTTGCGCCGTCGCCTCGCGGGTGATCACCGGCACCGCGCCGCCCAGTCCCGCCAGCACCAGGTCCATGCGGTGAAGGGCGCCCGCGATGTCCTCCATGGCCAGCCGGTGGGCACCGAGACGCGCCGCCAGGGCATCGCCACGGGAGCCGAGCGGGTCGGCGACCCAGAGATCGGCCAACCCCTGGTCCTTGAGTTTTTCGGCCACCAGCACGCCGGCCTCCCCGGCGCCGACGAGAAGGCAGCGGGTTTCGGCAAACCGGCCCAGGACCTCGCGCGCCACCTGACAGGCGGCGGCGGCAATCGACACCGCGTTCTCCCCGATCGCGGTTTCGCTGCGCACCCGTTTGGCCACTGCGTAGGTAGCCTCGAACACAGAGGCGAGCTCGCGGCTTAACTGCGTCGCGGTCTCGGCCGCCCGCTGCGCCGCCTTGACCTGGCCCAGGACCTCGGGCTCGCCCAGCACCTGGCTTTCGAGGGACGCGGCGATGGAGAAGAAATGCTCGAGCGCCTCGGCCCCCGTGCGCGCGAAGAAGCTGCCTTCGAGGTCCTGGTCCTTGAGCCCCGCCTGGCCCGCCAGGGCGTGGCGGATGGCGGCGGCCCCGCGATCGGGATCCTCGCTGGCGCCGATGACGATGACCCGGTCGCAGGTGGCGACCAGAACCCCCTCGTCCAGGCCGGCGGCGCCGAGCCTGCTATAGAAATCGGGGAGATCGGGGGCCTCGACGAACAGCCGGTCACGCAGCCCCTGGCCCGCGGTGAGGTGGTCGACGCCGGCGACCACCAGGCGGGCGAGCCGGGGCGTGCCTGACGGCGAGGGGCTGGAACCGGGTGCGGCAGCGGTCATGGCGGCTCCGGCGGGGCGGCTAACGGCCAGCCAGAAGCCGCTCCACAAGTGCGTCGAGGGCCACTTCTTCCTGGTCGCCGCTCTCCATGTCACGCAGGGTCGCGGCGTTGCGGGCGAGCTCGTCGGTGCCGAGGATCACGGCATGGGAGGCGCCCTCGCGGTTGGCGCGCTTCATGCGGCGGCTGAGGTTGCCCGAGAATCCGATATCGGCGGTGATCCCGGCATGGCGCAGGCGCTGGGTCAGCTTGAACGCCGCCGCCTCCGCATCGGCTCCGACGGGGATCACGACCACCGGCCGGGGCGCCGGGGCGTCATCGTCCACCAGCATGACCAGCCGCTCGATGCCCGCCGCCCAGCCGACCCCCGGCGTGGCGGCCCCGCCCATGGTCTCGATCAACCCGTCATAGCGCCCGCCGGCCAGGACCGTCCCCTGGGCACCGAGATCCTCGGTGATGAACTCGAACGCGGTATGGCAATAGTAATCGAGGCCCCGCACCAGGCGCGGATTGATCCGGTAGGCGATCCCGAGACCGTCGAGCCCCGATCTGACCTGATCGAAGAAGCCGCGCGCGCCCTCGGTCAGGTAGTCGCTGAAAACCGGCGCGTCGGCCACCACGCGCTTGTCGCCCTCGTCCTTGGAATCGAGGATCCGCAAGGGGTTGCGTTCAAGGCGGTTTAGGCTGTCTTCGGACAATTGGCCGCGGTGCGCGGTGAGGTAGTCGACCAGCACCGCGCGGTAGGCGCCGCGGCTTTCGGTATCGCCCAGGGTGTTGAGCTCAAGCACCGCGCGCGCCGTCAGCCCAAGCGCATCGAGGATGTCGGCGGCCAACGCGATGACTTCGACATCGCCCAAGGGCGCGGCGGCGCCGATCAGCTCGACGCCGATCTGGTGGAACTGGCGCAACCGGCCCTTCTGCGGCCGTTCGTGGCGGAACATGGGCCCGGAATAGAACACCTTGAGCGGCAGGCTCTGGCCCAGTCCACCGGAAATCAGCGCCCGGGCGATGCCCGCGGTGCCTTCGGGCCGGAGCGTGATCTCGTCCCCCGAGCGGTCGGGGAAGGTGTACATCTCCTTGGTGACGATATCGGAGGTGTCGCCGAGAGTGCGCTTGAATACCTCGGTGAACTCGAAGATCGGCGTCGCCATTTCGGCATAGCCGTAGCGTTCGGCCAATTCGCGCGCCGTCTCGCGGATGTGGCGGTGCCGGCGGGCCTGGTCGGGTAAGATGTCGTGGGTGCCGCGTACCGGCTGAAGCTGAACCAAAGCCTATCCTCGCTCGGCGCCGGATCCGATGCCGGCGGCAGCTTGGGCATCGGCGGCTTCGGCCGCGTCATCGGCGTCCGCCGCCGCTTCGATCTCCGCCGCGCGCTTTTCAACCAGTTCGACGACGTGGTCGATCATCTCGTCGCTGCCGATCTTGTGGTCGGTCTTGCCCCCGAGATAGACCATGTGGGTTCCGTTGCCGCCGCCGGTGATGCCGATGTCGGTCTCCCGCGCCTCGCCCGGGCCGTTCACCACACAGCCGATGATCGACAGCGTCAGGGGCGTCGAGATATGGGCCAGGCGTTCCTCGATCTTGGCCACCGTATCGATCACTTCGAACTGCTGGCGGGCACAGGACGGGCAGGCGATCACGGTCACCCCCTTGTGGCGCAGGTTGAGCGCCTTGAGGATCTCGAACCCGGCATGGACCTCCTCAACCGGGTCGGCGGAAAGCGAGACCCGGAGCGTGTCGCCGATGCCCTCCCACAGCAGGGTGCCCAAGCCGATCGCCGACTTGATGGTGCCGGTCCTGAGGCCGCCGGCTTCGGTGATGCCGAGGTGCAGCGGATAGTCGCAGGCCTCGGCCAGGCCGCGATAGGCGGCGACGGCGAGGAATACATCCGATGCCTTGACCGAGATCTTGAACTCCAGGAAATCATTGTCTTCCAGGATGCGGATGTGGCGCTGGGCGCTTTCCACCAGGGCCTCGGGACACGGTTCGGCGTATTTCTCCAGCAAATCGCGTTCCAGCGAGCCCGCGTTGACGCCGATGCGCATGGAACAGCCGTGATCCCGGGCGGCGGCCACGACCTCGCGCACCCGGTCCATGGAACCGATATTGCCGGGATTGATGCGCAGGCAGGCGGCCCCCGCCTCTGCCGCCTCGATGGCGCGGCGGTAATGGAAATGGATGTCGGCGACGATCGGCACCGTCACCTCGGCGATGATGTCCTTGAGCGCCCGGCTGGACGCCTCGTCGGGACAGGAAATGCGCACGATATCGGCACCCGCGGCCTCCAGGCGGCGGACCTGGTCGACGGTGGCGGCGACATCGGTGGTCGCCGTATTGGTCATCGACTGCACCGTGATCGGGGCGCCGCCGCCGACGGCCACCGGCCCGACATGAATCTGGCGGGTCGGGCGCCTCTTGATATCGCGAAACGGGCGAATGCTCATCTATCGTCCCCGGACCCCTGGCTCAGCCGGCGATCCCGGCTGGCCCGCGGGCTCTTTGCCCCAGTACTGCGTCGGTTCGGCCAAAAAATCAAGGAATCCGTGGCTCAGCGGGAGCGGCCGGCGATGCGGCCCTTGAGCCCGTCCGGATCGAGCGAAATATCCCGGCGCACCGCACCGGCGGGGCCGAGCGGCGGCAGCGCCACGCCATCGACCAGGATTTCCAGCCCCCCGGCGTTGCCGGTGGTCAGCGTCATCCCCGGCCGGGGTGGAACCGAATAGGTGGTGCCCTTGGTCAGGACCCGGGAAATCACCAGCTCGCCGGATCCCGTGCGCAGCTCGACCCAGCTGTCGGCCTTGGCCTGCAGCACCACACGCGGCACGGCCAACTTGCCGGCGGCGGGCGCGGCCGATGCCTCTGGCTGCGACGGCGCCGCCGAGGCCACCTGCTGGCCGCCCCCCGCCTCACGCGGCGGGTCGGGGCGCCGCGTGGGCGGGATCGGAGCGGGCAAGGGCGGCTTGATTGCGGCGGCCTGGGCGGTCGCCTGATCGGCCGCCGCTTCGGAAGCCACCGCCTCAGGCGCGGCGGCCTGGGGCTTCGGCGCGGACCCGTTCGCCAGCGCCGGGGATTCAGGGGCCGCGGGCATCACTTCAAGCCTTGGCGTGGGCTGAGCCGCGGACTCAGCCGCGGACTGCGGCGCCGCGGTTTTCGCCGTCTTTGACAGATCGCCCGCGGTCGGGGATCCGGCCGGTTTGCGGTCCGCTGGGGCGGCGGCGGTAGCCGCGCCCGCAGGCGCCGGCGGTTGGACGGCTTCGGCCGGCTTGGCCGGGTCCGTTCCGAGCCCGCTGGCCGGAGGGGCGGGCGTCCCAGGCGCGGGCTTGACCGCCGGCGTTGGCGCTGTCCTCGGCGCCACGGTCGCGGCCAGGCGCGGCGGAATTTCAGGCACGACGTCGCTGACCGAAACGTCGCGGGCGTTGAAGAAGTACCACAGCCCGTAAATCGCGATCGCCAGGAGCACGGCGACGAAGACGATGGCCGCGGTGGGAACCCGGCTCTCGGCGGCCGGGGTGAGGAAATCGAGCCGCGCGGTCGGCCGTTCCCCGGTGAGCTCGACCTTGAACTGGCGCGCCATCGCATCGGCGTCGAGGCCGAGATACTTGGCATAGGAACGCACGAAACCGACCGCGTATGCCGCGCCGGGAAGGGCATCGTAATGGCCCGATTCCAGGGATTCGAGGAATTCCCGGCGGATGCACAGCGTATCGGACACGTCGCTCAGGCTGGCGCCCAGCGCCTCGCGATGCTCGCGCAACTCCTGGCCCGTGGCGCCGACGATCACTTCCGTACCGCCTGCCTCGGGAGGGCTTTCCCTTTCGAGGGTGCTTTCGCTCATCCTTGCCTCGTCATCGGATGCGCGCTGCCAGCCACATGGCGCCATCCGGCGCCGCCGCACCCTGCCCCTGCCGGGACCAGCCAAGTGTTAGCAAATTCGCATCCTGGGGCCAATCGCCATATGGCCGCAAGCCCAATTTAGATGAGGACGCCATGATCCTGGGCGAAAGACTTGAGCCGGTCGCGCAGGCTATGTTCCGAACCTTCCATGATGGTCTTCAGATAGTCCTCCAGCGGGCGGCAACGCAGCGAGCGCACCATCGCCTTGACCGGTCCGATCGACGTCGCGGCGAGGGAGAGAGAACGGTAACCCAGGCCGATCAGCGCCATCGCCTCCAACGGGCGGCTTGCCATCTCGCCGCACAGCGACAGCGGCACGCCGGCCTTTTCCGCGGCCCGCGCGACATCGCGCAACACCTTCAGCGCCGGCGGCGACAGCGGATCAAAGCGGTCGGCGATGCGCGGATTGCCGCGATCGGAAGCGAACAGGAACTGCAGCAGGTCGTTGGATCCGACCGACAGGAAATCCACCCGTTCCAACAGTGCCGGCAATTGCCACAGCAGCGAGGGGACCTCGACCATGGCCCCGACCGACAACGTCTTGGGCAGCCTCCCGCGCGCCGCCTTTTCCCGCTCCAGTTCCATGTCCAGCACCCCGCGCGCCTGAACGAATTCCGCGACCTCCGCAATCATCGGGAACATGACCGCAAGCGGCCGCCCTTGGGCGGCGCGCACCAGGGCGCGCACCTGCTGGCGCAGCATCGCCGGGCGATCCAGCGCAATACGGATGGCGCGCCAGCCGAGCGCCGGGTTCTCCCCCGCTTCGCTCTCGAAATAGGGCAGCTCCTTGTCGCCCCCGACATCCAGGGTGCGGAATACCACCGGCTTGCCCTTGGCCTGATCGAACACGGCACGGTACAGCGCCGCCTGGGCGTCCACGTCGGGATAGGTGGCGCGCACCATGAACGGAATTTCGGTGCGGAACAGCCCGATGCCGTCGGCACCCGTGCTATGGACCTGGGGCACATCCAGCTCCAGCCCCGCATTGATATTGAGCCGCACCTCGGCACCGTCCCGGGTCACCGCCGGTTCATCGCGCAACTGCGAATAGGCCTGCCGGCGCTCCGCCCTGAGGCGCATCGATTCCGCAAAGCCCTGTTGCACATCCTCCACCGGGCGCACGAAGACCTGGCGGTTCTCGGCATCGACGATCACGGTATCGCCGGCATCGACCTTGGTGAACAGGTCCTTGACTTGGCCGATCACCGGGATATCCAGCGCCCGGGCCACGATCGACACATGGGCGGTGGTCGAGCCGCGCTCCATGATCAGCGCCCGCAAGCGGCGGGGATCGTAGTCGAGCAGCTCCGCCGGGCCCATCGAACGCGCCACCACGACGACGTTGGGCGGCAGCTCGCGATCGGCCTGCCCCGTGGACGCGCCGGTGAGCCGCTGCAACAGGCGGAGCGACAGGTCCTCCATGTCGTCGAGCCGTTCGCGCAGATAGGGATCGCTGACCTGACTCATGCGCATGCGGATATTTTCGCGCACCTGCTGGACCGCGGCCTCGGCGGTAAGGCCGGAGCGGATCGCATCGCGGATCCGGCTCGACCATCCCGAGTCCGAAGCCACCATGCGGTAGGCGTCCAGCACGTCCCGGTGTTCCCCGGCATCGGCCAACTGGCCGCTGCCGAACAGGCGGTCGAGGTCGGCATGCACCGACGCCAAGGCCTCGGCCAGGCGCTTGAGCTCGATCTCCGGATCCTCCGCCACCACATGGCGGATGGCGATGTCGGGCTGATGGATCACGGCCTGGCCCATCGCCAGGCCGCCGTTCAGGGCCACCCCGTCGAGCCGGATCGGCAGCAACGCGTTGCCCTCGGCGGGCGCGCGCTCGCCGGGATTGACCAGATCGGCGCTGGCCACCAGTTCCCCCACCACCATGGCGGTGATCTCCATGGCCTCGATCTCTTCGTCGGAGTAGCTGCGCGCGGTCTTGTTCTGCACCACCAGGACGCCGGCCACCCGCCCCGAGCGCAGGATCGGCACCCCCATCAGGGAGCGATAGGGATCCTCCCCGGTTTCGGGACGGTAGACGAAGGCGGGATGGGACTGGGCGTCGGCCAGGGCCATCGACTTGGCATGGGCCGCGATCTCGCCGACCAGGCCCTCGCCCACCCGCAGGCGAGTCTGGTGCACCGCCCGGCGCCTCAGGCCCTTGGTGGCGAACAGCTCCAGCACTTCACCGGCGCGCAGGATGTAGACCGAGCAGACCTCCGCCACCATGCCGGCGGCGATGATCTGCACCACCTTGTCCAGCTTCCCTTGGGCGGTGCCTTCGCCGGCCATGACGTCTCGAATTCGTCCCAAGAGCCGGCGCGGACCCGCCCCGGTCGGGACCGCCTGCATTATTCAGCCGTCTCCATTCGGTGCCGGTCGAGCAGCTTTTCGACAGCCTGCTCGACCAATTCGTCGAGGATTTCCTGGGTTGTCTGTTCCTTCGCCACCATGCCGACCGACTGACCGGCCATGAGGGAACCGTTTTCGACGTCGCCGTCGATCACCGCGCGGCGCAGCGCGCCGGCCCAGAAATGCTCGATCGCGAGCTGGGCTTCCTTCTGGTCCATATGCTGGCTGTCCACGGCGTCGATCAGCTCGCGCTGGCGCTGGAGGAAAGCGTCGGTCGCCTTGTTGGCCAGCGCCCGGACCGGGATGACGGGAAAGCGCGGGTCAAGCTGCACCGAAAGCACGGCATCCCGCGCCTGGGCACGGATGAAGGCCTTCTTGAACGCCGCATGGGCGATGGATTCCTGGGCGCAGACGAAGCGGGTGCCCATCTGCACCCCCGCCGCCCCCATCTCCAGATAGCTGACGATGGCTTCGCCGCGACCGATGCCGCCGGCGACGAAGACCGGGACATCGCGGATCACCGGCAGGATTTCCTGGGCCAGGACCGAGGTCGCCACCGGCCCGGTATGGCCGCCGGCCTCCATGCCTTCGATAACGATGGCATCGACGCCGACGCGCACCAGCCGCTTGGCGATGGCAAGCGCCGGGGCGAAACAGATCACCTTGGCGCCACCCTCCTTGAGCCGCGCGATGGCGGCGCCCGGCGGCAGGCCGCCGGCCAGGACCACATGCCCGGTGCCGGCATCGAGACAGACATCGATCAACTGATCGAGCTCCGGATGCATGGTGATCAGGTTGACCCCGAACGGCTGGGTGGTGAGCTGCTTGGTGCCGGCGATTTCCTCGGCCAGAAGCTCCGGCGTCATGGCGCCGCAGGCGATGATGCCGAAGCCGCCGCCGTTGGAGATGGCGGCCACCAGGTTGCGCTCCGACACCCAGCTCATGGCCCCGCCCATGATGGCAAGGCGGGTGCCCAGGAACGCGCGGCCCCGCGCCCAGAGGGCGTCCAACCGTGACTGTGCGGCCTCGCGGGCCATGGGCTCACTCCTGATCGAGGTTATAGGCGGAATGCAGGGATCTGACGGCAAGCTCCGTATAATCCTCGGCCACCAAGACCGAGATCTTGATCTCCGAGGTGGAGATCAACTGGATGTTGATGCCCTTTTCGGCCATCACCTGA
>JAOTVC010000166.1 GCA_029863585.1 Alphaproteobacteria bacterium | reverse complement strand
GGATGCCGTGATCGCCTTTCTTACCGATCCCCGGACCCATGGCTTGGCGGCGGAGGCGGACCAGGTCTCCCATATCCGTACCCACATCTCCGACGTGATCCTGGCCGGCGGTCTGGCCTACAAGGTCAAGCGGGCGGTGCGTTTCAGCTTCGTCGACCTGACCGCGCTCGCCAGCCGCCACGCGGCCTGCGAGGCGGAAATCCGGCTCAACCGGCGCACTGCACCCGATCTCTACCTGGGAGTGGTTGCGGTGCGGCGGGGTGCCGACGGGAGGTTCTCGCTTGATCACCTTGAGGCACCGGGGAAGGGTGAGGTGGTCGAATGGGCGGTGGTCATGCGCCGCTTCGATCCGGGCCAGACCTTCGATCGAATTGCCGGCCGCGGCGAGCTGACAGAGGAATCGATTGCGCAACTGGTCGATTCGATCGTGGCGCTGCACGAGATGGCCGAGCGGCGTGGCGCCCCTTTCGGCGGGGCCGGAGCACTCGATCGGATCATTGACGAGAACGCCGTTGACATGGCGACGCAACCGGGGACCGTCGATCCCGCCGAGGTCGAGGCATTGGTCCGGGCACTCAAGGCCGCGCTGGCCGCGCAAGCCACCTATCTCGATGCCCGGCGCGCGGCGGGCCGCGTGCGTCAGTGCCATGGCGATCTGCATCTCGGCAATGTGGTGCTGTGGCAAGGCCGTCCGACCTTATTCGATTGCATCGAGTTCTCCGAGACGATCGCCGTCATCGACGTGTTCTACGATTTCGCGTTCCTCCTGATGGACCTCGATTTTCATGGCCTGACCGCCCTCGCCAACCGGGCGCTCAGCCGTTACATCGGACGCACGGGCGATGCCGCCGCGCTGGCGGTGCTGCCGCTCATGCTGGCCTTGCGGGCATCGGTACGCGCCAAGGTCAATGTGCTCGCCCTGGCAGGCGCAACCGATGCCGCCGCACGGGCCGGTGAGGCGGCGGCGCGCCGCTACCTGGCTGCGGCAAGGAACTTCATCGCGCCGGCGCCTCCTGCCCGCCTGATGGCCATCGGTGGGTTGTCGGGCAGTGGCAAGACGACGCTCGCCCGGACACTGGCGCCGGGATTGGGCCGCGCGCCCGGCGCCCTGCATCTGCGCAGCGACCTGATCCGCAAGCGCCTGGCCGGCGTCTTGCCGGAGGCGCGCCTGGCCGCGGAGTCCTACACGCCGGAAGCCAGCGCCGAGGTCTACGCGACCCTGATGGCGGAGGCGGAGGCCGCCTTGCGGGCGGGTCAATGGGTCATTGCCGATGCCGTGTTCGCCAAGCCGGAAGAACGGGCCGCCGTGGAGGCGGTCGCCGCCCGGGCCGGCGCCGCGTTCCAAGGGGTTTGGCTGGAGGCGCCGGCCGAGGTGATGACGGGGCGGGTCGCGGCGCGCAGCGGCGATGCATCGGATGCCACCGCGGAGGTCGTCGCGCAGCAGATGGGTATTGAGACCGGAGACATAACCTGGGCCCGGTTCACCAATGCCGGCGGGCCCGCGGCCGTGGCGGAGGGGATCCTGGCGTTGCTGCGGCCTGCGCCGTAGGGTGGTCCCGCGGCCGGTCGCGCTTCCAAGGCAGCGGTCCGGGGATTTTTCAGCTTTCAGTCCTTTCATGTCGGCGGAATAGTCGTAGAATTAATAAGGATAATTCGCGATCGCGAGGGGAAGCCGATGCCGTGGAAGAGTCTCATATCGTTTGTTTTGTGCCTTGGATTCGGCCTGCCGGTTGCGGCCCAGGAGCAACACCCGGCGATCCCCTTCCTGGAGGCCTGGAAAGCCTCCCCCCATGCCAATGTCAAATCCGAATCCTTCATCCACTGGGACAAGGACGGCAAGGTCCCTGTGCGCTGCGCCATGTGTCACTCAGGCCCGGGCTTCGTCGATTTCCTGGGTGGCGACGGCAGCGCGGCGGGGAAGGTCGATAAGCCGGCCCCCATCCGTTCGGTCATCGACTGCGTCACCTGCCACAACGAAAAAGCACGCAACCTGAGTAGCGTCATGTTCCCGTCGGGCCTGCCGGTCGGGAATTTGGGTTCCAGCGCCCGCTGCATGGTCTGCCATCAGGGCCGTCAGTCGACGCAAAGCGTCAACAAGGCCACCGCCAGCCTGCCCCCCGATACGGTGTCCAAGGAGCTCGGTTTCATCAACGTCCATTACCGGGCGGCGGCGGCCACCCTGTGGGGCACCGGCGCCAAGGGCGGTTATGAATACGCGGGCAAGACCTATCACGGGCGTTTCCGTCACACGCCGACCCATGCCACCTGCACCCAGTGTCACGATCCCCATCGGCTCACGGTCAAAGAGGCGGAGTGCGCCGCTTGCCATGGCGGCAAGGCACTCAAGGATATCCGAAGCTCCCGGGTCGACTACGACGGCGACGGCAACATGACCGAAGGCATTGCCCAGGAGATCGCCACCCTGCATGGCGCGCTCGGCAAGGCGATCTCCGCCTATGCCGCAAACATCGGGAAAAGCCCTATTCTCTATGATTCCCACCATCACCCGTATTTCTTCACCGACAAGAACGCCAACGGCGCCGTCGATCCCGGTGAGGCGGTGCGGGCCAACGCCTACAAGGCCTGGACCCCGCGCCTTGTGCGCGCGGCTTATAATTTCCAGTTCATCGCCAAGGATCCGGGCGCCTATGCCCATAACCCGGTCTATGCGGTGCAGTTGCTCTATGACAGTCTGGAAAGCCTCGGCGTCAAGGTCGAGGTGGATCTGACGAAGATGACGCGGCCCTGACCGGCGCGCCCCGCGCCTACCACTGTTCGCTGAGCGCCTTTAGGATATCGTGGCGGCTGATGACGCCCGCGAGACGGCCCGCGTGCATCACCGGAAACACCCGGTAAGGTCCGTCCAGGAACTTTTTCGCGGCGGAGACGATATCCTGATCCGCGTCGATGGTCTCGACCTCCGGGGTCATGAAATCGGCTACCGATCCGCCCCATTCCTGGTGATAGCTCGCCGTGAAGGCGACCCTGAGGCAATCCTTCTTGGAGAGAATGCCGACCAGCCGGCCCTTTTCGTCGAGCACAGGGGCGGCGGAAATCTTGCGGTCCAGCAATATTCCCATGGCCTTGAGGATATCCATGCCGGGGCTCAGGGTGATCGGGCGGGCGGCCATGTAATCGGCGACCCGGGGGCTTTCGGATGGCGGCGGCAGGGTCATGGCGAGGGTTCCTCCCGGGTTGCATCGCGGCAGGGGCATGAGTCCTTTGCGGTGCCGGCCAGTCCGCCGCAACTCCCCCTGATACCCGGGCGCCCCAAAACCCGGCCCAAGCCGAGGCCGCCCAAGGCCGCGATGATGATCACCAGGCTGAGAAGGAATTCGGCCACCGCTCTTCTCCTCACGCCACCACGTAGGGGGCGAATCGGGGGCTCGCTGCCTCCCTCAACTCCGCCCCCTCGCGCAGCAGATAGAGAACCGGCAGGTCGAGGCGGGCGGCAAGCGCCAAGCCCTTCTCCGGTCCCATCGCCATCAACCCGGTGGCGAGCGCATCGGCTGTCATGGCCTGGGGCGCGATCACCGAAACCGATGCCACATGGCTGGCGACCGGGGCGCGCCGCCCGGGGTCGATGATGTGGCTCAAACGCCGGCCGTTCATCTGATAGCTCTGTATCCAATCCCCCGATGTCGCCAGCGCTTGGTCCTCGAGCCGCAGGATGCGCTGGGCGGTTCGCGCACCGGCTTCGGGCCGTTCGATGGCGACACGCCAGGCCCGGCCCGCCGGATGACGGCCCCGGGCGCGCACCTCGCCGCCCAGCTCCAGCAGGTAGGAGGTCAGGCCGAGCGCCCGAAGCTGCCCGTCGATGCGGTCGAGGCCGTAGCCCTTGGCGATGCCGCAGGGATCGAAGGTCAGGCCCGGCGCCGTCTTCCCGACCCCATGCCCGCGGATGCGGATGGCGTCATAGGATCCGGCCAGGGAGCCGGAAATCGGGCCGAATCCGTAGCGCGCGACCACAGGGCCCACCGTCGGGTCGAAGGCGCCGCCAGTGAGCCGCGCGATCCTGAGTCCCTCGGTGATGACCCGCGCGGCACCGGCGGAGACCTCGATCCACCCTACGGGCGCCAGGGCATTGAAGCGGGAAATATCGGAATCCGCACGAAATGGTGAAAGCGCTGCATCCACCGCCGCGATGGCGTGCTCCACCGCCGCGCGCACCGGTCCGGCGTCGATCCCCGGCGAAAATGTCAGGCGCCAATAACTGCCGAAGGCGCCCCCGCCCAGGGTCGCGGTGCGCCCGGGCCGGGCCCGGGCCGGGGCCGGCAGGCCCGCAAGGCAAGCCGCGCCCGCCGCGCCCATCAGGATCCGTCTGCGGCTCCGGTCCATGGCCTAGCCTCCGAAATCGTCAAACAGGATATTGTCCCGCTCGACGCCTAGATTGTCCAACATGGCGAACACCGCCCGGATCATCAGGGGCGGCCCGCAAAGGTAGTATTCGCAGTCTTCGGGTGCCGGATGATCCTTGAGGTAGTGTTCGAACACGACCTCGTGGATGAAGCCCGTGGCGCCCTTCCAGCCCTCCTCCGGCTTGGCGTCGGACAATGCCACGGTCCAATGGAAGTTGGCGTGGGCCGCCTGTAATTGGTCGAATTCGTCCGTGTAGAACAGCTCGACCGGGCTGCGCGCTCCGTACCAGAAGGTGATCTTGCGGTCCGTCCGCACCCGCTCCAACTGGTCGAAGATGATCGCCCTCAACGGCGCCATGCCGACGCCGCCGCCGATGAACACCATTTCCTTGCCGGTCTCGCGCGCGCGGAAGCTGCCATAGGGCCCTGAAACGGTGAGCGCATCGCCGGGTTTGAGCCCGAACAGGTAGGACGACACGATGCCCGGCGGGGCATTGGTGCCCGGCGGCGGCAGGGCGAGGCGGATGTTGAGGACGATGGTGCCGGCATCGGCGGGCCGGTTGGCGACGGAATAGGCGCGGGACACCGGCGTTCTGCTGTCGGCGGAAAGCGCCCGCAGGCCCAGGTGATCCCACAGCGCCTCATGGGCAGGCGCGATATCGAAGGCCGAGAAATCGGTGTGATAAGGCGGTGCCGTGAGCTGCACGAAAGCGCCGGCGGGGATCTCCATCTCATGGCCCTCGGCCGGTGCCAGAACCAGCTCCTTGATCAGCGGTGCCAGCGCGCGATTGGTCATCACGGTGCATTGGATGGCTTCGATCTCGAGCAGCTCTTCCGGCACGCTGACCGCGAGGTCGCCGCGCAGCACCACCTGGCAGGAGAGGCGCAGTCCCTCGGCGACTTCCCGGCGGGTCAGGCGGTTGACCTCGGTCGGCAGGGGATCGCGGTCGCTGCCGATTATGGCGACGCGGCACAGCCCGCAGGTCCCGGCGCCGCCGCATGACGACGGCAGGGAAATGCCGGCACCGGTCAATACGCCGAGAAGTTTGCTCCCGGTCAGCGCCGGGATCTGCCGGCTGTCGTTGACCGTGACCGTCACCTGTATGGCCGGCAGAAGCACCCCGCGGGCCGCAATGACCAGGGCGGACAAGCCGACCACCAGGGCCGCGAACAGGACGGAACCGAGGACGATCTCGCTCATGGCGCGGCGAGCCCCGCAAAGGCGGCGAAGCCCAGCGACATCAGCCCGGTGATCATGAAGGCGGCGCCAAGCCCTTGAAGGCCGTCGGGAATATCGCTGTATTTGAGACGCGCCCGGATCGCCGCCATGGCGGTGATGGCCAGGGCCCAGCCCAGGCCGCTGCCGATGCCGTAGGCGACGCTGTCGGCAAAATCGTAGCGGCGCTCGACCATGAACAGGCTGCCGCCCAGGATGGCGCAATTGACCGTCACCAGCGGCAGGAAGATGCCGAGCGCCCGGTACAGCCGCGGCGAATAGCGGTCGAGCACCATTTCCAGGATCTGCACCATCGCGGCGATGACGCCGATGAAGCTGATCAGCTTGAGGTAACTGAGGTCCACCTTGGGCAGGCCGGCCCAGGCCCATGCACCCTCCACCAAGAGGTAGGCGTGGATCAGGTGGTTGAGCGGCACCGAGATCCCCTGCACGACGATGACGGCGATGCCGAGCCCCAGCGCCGTCTCCATGCGGTTGGAAACGGCCAAAAAGGTGCACATGCCGAGGAACAGCGACAGGATGAGGTTTTCCGCGAAGACGGCGCGAAGGATGATCTCGGTCATGGGCGACCCCCGGCGGCCGGACGGCGGATCCTGAATTCCGGCTGCTCCACCTGGTCGCGGCGCCAAGACCGGACGGCCCAGACCAGGAACCCCAGCAGGAAGAAGGCGCTCGGCGCCAACAGCATCAGCTTGAGGGGGGTAAACCAGCCGCCCTCCGCGACGGTGGCCAGGACCGAATATCCCAGCAGGGTGCCGGCACCAAGCAATTCGCGGATCGTGCCGATGACGATCAGGATCAGGCTGTAGCCGATGCCGTTGCCCAGCCCGTCCAGCAGGCTGGCTCCCACGGGGTTGCGCATGGCGAAGGCTTCGGCGCGGCCCAGCACGATGCAGTTGGTGATGATCAGCCCGACGAAGACCGACAGGCGTTTGGAGATTTCAAAGGCGTAGGCCTTGAGGATCTCATCCACCACGATCACCAGTGAGGCGATGATGGTGATCTGGACGATGAGCCGGATGGACTGGGGCATCTGGTGGCGCAGCGTGCTGATCAGTCCACAGGAAACCGTCAGCACCGCGGTCAGCGCCGCGCACATCACCAGCGCCGTTGCCAGCGACGTCGTTACCGCCAGAGCCGAACATATCCCTAGGATCTGCACGGTGATGGGGTTGTCGCCGATGACGGGATGGGTGAGGGTGCCGAGCGTCCGCTTCATGGGCGTATCTCTCCCGATTTGAGGCGCTTGAGGAACGGGCCGAAGCCGAAATCCCCCAGCCAGAACCTGAGCAGGCTGGTGACCCCGTTGTTGGTGCGGGTGGCGCCGGTGATGCCGTCGACCTCATGGGGTCCTTTGGCGCTGCCCTTGGTGACCTGCACGCGCAGGGTCCCGGTTTCGTCGGCGAGCCGTTTGCCGGGCCACAGCGCCTGCCAGGCCGGCTCCATGATCCGCGCGCCGAGGCCGGGCGTCTCACCCTGCTTGTAGAAGCTCAGGCCTGCGACCGTGTTGCCGTCGCCCTTGAGCGCGAGATACCCCCAGAGCGTCGATTGGTAGCCCTGTCCGTAGACCGGCAGGACGAGCAAGGCGGGCTTTTCTCCCTCGAAACGAACGAAGACCGCGGCGTGCTTGGCCCTCCGTCCCAGGCCCGCGATATCGGCGGCCTGGGGTATGGCGATGGAGGTCTCGGGATTCTTCGCCGCCGCTTCTGCGTCGAAGGTGACGGGATCCATGTCCCGCGCCAGGCGTCCCGTCTCGAGATCGACCATGTAGGCCGTTAACGTGCCGGTCCCGCCGATGGCGCGGGATACCATGGCGACGATTCTTGCCTGGCGTTCGCGTTCCAGGTTGACCTTCTGGAGGGGCCGCAGCGTTACCGTCGCGATGGACACCACGATTGCCGCGCCCAGCGCGACCGCCAGCGCGAAGGCAAGGGTCTTGGGCGTGCTGTCCTTGGGCAGGGCGCGGAAGCGCTGCCACCAGGACATCGGATCAGGTCCGGCCATGGCGTCGCTTCCTGAGCTGGTGGTTGATCCAGATCGCGCCCTGGTCGACCAGGGGCGCGAAGATCCCGCCGATCAGGCAGGCGAAGACGACCGCGCGGGCCGGGAACGATCCGTCGGCCGCGCCGAGCGCCGCCAAGGCGCCGACGGCGGCGCCGTAGAGCCAGCGCCCGCCATTGGTCGAGGGCGCCGACACGGGATCGCCCGCGAGGAAAACCATGCCGAAGGCGAAGCTGCCTGCCAGCATCTGCCCCGCCGCGGGCATGCCGCCCTTGGCCAGGAGGACGGTTAGGGCGCCTATGAACGCAGCGGCCAGAATGCGCCAATTGACGAAGCCCAGCGCCAACAGGGCGAGACCCCCCGGCGCCACCACGGCCCAGCCGGTAATGCCCGCCTTGTCATATCCGCCGTCGGGGAAGGAGAACATCAGGAAGGCCAGGGCCAGGGCGGCGGTGTGCACGAAATTCCGCCCATAGCCGCCGAAGATCTGCTCGCCGATGATCAAGGCGAAGGAAACTGCCAGCGCGATCTGCCAAAGCGACGCCGTGGCGGGCACCATGACGGCTACGATCAGGGCGGTGACGGCCCCGCTGGCGGAAAAGCTCAGGCGGCGCCACCGGGCGAAGGCGGCTTGCCACGCCACTGCCGTCACCAGCGCGACACCCAATATGCCCGCCAGCGAAACGCCGCTGCTGACGGCTGCGAGCCCTAGCGGCGGCAACAGCGCCGCGATCTGGACGCCGATGATGCGATCGGTATTCCAGAACCCGCGCAGGTGCGGCGCGGCTTCGGTGACGGGGAAGCTCGGTGCGGACCTGAAGGGGCGACGCGCCATCAGTTTTGCCCCGCGATTGCGTCGAGCACGGCGCGCAGCAGCGGGCCGTATTCGCCGCGGCCGGGGCAGACGTAGCTGAGCAGTGCCAGGTCTTCTTCCGCGAGCTCCAGGCAGCCGAGGCGCGCTGCGGTTTCCCGGTCGCCCACGCTGAGCGCGCGCAAAAGCGGCACCGGCAGCAGGCGGAGCGGCATCACCCGGTCGAAATCGGCGATCGGGATGAGCGGCCCGCGGGCGCCCGCCAGGGCGGTGCTG
>JAOTVC010000165.1 GCA_029863585.1 Alphaproteobacteria bacterium | reverse complement strand
GTGGCGCTGATCATCAACAACGACCACGTGAGCCAGGTGCTGACCATGGAAGACACCATGGCGGTGCTCGAGCAGGCTTACGCCGATCTCGCCACCCGCGAGGGAGTCTGCCGTCCGCGCATCGATTTGCAAATTCCCACCAGTGACGAAAACAAGACCTACCAGTGGGGCACCATGGAGGGTGGCTCGATCCGCGGCTATTTCGCCATCCGCATGAAGTCCGACGTCCTCACCCAGGAGATGCGGGGCGGCATCCCGACCGAGGAAAAATATTGCGTGCGCCCGGGACGCTGGTGCGGCCTGATCCTGCTGACCTCGATCGAGACCGGCGAGCCGCTGGCCTTCCTCAACGACGGCATCCTGCAGCACATGCGGGTCGGCGCCGATGGCGGCATCGGCACCAAGTTCATGGCCCGCGAAGACGCCGAGGTCGTCGGCATGCTGGGCTCCGGCGGCATGTCGCGCAGCAACATGGAATCGATCACCTGCGTGCGCGACATCAAGAAGCTTCAGGTGTTCAGCCCGACCAAGGCCAACCGCGAGGCGTTCGGCGAAGAGATGCGGGCCAAGTACGGCATCGAGGTGGTGGTGTGCGATGCGCCGGAACAGGTCTATCGCGGCGCCGATATCCTCGCCGCCCTGACAGATGCGACCGAACCGGTGACCGACGGCGCCTGTCTCGAGCCCGGCACCCACATCATCGTCATCGGCGGCTCCGGCGCGCCCGACGACGCCTCCATCGCCAAGATCGACGTGTCCTTGCGCTTCGGCAATGCGCCCCAGCCCTGGGGATTGGACGAATTCGGCAAGGCGAAATCACGGCTGACCTACGCGGCGATGACCGAGGAGGTCGCGGAAAAGCGCATGTCGCCCGACGCCAAGCGCGGCGGGCGCGGCGCCGTGGCCGAGGACCGGGTGGTGTGGCTATCGGACATCCTCGAAGGCCGGGCCAAGGGGCGGACCAGCGACGATCAGATCACCTATTCCGAGCGGGGCAATCTGCAAGGGGCACAATTCCATGCGGTGGCCGGGCGCGCCTATGAATGCGCGCGCAAGGCGGGCCTGGGCCATGAGATCCCGACGGAATGGCTGTTGCAGGACATCCGGGATTGAGTCTCGCCGCCTGGAAAACCCGGCGGCAGCGATCATCACGCCTGCGAAAACGGCCCGGCAAGCGGCGCGTCGCGACATCAACGGGGAGATAGTCATGAAGAGGATCAGCCTGGTTTTCACGGCGTTCGCCTTGGTCGCCGCGATATGCCTCACCCAGGGCGCCGTTGCCGCCGACAAGATGACCCTGAACAAGGTCACCGACGGCGTCTACATGATGGAAAATTCGCGCGGATCGAGCAATTCGACCTTCGTCGTCACCGATGACGGCGTGCTGGTCTTCGATTTCGACATCCGCACCGCCGACCAGGTGCTGGCGGCGATCCGCAAGATCACCAACAAGAAAGTGCGGTATCTGGTCTCCTCCCATTCCGCCGGCGATCACGCCACCGGCGCCTGGCATTTCCGCGAGGACAAGCCGGTCTATATCGCGAGCCGGCCCCAGTCCCGCGACCTCAACATGCAGGAAGCCCAGGAGTTCGAGGAACGCAAGGAGAGCCGCGCCGCATACAAGGGCAAGGACCTGATCAAGCCCGACATCGCCTTTGACGACGGCATGACGCTCTACTTCGGCGGGCTGACCTTCCACATCAAGCACGAGGGCCAGGGCCATTCCACCGGCGACACCACCATCTATATCCCCCAGAAGCGCGTGTTCCTGGCGGGCGACCTGCTGGATACCGAGATCCACCCGGGTCAGGGGTCTTCGTCAAACACCTATTATTCGGTGATCGACGGCTGGATGCGCCTCCTCGACAACATCATGGCTCGCGACCTGCCGGTCGACACCTACGTGCCGGGCCATGGGCCGGTCCATGTCGGGCGCGGCGTGGCCGACCTGAAGGAACAAAAGGGCTATTTCATCGCCATCCGCGACGAAGTGTCCAAGCGCATCCAGGAAGGCAAGTCGCTAGCGCAGATCCGCAAGGAGCTCAAGAAGCTTCCGGGCGTCTATGCCAAGTACAAGCGCGGCTCACGGCTTCGCAATTTCATCAACCGGACCTATTACCAGTTGCAGGGCAAGCGCTGGTAGCCCCTTCCGGTCCCGGCCGCCCATCGGCGGCCGGGGGCCTTTACCCACGAGGCAGGATATGACGCTTTTCATCGATAACGAGGTGGTCGCCCAGGTTCTGACCATGGAGGATACGATCACGGCGCTGGAGGAGTCCTATCGCCAGCTGGTGAGTAAGGAATCGGTCTGCCGCCCCCGGGTCGATATCCAGATTCCCACCTCCGACAAAAACAAGATCTACCAATGGGGCACCATGGAAGGCGGTTCGACCTCGGGCTATTTCGGCATTCGCATGAAGTCCGACGTGATCTATGAGAGCCGGTACAACGGCGCCATCACCCAGGAGAAATACTGCATGAAGCCGGGGCTGTTCTGCGGCCTGATCCTGATCACCTCGACCGAGAACGGCGAGCCGCTGGCCTTCATCAACGACGGCGTGCTCCAGCACATGCGGGTCGCCGGCGACGGCGGCATCGGCGTCAAATACATGAGCCGCGAGGATTCCGAGGTGGTCGGCATGCTGGGATCGGGCGGCATGTCGCGGACCCATATGGAGGCCTTCATGTGCGTGCGCGACATCAAGAAGCTCCAGGTCTATTCGCCGACCCCGGCCAACCGTGAGAAATTCGGGGCAGAGATGCGCGCGAAATACGGCATCGAGGTCGTGGTCTGCGACGATCCGCGCGACATCTACCGCGGCGCCGATATCGTCGCGGCTCTGACCGATTCGGCGGTCGGCGTGTTGAACGGAGACTGGCTGGAAGAGGGGACCCACGTGGTCAGCATCGGCGGCGGCAGCGGCAAGGCCGATGCGGCGACCCTGGAAAAGACCGACGTCTATTTCCGCTTCGGCAACGCGCCGGCGCCCTGGGGGCAGCCCGACATGGCGCTGGAGGACGAATACATCACTTACGCCGCGGAATCCCGGCACGAAGGCGGCTTCAAGATGAAGCGCTTCGGCCGGCGCGGCCACGGGGCCGCGCTGCCCGACCGCATGATCACCTTTCAGGACATCATCGAAGGCACCAACCGGGGCCGCACGTCGGCTGCCCAGATCACCTATTCGGAACGCGGCAACCTGCAGGGCGCCCAGTTCTGGGCGGTCGGCGGCGTGGTGTACGAAAAGGCCAAGGCGGCCGGCCTGGGCAACGAGGTGCCCACCGAATGGTTCCTCCAGGATATCCGCGACTAGCGCCCGGCCGAACGGCACCCGCCACAAAAAGATCCGATTCCTCCTTCATCCTGCGGGACCGCTCCGGGGCGGTTCAATCGATCGTGAAGTGCGCCGCCGGAGCATTCGGTGGTAGAAGGCTGAGATGACGCCCATCGCCGGTCCTTGTCGGAATCTCTGCGCCGCCCTCTTGGTGGCATTGCCGCTGCTGGCCTGCGCCGTTGGTTCGGAACAGACCGGTGCCGCGGCACTGGCGCCGGAAGCGGCCGCCGCCGATACGCCCCGGACCGCCAAGCCGCGGGCCGCGAAGCCGCAGTCGATAGCACCTCAGCGTTCGGCGCGCGAGGCGGTCCGCGCGCTCGATCAGGAGGCCATTGCGGCGATCTTCGATCGCCAGCGCGCGCTGCTGAAAAGGGCGCTGGACGGCGTCGCGCCAAGCCGGCCCGGGATGCCCGAATTCTACTTCATCGGCTTCGCGGGCGATGCGTCGGAGCACGTGTTCCTCAACGAGGCGCGCGCCGCCGAGGATGTGTTTCGCCGCCGCTTCGGCTCGGGCGGGCGCAGCCTGGTGTTGGCCAACAACCTGGGCACCGCGAAACAGCTGCCCAAGGCGACGGCCTCGACCCTCGAACTGGCGCTCAAGGGTGTGGCGGCCAAGATGGGGGCGGAGGACGTGCTGATCCTCTATGTCACCTCTCATGGCTGGCGCAGGCGCATCAGCGTTCGCTACGGGCGGGTGAAGCTGCCAAGCCTCCGGGCCCGAGAATTGCGGCGCATGTTGGACGATGCGGGGATCCAGAACCGGGTGGTCTTGCTGTCCGCCTGCTATTCCGGTTCCTTTATTCCGGCGCTGGCCAACGACAATACCCTGATCATGACGGCGGCGGCCCACAACCGGGTCTCCTTCGGCTGCGGCCATGACGGGGCCTTCACCTATTTCGGCCAGGCGCTGATCGGTGAGGCGCTGGAACGCGAAACCTCCTTCGCGCGCGCCTTCCGCGGGGCTGCCCGTGCCATCGGGAAGCGGGAAAAGGAGGACGGCTTCAAGCCGTCCCGGCCGCAGTTCTTCCAAGGGACCAAGATCGGTGCCGCGATCGATGCCGTCCAGAGCCGCCTCGGTCCCCGCGGCCGGGACCACTGAGGGTTCAGGCGAGCGAGATCGGCTTCTTCGGCACCAGCACGCAGCCGATAAGGATCACAAGGTTGGCCGCCAGCACGTAGAACAGCCAGCTGGGGTCGCCGTAATCCAGGATCCAGCCGAAGATCAACGGCGCCGTCGCCCCGCCGACGGCGGCGCCCGTGGCGACGATGCCGATGGCCTTGCCGAAGGATTCGCGCGGGATCACCGCCCGCATCAGCATGTCCCGCGCCGGCCGCAGGACACCCTGCAGCAGGCCCGCGATGCTCATCAGGATGATGATCATTACCATCGGCATGGGCAGCGCGCCGACCACCACGAACAGCGTGCCGGAACCCACCAGGACGGCGATGGCGATGGCCCCGTGGTTTTGCCATTTGTCGACGATGAACCCGCCCAGAAGGACGCCCAGCGCGCCGGTGACGAGGAAGGCCGTCAGCACGCCGGAGGCGACGGTCAGGGGGGTGTTGCGCAACTCCGCCAGGGCCGCCACCGTGAAGGAATGCACGCCGTGGGTGGTCAGCGCGTTGAAGATGAAGAAGATGAAGAACATCAGCAGCGAGGCCGAGGCCAGGTGCCGGATTTCCTGGAAGAAGCTGAGGTCGTGGGTCTTCTTGGGCTGCACCGAATCGTCGCGCACGATGCGCCATTGGGTGGTCAGCGCCAGGGTCACCGCGAAGCCCAGGGCGCCGGCGGTCAGCACGGCGATCCGCCAATCCCAGATCACGGCGATGGAGACGATCATCGGCGGCGCCACCGCCCGCGCCGCATGGGCAGTGAACATGTTGATGCCGAAGGCCCGGCCCACCCAATTTGGGTGGATGGAGGCGTTGAGGATGGTGTAGTTGCAGGGCCGCATGGAGGCGAGGCCCATACCGAACAGGACCATCAGCGGGATCGACCAGAAGAAATCCGGGATCGCCGCCAGCGCGCTGAAGCTGCCCGCCAGCATGAACAGGCCGACGATCAGCACCTTCTTGCCGCCGAATTTGTCCACCAGGAAGCCCACCGGAACCTGCAGCAGGCCCGTGGTCACCGCCCGGGTGGTCAGGATCACGCCGAGATAGGTGAACGAGACCTTGAAGTCCTCGCGGAAGAAGGGCAGCAGGGCGGGCAGGCAAAGGACGTAAAAATTGGAAAGCGCGTGGCCGGTGCTGATCAGGGCCAGGATCCGCATGCTCTGGGAATAGTCCTGACCCGCGGTCGTGTCTGAGGGTGCGCTTGCCATGGGTGCCGGGGAGGGGCCCGTATTGTTGATCTTGTCCGCGAGGGTTCGGTCCGCCGTGAAGGCAGGCCGGAGCCTCGGTTTAGCACCGGATCGGGGCCTTGGCTAGCCGGGCAGGCGGATCCGCTCCTTGGGCGCCACCACCGTCGCCGCCATCAGGACGATGGTCACGCCCAGGATATAGAACACCCATTCGGGGTGCCCGAGGTCGAGGATCCAGCCGAAGATCACCGGCGACAGGGTGCCGCCGATCGCCGCCCCGGTGGACACCAGGCCGATGGCCCGGCCGAAAATTTCGCGCGGCAGGATGGCGCGCAGCAGCATGTCCCGGGCCGGGCGCATGGCGCCCTGGCACATGCCGACGGTGCTCATCACCGCGACGATCACGACGACCGGCATCGACACGGTGCCGAGCGCCAGGAGAAAGCCGGCCGACAGCAGCAGCGCCGTGACCGCCATCATCTCGTGCCGGGAAGTCTTGTCGGCGAGGTAACCGCCCGCCAGCACGCCCAAGGCGCTGGCGATCAGGTAGCCCGTGAGCGCGCCTGACGCGGCCCCCAGCGGCGCACGGCCGAGCTCGGTCATGGCGACCACCGTGAACGACAGCACCCCCTGCATGGAGAACGAGGTCAGCGCGTAGAAGGCGAAGAACAGGACGATGCCGCGCGAGGCGAACATCCGCGCCTGGGCGGCGATGCTGGGCCCCGGGCCCTTGCGCTCGACCTTGGTGTCGTCGCGCACGTGGCGCCATTGGGTGATCAGGCCGATGGTGATGGCGATGCCGGTGCCGCCCGCGATCAGCAACGCCATGCGCCAATCCCACAGCGAGGCGAGGAAGATGATCGCCGCCGGCGCCACGGCGCGCCCGGCATGGGCGGAAAAGACGTTGAAGCCGAAGGCCCGGCCCAGCCAGGGGCGCGGGATCGAGGCGTTGATGATGGCGTAGTTCGACGGGCGCAGGGTTGCCATGCCGGCGCCGAGGCAGGCCAGCAGGGCCACGGTCGACCAATATCCCGGCGCCACGGCGATCAGCCCGAAGCTCGCGCCCATCAGGACGCTGCCCGCCACCAGCACCGGCTTGGCGCCGAGTTTGTCGACGGCGATGCCCATGGGTACCTGCATGATGCCGGACATGAACGACCGCAGGCTGAGCATCGCCCCAAGGGCGGCGTAGGAGACGTCGAACTCCGCCTTGAAGAACGGGATCAGCGGCGGCAGGCACAGCGCATAGAAGTTGGAGACCGCGTGCCCGGTGCCGATCAGGGCGAGGATGCGGAAGGTCGCTCCGCGCCCGGGGGCGGCGGTCTCTTGCGGAGCGGGCGAAGGTGCGGAATCGGCGGGCATGGCGCGTTGTCGATCATTTCTGGAAGTGGCCGGTCGGGCAGGAGGCACCGTGGCGGGGCCCCGGAAAGGCTGCCTCCGCTCATAGCATATTCTGAATCGTGCTGCCCGCCGCCTTGAGACAGGCGGTAAAGAAGCGCGGTCAGCGCTGGGGCTGCGGCGCCGGGCTCAGGGGCGCGGTCTCGGGCCTTGGGGCGGCAGGCGCCGTCGGCGCCATTGTGCCGCTTTGCGGGGCGGCGGGACGGGTGGCGGGCGCCATGGTGACGGAGACCACGGAGCCACCGAGCGTGGTGGAGGAGATCTGCACCGTCGCCGTCCGCGCCCCGCGGGTATAGGTGAGGATCGAGACCTGGGCTCGGACCCGGGTGACTTCCTGCCATTTGAAGCGCGGCATCTCCCGCGTATAGAACTGATAGAGTGTCTGGGAGCCCGTCGAGGCGTTGAATACAAGACGCCCGACCCAGGCGTCCGCCGGGCCCAGGATCAGGCTGCGGGTGACATTCATCTGGGCGCCGGCGGGGATCGGGATGTCGGAAAAGCGCGTCAGGCGCGGCTGGTCCGCGGCCGGGCCCTCGTCTGTCGTCTCGGATGCCCCGATTTGCGGGGGGTTTTGGCAAGCGCCCAGCGCAAGGCCCAGAAACAGGGGGAAAATCACGGTGGGGGCACGTTTCAATTTCGGCATATTTTTAGGCCTCCTGGGGCTGGACTCCGGCTGCCGCAGATCCTATATTAACAAGTGTCGATGTCTCTAGTTTTCATCGGCCAAATCGTACGGATTTAACCCTGTTCCTCCCCGATGCGTGACTTTGGCGCGCGGCGGGATGGGTTTTCGACCCCTTGTTTGCGCATTTTCTTAACGATGTCACGGATGCGCAAAAAAGTGGTTTGACAGGGCCACACGGGCAGCGTATAAGGCGCGCTCGCGTTTGGCCCCCGGGGGAAAGACCGGGGGTTTTGTGCGGTTCGCTCTTTGATATCGTTAAGAGGAAGGGATACGCAGGCGGCGGCGTGCCGAAAGTTCGCCGTACGCAAGCGTATCAGCTAACAACATGCGTTTGTGTATGGCTCAAACTCAACTTGAGAGTTTGATCCTGGCTCAGAACGAACGCTGGCGGCAGGCCTAACACATGCAAGTCGAACGAAGGCCCGGAGCTTGCTCCGGTGTCCTTAGTGGCGGACGGGTGAGTAACACGTGGGAATTTGCCCTTCGGTACGGAACAACTCCCGGAAACGGGGGCTAATACCGTATACGCCCTACGGGGGAAAGATTTATCGCCGAAGGATAAGCCCGCGCCGGATTAGCTAGTTGGTGAGGTAATGGCTCACCAAGGCTACGATCCGTAGCTGGTTTGAGAGGACGATCAGCCACACTGGGACTGAGACACGGCCCAGACTCCTACGGGAGGCAGCAGTGGGGAATATTGGACAATGGGGGCAACCCTGATCCAGCCATGCCGCGTGAGTGAAGAAGGCCTTAGGGTTGTAAAGCTCTTTCAGCGGGGAAGATGATGACGGTACCCGCAGAAGAAGCCCCGGCTAACTCCGTGCCAGCAGCCGCGGTAATACGGAGGGGGCAAGCGTTGTTCGGAATTACTGGGCGTAAAGCGCGCGTAGGCGGTCCATTTAGTCAGGCGTGAAAACCCTGGGCTCAACCCAGGAATTGCGTTTGATACTGGTGGACTAGAGTTCGGGAGAGGAGAGTGGAATTCCCAGTGTAGAGGTGAAATTCGTAGATATTGGGAAGAACACCAGTGGCGAAGGCGGCTCTCTGGACCGATACTGACGCTGAGGTGCGAAAGCG
>JAOTVC010000014.1 GCA_029863585.1 Alphaproteobacteria bacterium | reverse complement strand
GCAAAGGCCCGCAGCGTGCGGGCCTCCTAGCGCATACAAGATGCTGGAAACCGCTCCCTGGTTTCAGGAGCAAAGGAATGGCGGTGGGGGTGGGATTCGAACCCACGGTACGCAAAGCGCACAACGGTTTTCGAGACCGCCCCGTTCGACCACTCCGGCACCCCACCGCGATGACTGATTGGGACGTATTCGGGCCGCCGGGCCGTTACCAACCCGGCGCGCTTACCTAGCGCAGATCGCGGAGTCCTGTCCACCTTCATGGGCGCCCTTGCGGCGTTTCCCGGGCCCGGCGCCGGCCACGGGAGCCTGCGGAAAAAAAAGGCGGGCCCGTCAAGGCCCGCCCCGTTCCGGCGACCGCCGGTTCAGACTACATGGTGCAGGTGAGCTTGCCCGCATAGCTGCCCGGGCCCTCGTACAACATTTCGCATTTCATGCCGGCCTTGAGGTCCTTGTCCTTGGCCTTCTTGCCGTTGATCGTGATCTCGGTATAGCCGTCCTCGCCGACGCGGGCCTCTTCGGCCTTGTCCTTGCCCGCGACCTTGAACTGGAAGCGGCCCTTCTTGCCGAGCTTGGCGATTTCGCCCTGGACCTTGGTCCACTGCACCTTGCGCAACGGCGATTTGGGATTTTCCAGGATCTTCGCATAGCGGGCGAAGAGCGCGGGATTCATCTTACCCAGCCGTTCGATCAGCTTCTGGACCTCGGCCCCGTCAAGCGGGCTGGTCAGCAGCCGGAGGCGCTCGGCATCCGCCTTGTACTTGGGGTCCGCATGCGCCTTCATGAAGCCCTCACGCAAGGCCGCCGTCACGTCGGGCTTGAGCCCCGGAGGGGCGGCGAAGGGCCGGGCCAGATAGAACGGCGTCTCCATCATGGCGATCAGGTCCTTGTCGTCCTGCTTGGTCACGACCTCGAGGGCCGTCGGCGCATCGGGGAAGTCCGGCAGCCGTGTCTTGGTGGCGAACTGCAGGATCACGCGCACCGGGCTGTCGGGCTTGAGCCAGCCGGGCTGCGCCGTCTTCATCGATGCATAGCCCACCATGCGGGCCTGGGCCTCGCCGCGCTCGACCGCGAGGTAGAGCGTGTTGCCGCCCGGATAGCCGCGCAGCGGCTGGACATTGATGCCGAGGATATCGCGCAGCACGGCGGGCACGTCGGTGCCGTCGGAGCCGAACGAGGTGGAGGCGAAGTTGAGCGGCTTTTCCGCCTTGCGCAGATCGTTGATCGAACGGATCCCGGTGTCCTTGCGCACCACCATCAGATAGGCCTCGCCCTGATAGCTCGACGAGGTGCCGATCCAGGTCAGCTTGGTGGGATCGAACTTGGCCTGCTTCGACTGGCCGGAGAAGGCCAGCAAGGGCACCGACCGCGCAAAGGTGGCAAACACCGTGCCGTCCTTCGGCGCCTGGTAATAGATGTAGTTGACCGCATTCAGGCTGCCGGCGCCGGGCCGGTTCTGGGCCACGACGATCGGCTTGCCCGGCAGGTGCCTGCCGATGTGACGCGCCACCTGCCGGCCATAGGTATCGTATCCGCCGCCGGCGGCATAGCCGATGACGACGCGGACGGTCTTTCCTTTGAAATCCGCGGCCTGTAGGGCCCCGGTGCCCGCCATTGCTGCGGCGGCGGCCAGGGCGGCCAGGGCGCCGCGAATTGTCGTGTTGGAATTCATCTGAGTCTCCTGTGTCATGGTGCCTCCAATCCTTGTGAGGGACGCCGCGACACGCTGCGTGTTGCCTCGGCGGCCGCTTCGTAATGCGTCGACCTTGCCCGCCGAGATGCCACTGTGATGGTCCGCCGGCGGCCAACCGCCGGTGCGGACCGGACCGCAAGAAAATGCGGTGATCGCCGCTCATTTAGGGAGGAACGCGTTATCTTTAAACCGAAATTTTTTGGCCTTTTATATCAAATTTTTCGATGCCAATGACGCCCCGGACCGGACCGCCCTGAAGACTGTAACGTTCTGGAGACAAGAGATTTTCCGAAGCCAAACCGCTCCATCCCATGGGCCCTGCGTACAAGATCCGCGGCAAAGAAAAGGGCGGGCCCGAAAGGGCCCGCCCAAAACAAGACAGGTCTGGTTTGTTAATCAGGATTTGCAGTCAAGCCGCCCGGCATAGCTGCCCGGCCCCTCGTACCAGATCTCGCAATTCATGCCGGCCTTGACCTTCTTGCGGCTGGCCTTCTTGCCGTTGATCTGGACCTTGGTGTAGCCGCCGCCCGCCATGCGGGACTTCACGGCCTTGCCCTTGCCGTCGACCTTGAACTGGAAGCGTCCCCGCTTACCGATCTTGTCGATGACACCGGAGACCTTGAGCCACTTGACCTTGCGCAACGGCGACTTGGGATTCTCGAGGATCTTGGAATAGCGGTCATAGAGCTTGCGGTCGATCTTGCCGAGCTTTTCGACCAGCGCCTGGACCTCTTCGCCGCTGGACGGGCTGGTCAGCAGGCGGAACTTCTTGGCCTCGGCTATATATTTAGGATCCTCATGCGCCTTCATGAAGCCGTCGCGGAGCGCCTTGGCGACGTCCGGCTTGAGGCCCGGAGGAGCCGCAAAGGGGCGGGCCATGTAGAACGGCGACTCGAGCAGGTCGAGCAGCGCCTTGTCGTCCGCCTTGGTGACGACCTCCTGGGCGGTGGGAGCGTCCGGGAAGTCGGGCAGCCGCGTCTTGGTGGCAAACTGGAGGATCACCCGAATCGGTCCGTCCGGCTTGAGCCAATCCGGCTTCGCCGTCTTCATCGAGGCGTAACCGGTCATCCGGCCCTGGGCCTCATTGCGCTCGACCGCGAGGTAGAGCGTGTTGCCGCCGGGATAGCCGCGAAGCGGCTGGATATTGATTCCGAGCATGTCACGCAGCACGATCGGCACGTCGGTGCCGTCGGAGCCGAACGACGTCGCTGCGAAATTGAGCGGCTTGTCCAGGTTGCGCAGCTCGTTGATGGACTTGATGCCGGTGTCCTTGCGCACGACCATCACGTAGGCTTCGCCCTTGTAGCTCGACGAGGTGCCGATCCAGGTGAACTTGCGCGGATCGAACTTGGCCTGACCCTTCTTCCCGGCGAGCGCCAGGATGGGCACGGAGCGGGCAAAGGTGCCGAACTCTGTGCCGTCCTTGGGCGCGTTGTAGAAAATGTAGTTGGCGGCGTTGTAGCTGCCGGCGCCGGGCCGGTTCTGCGCGACTACGGTGGGCTTGCCGGGCAGGTATTTGCCGATATGGCGCGCCACCTGGCGGCCATAGCGGTCGTAGCCGCCGCCGGCGGCATAGCCGATGATGACCTTGATGGTCTTGCCGGTGAAATCGGCGGCCTTGACGGTATCGATGCTGCCGGCGGTCACCGCCGCACCTGCAAGCGCGGCAAGGCCCAACCGGGCGTAAGGGATCGAGAACATCTGTGTCTCCCAATGTTGTCGAGAAGGATGCCCACACCTCTTTTGTCGGAGGCTTACAGGGCATTTCGAGAATTTGGGCCAAATGCTAGCCGAGGGCCTGATGTCATTCAATATTTGATTGACCCTATTTCCTTCCGTCGTTAACCATGATTATCCACCGGTGGTCGCGGCGCGACCGAATCGGTTTCTGCCAAGGCCTGCCAGCCCCCGCCCAGCGCGCGAAAAAGGGTGACCAGGGCCGACAATCGATCGAACCGCACCTGGGCGACCCGGTCCAGGGCCTGATAAAGGGTCCTCTGGGCATCCAGCACGGTGAGCAGGTCTTCGGCGCCGGACCGGTAGCGGGTCTCGGCCAGATCGAAGGCGGTGCGGGCGGCGGCCGCCTCGCGCCGGCGGGCGACCTCTTCGCGGGCTAGAGAATTAAGATCCATCAACGCACTCTCGACGTCCGCGATGGCCGCCAGCACCGCGCTTCTGTAGGCATACACCAGTTCCCGCTTCCTCTCTTCGGCCAGGTCGACGGCGCCTTGGCGGGCGCCGCCGTCGAAGATCGCCTGCAGGACCGAAGCCCCCACCGCATAGGCGATATTGGTGCTCTGGAACAATTGGCTGACCGCGTTGGCGCGGGAATCGAGGGAGCCGGTCAGCCGCACATCGGGATAGAAGGCGGCGCGGGCCACAGTGATATCGGCCGAGGCCGCGGCCAGGTCTGCCTCGGCTCGGGCGATGTCGGGCCGGCGCGCCAACAGCGCCGTGGGCATGCCCGGGCTCACGGCCGGCGCCTTGAGCGCGCCGAGGTCGCGGGCGGCGATGGCGAGCGCCCCGGGGGCGCGACCGAGCACCAAGGCCAGGGCCACACGAGCGCCAAATTCCTGGGTCTCCAGCGGCGGAATTCCGGCACGCTGGCCTTCGACCTGGGCGCGCTGGCGGGCGAGATCGAGCTGGGAAACGGCGCCGGACCGAGCCCGGGCCTCGACCAGGGCCAGCACACGCTCGGCATTGGCGAGGTTGAGACGGGCGATCCGGATGCGGTCGCGCAGGGAGAGGACCAGAAAGTAGTTCGACGCGGTCGCCGCGGTGATGGTCAGCGCCACGGTCGCGCGATCGAAACTGCTCGCCGCCAGCGACGCACGAGCGGCGTTAAGCTCGGCGGCATTGCGCCCCCAGAAGTCGACTTCGTAGCTCGCGCCGATACCGAGCCCCAGGGAAGTCGCCGGGCGGGCACCGGAAAGACGGCCCGTGCGGTCCGCGGCGCCCGAGGCATCGACGGCGGGCAACAACGGGGCGCCGGCAATCCGCGCCCGCGCCTGGGCCTGGGCCACCCGGGCCGCCGCCGCGGCAAGGTCCGGATTGGCGGCCCGGGCTGCAATGATGAGGCCGTCGAGTTCCTGGGAGCCGAATTCCCGCCACCAGCCGGGCCGGGGCCAGACGGCGGGTCCCGCGCCCGCCGGCGCCGCCCATGCGGCGGGAACGACCTCCCCGCCGAGGGCCGGCGGCGCACCGTCCTCCACCTGGACGCAAGCAGCCAGCCCCAGCAGCGCGGCCACGGCGGCGGCGAAGGCGCGGCCGGTTGCCTGGCGGAGACCGGTCATTCGCTTGCCAGGGCCGCGACCGGATCGAGCCGCGAGGCGCGCCACGCGGGGATGAACCCGAAGACGAGGCCCGCCGCCGCGGCACAGCCGAACGCCAGGCCCACGGTGGAGACCGAAAACACGGTCGGCATGTCGAAGGACCGAACCGCGATACCGGCGCCGATGCCGAGGCCGACGCCGGCGATCCCGCCAAGGCCCGAGACCACCATCGCCTCGATCAGGAACTGCTGCAGGATGTCGCGCGTGCGCGCCCCGGTCGCCATGCGGATGCCGATCTCCCGGGTGCGTTCGGTCACCGTCACCAACATGATGTTCATCACGCCGATACCGCCCACCAGGAGCGAGATGGCGGCGATGGAACCGAGCAGCAGCGTCAGCGTGTTCTGTGCTTCCGATGCGGTCTCGAGCCAGGATTTCATGTTGTAGATGCGGAATTGCTGGCCGCCCGAGTGGCGCGCCTTGAGAAGATCGCCGATCGCCTTTTCGGTGGCGTCCATGGCGCCGATATCCTCCACCGCGACGGTGATCATGCGCACATCGCGGCGCCCGAACAGGCGCAGGCCGCCCGTGGTCAAGGGGATGAAAACGACATCGTCGTCGTCCTCGTCGCCCGACACCGACCCCTTGGACGCCAGCACGCCCACCACCTGGAACGGAATGTTGTCGACCAGCATGTAGCGGCCCACGGGATTGTCGACGCGCGGGAACAGGGTATCGGCGACGTTCTGGCCCAGCACCGCGACCGGTGCATAGCTTCTCAGGTCTTCCCAGTCAAAGAAGGTGCCGATGCGGACCGTCCAGTTGCGCGTCGCCGGCAAATCCGGAGTGGTGCCGTAGATGCGTGTCTGATCGTCGATATTGCCGGCCCGGATGGTCACGTTGCCCCGGTTCTCCGGCATCGCCGTCATGACATTGGGCAATTGGGCGAGGGCGTCGGCATCCTCCGGCATCAGCACCGCCGCCGAAGCGCCTGGCGCCAGGCGCCGGTTGTAGGACCGCGCGCGGACCATCAACAGGTTGGTCCCCATGGAGCCGATGCGGGTGATCACCGCCTGCTTGGCGCCCTCGCCGATCGACAGCATGGTGATCACCGAAGCGACGCCGATGACGATGCCGAGCAGAGTGAGGACGGTGCGGAACAGATTGACCCGGAGCGCCCGGAGCGCCGTCTTTGCCGCCTCCACACCCTCCGCCAGGGCCGCCAGGCGGGTGCGCTGACGCTCGGATTCGGGCAGGCCCGGGGCGGCGGCGGGAACAGCACGGCTGTCCACGGGCTTGCCGCTATCGGAAACGATCGCCCCGTCGCGCAGTTCGATGACGCGCTCGGCGTTGTTGGCGACATCCCGGTCGTGGGTGATCAGGATGATGGTATGGCCGCGGGCGGCCAGCTTGCGCAGGAGCGCCATCAGCTCGGCGCCGGACTGGCTGTCCAGCGCGCCGGTCGGTTCGTCGGCGAGGATCACGCGCCCGCCGTTCATCAGCGCCCGGGCGATGGCAACGCGCTGCTGCTGGCCGCCGGAAAGCTGGCTCGGCCGGTGGAACATGCGGTCGGCGAGGCCGAGCGTCTCGAGCAGTTCCGCCGCCCGTCGGCGCCGCGCCTCGGGCGCCAGGCCGGCATACATGGCGGGAATCTCGACATTCTCCAAGGCCGTCGCCGTCGGGATCAGGTGATAGCTCTGGAAGACGAAGCCGAAGGCCTCGCGCCGCAGCCGGGCGCGATCATCGCGGTCCAGCACCGCCAGGTCCTGGCCGGCGAAGCGATAGTGGCCGCCGCTCGGCCGGTCGAGACAACCGATCAGATGCATCAGGGTGGACTTGCCCGACCCCGATGCGCCCATGATGGCGACGAACTCTCCGGCATCGATTCGCAGGCTGACGCGCTTCAACGCCTCGACCGCGATATCGGCGCCGGTGACGTAGGTGCGGCTGACACCCGACAACTCGATCAGGGAGCTGGCGTTCGCAGCCGCAGCCGGCATGTCCAGTGCCGCGTCCATACCACCGCTCCTAGAGGCGGAACCGCCGCCTGCGTTGGCGCTTCCGGCCGCCGGAGGTGGCATCCCGGCCGCGCCCGGCGATGACCCGCTCGCCCGCCTTGAGACCGGAAAGGACCTCCGCCCGGATGCGGTTGCGGACGCCGATCCGCACCGCGCGCTGCTCGATCACGTCGTTGTCGCCGACCACGGAAACGGTATAGCTGCCCGGTTCCTCGCCCCGCTGCAGCGCCGAGACCGGCACCGTCAGCACATCGTCGGCCCGGCCCAGGACGAAATACACCTGGGCGCTCATCTCGGTCATCAGATCGCCCCCGGCGTTATCGATATCGAACAACGCGGTATAGAGCACGACATTGTTGACCACCTCCGGGGCAGGTAGAACCTGGCCCAGTTTCGACCGCCATCGCCGCCTGCGGTCGCCGAGCGTCGTGAAATAGACCTCCATCCCGGGTGCCAGCTTGCTGACATCGGCTTCCGACACCTGGGTGCGTACGGTCATGGCGGAAAGGTCGGCGATGCGCAGGATCACCGGAGTCTGCTGTGCCGCATTCAGCGTCTGGCCCTGCTGGGCGGCGATGGAGACCACGGTGCCGGCGATCGGCGCGTAGATGCGGGTGTAGCCCAGCGTCGCCTCGTCGGCCTTCAGCGATGAAGTCTGGCGGTCGATGTCCGCACTCAGTTTGGTGACCCGCGCCCGGGCGGTCTTCAGCGCCGCCTGGGCGGTTTCCAGCGCATCGGCGCTGGTCGCGTTGTCGCGCATCATGCGTCTCTGGCGTTGGGCTTGGAGCTCCGCCAGGTCGCGGGCGGCGATCTGTTCCTGCAGCTGGGCGCGCAACGCACGGATCTCGGCGCGCGACGACTCGACCTTGGCCAGCAGCACCGTGGGGTTGATGCGGGCCAGCAACTGACCTTTTTCCACCTTTTCGCCGACCCGCACCTCAAGGCGCTCGAGCTGGCCGGAGACCTGGGCGCCGACATCGACGAAGTCGCGGGGCTGCAGCCGGCCCAGCGCCGAAATGGTGTTTTCCACGTCGCCCTGGCGCACCGGCGCCGTCAGAACCCCGTCGAGCGGCCCCTTGCGGGGGGCCAGCGCGTACCAGGCCGCCGCGCTGCCGCCGGCCAGCACCAGGACCGCCGCGGCCAGAAGGAACCGGCGCCGGCGCTTGCGCCGGGCGCGCTCGGCAAGGACCTCCGCCGCGCCGCCGCCGTGATGTTCCGCCGGCATCGGCTCCGGGTCGATCCGGCCGTCTGGCCGGGATGGGGTCTGATCGGCAAACGCCATCGGATTCACCTTTACATTTCCCGCGTTACGTTACCCGCGGGCACTTCGCCCGGGCGGGCCCCGCCGGTCCCGGGGTGTCTTGCATTGCCCCTATTACAACGGCGCGGCGCCGGATTTCTGTCGCTTGGCTGTCACGGGACTCCCCGGGGACACAGTAAGCTTTTGAAAATTAAAAGGAACTATCCAGCCCTTTTCCTCCCGCCGGCGGTCCGGCGCCCTACAACATGACGTGGATCGCCTTTTCCTCGGTGTAGCTCAGCATCTCATCGATGCCCTCCTCGCGCCCGGTGCCCGAATTGCGGAATCCGCCGAACGACATCGCCGGATAATGGGCGCCGACGCCGTTGACCCAGATATAGCCCGAGGCGATGCGATGGGCGGTGGCGATGGCGGCCGAGATATCCCGGGTCCAAACCGCGCCCGTGAGCCCGTATTCCACCGAATTGGCGATCTCGATCACCCGGTCGAGATCGTCCCACTTGAAGACCGAGAGCACCGGTCCGAACACCTCTTCGTTGGCGAGCCGCATATCCGGCGTCATGTCGGCGAACACGGTCGGCTCGATCCAGAAGCCTTTCTCGAACGCTTTGCCCTTGGGCCGCTTGCCGCCGGCCACAAGGCGGCCACCGTCTTCCTTGCCGACAGAGATGTAATGGAGGACCTTCTCGTACTGGCCCTTGTTGTTGATCGGGCCCATGTCGGAATCTTCAGCCAGCGGATCGCCGACCTTCATGGCCTTGACCCGCCCGACCAGGTCCTCGAGGAAGCTGTCATAGATATCGGCATGAAGGAAGAGCCGGCTGGTCGAACCGCAGGACTGGCCCTGCCAGGCGAAGTTCATGCCGTTGATGGCGGCGGGCACGGCCTTTTCCATGTCGGCATCGGGGAACACGATCATCGGGTTCTTGCCGCCGAGTTCCAGGGTCACGTTCTTGACCGCGACCTCGGCCGCCGAGCGCTGGATCGCCATGCCGGTCGGCACCGAACCGATGAAGGCGACCCGCTTGATCTTGGGGTGACGCACGATGGCGTCGCCCGCCTCACGCCCGAAGCCGGTGATGATGTTGACGACCCCCGCGGGCAGCACTTCGGCGCAGATCTCGGCCAGAATCGAGGCGCTCAGGGGGCTCTGCTCCGATGGTTTCTCGATGACCGTATTGCCCGCCATCAAGGCCGGGCCCAGCTTGGCGGCGGCGAACATGATCGGATGGTTGAACGGGATGATGCGCCCGACCACGCCATAGGGCTCGCGCACGGTCATGTGCAGGTTGCCGGGCGTCGCCGGCACGGTATCCCCCTTGATCTCGTAGCCGAGTCCCGAGAAATAGGTGAGTTGGCTGACCGCCGCCCCGACATCGCCACGCATCTTGGCGATGGTGTTGCCGGTATCGATCACCTCGGTGATCAGAATGCGTTCGGCCTGCTCATGCAGGGCATCGGCCAGCTTGCGCAGGTAGGCGCCGCGTTCCGCCGGCGACAGGGCGGCCCAGCCGGGCTGGGCGGCGGCGGCGGCCTCATAGGCGCGCGCGACATCCTTGGCCGAGCCCTCGGGCACCGTGCCGAGCTCCTCTTCGGTTGCCGGGTCGATGGAAGCGAAGCGGCGGCCGCTCTCGCTTTCCACCAGTTCGCCCCCGATCAGCATGAGCGGGTTGTCGATGGGCAGATTGCGCCCGGTTGCCTGATCGTCCATTTTTCGGTTCTCCCCCTTGGATTTGGGTGAAAGGTCGCGCAAATAGCCTGCCCGATCCAGACGTTTTTTCGCCCTTCCAAGCCCCATGGTCGGGCCTTTGCGGCTCCCAAATGGGACCGGAAAAGCGTTGACAGGAGCCGTTTCCAGGGTATATTTCCGCACCTTTCGGCGGCAGGAGCCGCCTTTTTTGGCAACTTCAGAACGGAAGAGCGGAATGTACGCGGTCATCCGCACGGGCGGAAAGCAATACAAGGTGACTGAGAACGACGTTTTGGCCATCGAACGGCTGGACGGCGAAAAGGAGGGGGAACTCACCTTTTCCAACGTTCTCGCCCTGCACGACGGCACCGATTTGAAGGTCGGCGCGCCCTTTGTCGAAGGCGCCGTGGTCACCGCCGATATCCTCGATCAGAGCCGTGGCGCCAAGGTCATCGTCTTCAAGAAGCAGCGCCGCCAGGGTTATCGTCGCAAGAAAGGCCACCGCCAGCTCGAAACGGTGATTCGCATCACCGGCATCCTCGCGGCGGGCCAGAAGAAGACCGCGGCCAAGCGCGAGGCGCCGAAGGAAGACAAGGCCGAAGCCGTCGCCGCCCCCGCCGCCGAAGCGGTGCCGGCCGAAGCGCCGGCCGCCGAGGTCAAGGCGAAGACGGCAACGGCGAAGAAAACGCCGGCCAAGAAACCCGCGGCGGCGAAGAAACCGGCGGCGAAGACGGCGGCAAAGAAACCCGCGGCGGCGAAGAAAGCCCCCGCCAAGAAACCCGCGGCGCAGAAGGACTAGACCATGGCACACAAGAAGGCAGGCGGTTCGTCTCGCAACGGCCGCGATTCCGCGGGCCGGCGTCTCGGCGTGAAGAAGTACGGCGGCGAAAGCGTGATCGCCGGCAACATCATCGTGCGCCAGCGCGGCACCAAGTTCCATCCCGGCGACAATGTCGGCATCGGCAAGGACCACACCCTGTTCGCCCTGACCGACGGGGAGGTCAAGTTCCTGAGGAAGGCACAGGGCCGCACTTACGTCGCGGTGGAGCCGGCGTCCTGAACCGCCCCGGCCATTTCCGCTGAGCAGCGAAGGGGAATGGCCGCCATTCCCCTTTTGTCTTTGAGGCCTCCAGCGGATGCAGTTCCTCGACCAAGCCAGGATCTTTACAAAGGCCGGCAACGGCGGCGCCGGCTGCCTGAGCTTCCGCCGCGAGAAATATATCGAATTCGGCGGCCCCGACGGCGGTGACGGCGGGCGCGGCGGATCCGTCATTGCCGAGGCCAGCGCCGACCTCAACACCCTGATCGATTTCCGCTTCCGCCAGCATTTCAAAGCCAAGAACGGGCGCCCGGGCGAGGGGCGCAACCGCACCGGCGCCTCCAGCCCCGACGTGGTGCTGACGGTCCCCTTGGGCACCGTCATCCTGGCCGAAGACAACGAGACCGAGCTTGCCGATCTCAACACCCCCGGCCAGCGCTTCGTCATCGCCCGGGGCGGCGACGGCGGTTTCGGCAATGCCCATTACAAGACCTCCACCAACCAGGCCCCGAGGCGGGCGGACCCCGGCTATCCGGGCGAGGAGCGCACCATCTGGCTGCGCCTCAAGGTGCTGGCCGATGCCGGGCTCGTCGGGTTGCCCAACGCCGGCAAATCCACCCTGCTCGCCGCCAGTTCCCGGGCCCGGCCCAAGATCGCCGACTATCCCTTCACCACCCTGACGCCGCAGCTTGGAGTGGTCTATGTGGATGAGGACGAATTCGTGCTGGCCGACATTCCCGGCCTGATCGAGGGCGCCCATGAGGGCACCGGGCTGGGCGACCGGTTCCTCGGCCATGTGGAACGCTGCGGCGTGTTGCTGCACCTGGTGGACGGCACCGCCGAGGATATCGCCACCGCCTATCGCATCGTGCGCGACGAGCTCTTGCATTACGGCGCCGGGCTCGCCGACAAGCCGGAAATTCCGGTGCTGTCGAAATGCGACGCGTTGCCCGACGACGAGATCGCGGCCCGCGCGGCCGAACTCGCCCGCGCGGCGCGGCGCGACCCCGCCGACGTGATGTGCGTTTCCGGCGTCTCCGGAGCCGGGGTGGAAGACCTGATGCGCGCGGCCCTTGCCCATGTGCGCGCCGCCCGCAGGGCCCGGGCGGCGAAGGCCGACACGGATCGGGTGCTGCCGTGAACCATCGTCTCGACGACGCCAGGCGGGTGGTGGTCAAGGTCGGCTCCGCCCTGCTCGCCGACGAGGAGAAGGGCGCCATCCGCAGCCCGTGGCTGGATGCGTTGGCCCAGGATATCGCGGCGCTGCGCGCCCGGGGCACCGAGGTTGTGCTGGTCTCCTCCGGCGCGGTGGCGGTGGGACGCGGCCATCTCGGCCTGTTGAGGCCCCAGCTCCGGCTCGAGGAAAAGCAGGCCGCCGCCGCCTGCGGCCAGATCCGCCTGGCCCACGCCTATCAAGAGGCGCTGGCCCGCCATGATCTCAGCGTGGCCCAGGTGCTGCTGACCCTCGACGATACCGAGGAACGACGCCGCTATCTCAATGCCCGCAGCACCATCGAGACCCTCTTGCGCCTAGGCGCCATCCCGGTCATCAACGAGAACGACACCGTCGCCACCAACGAGATCCGCTACGGCGACAACGACCGGCTCGCCGCCCGGGTCGCGGCGATGATCGGCGCCGACACACTGGTGCTGCTGTCCACCATCGACGGCCTCTACACCGCCGATCCCAGGCTCGATCCCGACGCCAAACTGGTCGAAGAGGTCCACGCCGTTACGCCGGAGATCCTGGCCATGGCCGGCAAGGCGCCGCCCGGCTACTCTTCGGGCGGCATGGTGACGAAGCTGGAAGCGGCCCGGGCGGCCATGGGCGCGGGCTGTCGCATGGTGATCGCCGACGGCCGCGAGGCACATGCCCTCGGCGCGGTCGGCGCCGATGGCCGCGGCACCTGGTTCATCCCGGCGGAAACGCCCCGCGCTCAGCGCAAGCACTGGATCGCCGCGTCGCTGAAGCCCATGGGCGTGCTGACCGTGGACGCCGGGGCGCTGGCGGCGCTCGGTGCCGGCAAGAGCCTGCTGCCCGCCGGCGTCGCCCGGGTCGAGGGCAGCTTCGACCGCGGCGACGCGGTGCGCGTGGTCGGGCCCGACGGCAGTGAAATCGCCCGCGGGTTGGTGGCCTATACGGCATCGGACGCCCGGCGCATCGCCGGGCACAAAAGCCGTGAAATCGAGGAAATCCTGGGCTACCGTGGCCGCGATGAAATGATCCACCGCGACGACCTCGTGGTTCTGGGCCAGGACAATGGGGAGCAGGACCGCACGCGGAACGGGGCAACGGGAACACCATGACCGCCGCCGACATCAGCCGGACCGAAGACATCCATGCCGAGATGCAGCGCCTGGGCAAAGCCGCCCGGGACGGTGCCCATGCGCTCGCCCGGGCCGGGACCGAAACCAAGAATCGCGCCCTTCTCGCCGCCGCAAGAGCGCTGCGCGACGACGTGTCCGCCATCCTGGATGCCAACGCGCAAGACATGGCCGCGGCCCGGGAGGCAGGCGGCACGCCGGCCTTCCTCGACCGGCTGGCACTGGACGACGGCCGGGTCGAGGCGATGGCCAGGGGACTTGAAGACATCGCCGGGCTCGACGATCCGGTGGGCGATATCATCGCCGACTGGACCCGGCCCAACGGGCTCAGGATCACACGGGTGCGCGTGCCGCTGGGGGTGATCGGGGTGATCTACGAATCGCGGCCCAACGTCACCGCCGATGCGGCGGGCCTGTGCCTGAAGGCCGGCAACGCGGTGATCCTGCGCGGCGGATCGGAGAGCTTTCATTCCTCCCGTGCCATCGCCGCCGCCCTGCATCGCGGGCTGAACGCCGCCAACCTGCCGCAAAGCTGCATCCAGCTGGTCCCCACCACCGACCGCGCGGCGGTCGGCGAAATGCTGACCATGACCGGCCTGATCGACATCATCGTGCCGCGCGGCGGCAAGTCACTGATCGAACGGGTCAGCGCCGAAAGCCGCATCCCGGTGATCAAGCATCTCGACGGCATCTGCCACGTCTATGTCGATGGCGGGGCCGACCTCGACATGGCCCGGGACATCGCCGTCAATGCCAAGATGCGCCGCCCCGGCATCTGCGGCGCCGCCGAGACCCTGCTGGTCGACCGGGCGGTCAAGGACACCCACCTCGCGCCCATCGTCACGGCGCTGATCGAGGCGGGCTGCGAGGTCCGCGGCGATGCCGAGGTCACGAAGGCGGTCCCCGGCACCAAGCCGGCGAGCGAAGCCGATTGGGATACCGAGTACCTCGACGCCATCATTTCGGTCGCTTTGGTGGACGGGGTCGAAGGCGCCATCGCCCATATCGAGGCCCACGGCTCCGGCCACACCGATTCCATCGTCACCGACGACGCGGCGGCCGCCGAATCCTTCCTCGACGACGTGGACAGCGCCATCGTCCTGCACAATGCCTCCACGCAATTCGCCGACGGCGGCGAGTTCGGCATGGGTGCCGAGATCGGCATTTCCACCGACAAGCTTCACGCCAGGGGGCCGGTCGGCGTGGAACAGCTGACCAGCTACAAATACGTCGTCCACGGCGCCGGCCAGACCCGTCCCTGACGGGCCCGCCGCCGATGGCCCTCCCGCGCGCGAGACTGTTGCCCTGACCCGTCGACCGGCCCACACCCTCCGGACGTCGCGTCCGCGCCTGACCGGGGCCGCGTTGGCGGGCCTGAAGATCGGCGTCCTGGGCGGGTCCTTCAATCCCGCCCATGCGGGGCACCTGCATATCTCCAAGCTGGCGCTCAAGCGCCTCGGGCTCGACCAGGTGTGGTGGATGGTCTCGCCCCAGAACCCCCTGAAATCGTCCAACGGCATGGCGCCATTGGCCAAGCGCATGGCCTCGGCGGAGGCGCTCGCGGCGGGAAATCCCAGGATCGCCGTCACCGATATCGAATCCCGGCTGAATACGCGCTACACCACCGATACGCTGCGCGCCTTGCTGGCGCGTTTCCCCCGGACCCATTTCATCTGGCTGATGGGGGCCGATAATCTGGAACAGATTCCCCGTTGGGAGAACTGGACCTCCATCTTCGAGATGGTGCCCATTGCGGTTTTCGACCGCGCCACGTATTCTTATCGGGCGCTCGCAAGCAAGGCGGCACACCGGTTTCGTTGTTGCCGGGTGGCGGACCGGGGTGCGGCGGGCACGGTCACGAGGCAGCCGCCGGCATGGGTGTATTTTCACACGCCATTGCACCCCGCCTCCTCGACCGAGCTTCGGGCCGAAACCAAGGCCGCAAATGAGACGCGGCGCCGACAACACCGTGCGGAGGAGTAACACCATAGGGATCATGGCGTTTTCAACTGTCGAGAGTTCCACCCTGGGTCCTGCCGAAGTCCGACGGCATGGGCGCAGAGCGGAAGTGCTCCCCGAACCGGGGCGGGCGCCGTGAAGGGCCCGGGAAAGCGCACGACGTCCAAGCCCTCACCGGGCAACCCCCTAACGGGCAAACCCCGCCGCACGCGGCGCACGCGGCGTTCCCCGGCCGATAGCGCCCGGCTGCTCGAGATCGTCAGGCAATCCCTGGAAGACGACATGGCGGAAGACGTCGTGGTGATCGACCTGGCCGGCAAGACCGCCATCGCCGACCACATGGTCATCGCCTCGGGCCGCAACGCGCGCCACATCGGCGCCATGGCCGACCACCTCAAGGAAAAGATCAAGGCGGCGGCGCTGCCCTCCCCCCCGATCGAGGGAGACTCGCGATCGGACTGGGTGCTGATCGACGGCGGCGACGTCATCATCCACCTGTTCCGTCCCGAATCCCGGGCGCATTACAATCTGGAAAAGATGTGGGGCGGCGATTGGAGCGATCCCAATTCGGACGGCGGCGAAGACGCCGAAGCCAGTCCCCCGGCCACCGCCGGGACCTGAAGCGGCGCGCGCGCGAACGCGGTCCATGCGCTTCACCATCATCGCCGTAGGCCGGACACGAAGCGGCCCGGAGCGAACCCTCTGGCTGGATTATCTCGGCCGGCTGCAGACGCCCGCCGAAGTGATCGAGGTCGAGGAGCGCAAGCCCCTGCCCGCCGCCGACCGGGTCAAGAGCGAAGGCCGGTTGTTGCTCGACAAGATCCCCGCGGGTGCCACCGTGATCGCCCTCGATGGTCGGGGCCAGGCGCTCGGCAGCGAAGACCTGGCGGCCCGCCTGCAGGCCTGGCGCGATGAAGGGATCCGGGAGCTCGCCTTCCTGATTGGTGGCGCCGACGGGCTCGACCGGACGGTGATCGACGCGGCCCATCTCGTCCTTTCCCTCGGACCCATGACCTGGCCGCACCTGCTGGTCCGGGTCCTGCTGGCGGAGCAGCTCTACCGGGCCGAACAGATCCTGGCCGGCCATCCCTATCACCGCTCCGGCCCGCCGCCGGGCCGCTAGGCGGCGCGGGCCGCCGATGGGGTAACATTGGGTTGTGGGCTCCAACCCTTAAGTCCTTGAAGAATAGGGCATATCGCGCTAGGTTCCGGCTCAGGCAGGGGCCTCGGGCGGCGCCCTGCCAAATTCATCAACGACATCGGGGATTTAGGGCCGATGCCTGCGGGTTTTCATGCCGACGCCAACCGCCCCCGACCGGTCGTGCTTTGCGTGCTCGACGGCTGGGGATATCGTGAGTCGGCCGACAACAACGCCATCGCCATCGCCAAGGCGCCCAATTGGCGGCGCTTCATGGCGGAGAAGCCGCATGCGCTGATCAAGGCGTCGGCCCTGGACGTCGGCCTGCCCACAGGCCAGATGGGCAATTCCGAGGTCGGGCACATGAACCTCGGCGCCGGGCGGGTGGTGATGCAAGACATGCCGCGCATCGACGCCGGCCTCGCCGACGGCAGCCTGGCCGAGCTCCCGGCGCTTCACCGCTTCACCGATAGGCTCAAGGAAACCGGCGGCACCTGTCACCTGATGGGCCTGATCTCGCCGGGCGGGGTCCATTCCCACCAGGATGAGATCGCCGCGCTGGCCCGCATCGTCGGCGCCCGCGGCGTGCCGGTCGCGATCCATGCCTTTCTCGACGGCCGGGACACGCCGCCGAGGAGCGCGCTCGACTACCTCGCCGCCTTCGAAGCCGCCGTCGCCGACATACCCGGCCCCGGCATCGTGACCGTGACCGGCCGGTATTACGCTATGGACCGGGACAAGCGCTGGGAGCGCGTTTCCCGCGCCTATGACGTGATCGTTTCCGGCGAAGGTACCACCGCCGCCGATGCCGTCTCCGCCGTTACCGCGGGTTACGGCGACGATCTCACCGACGAGTTCATCCTCCCCACCCGGATCGATGACTACGCCGGCATGGCGGACGGGGACGGGGTGTTCATGGGCAATTTCCGCGCCGACCGGGCCCGGGAGATCCTTGGCGCCCTCCTCGATCCCGGTTTCGACGGCTTCCCCCGCGCCCGGGTGGTCAAGACCGCCGCGGCGCTCGGCCTCACGGAATACTCGAGCGCGCTCAACGCCTTTCTCGACACCCTCTATCCCCAGGAGAGCCTCGACAACATCCTCGCCGCGGTCCTGGCGGCGGCGGGTCTCAAACAGCTGCGCATCGCCGAGACCGAAAAATACGCCCACGTCACCTTCTTCTTCAACGGCGGCGTGGAGGAGCCCTTCGCCGGCGAGGACCGCATCCTGGTGCCCTCGCCCCGGGTTGCCACTTACGATCTCAAACCCGAAATGTCAGCCCCCGAGGTGACCGACAAGCTGGTCGAAGCGATCGGTGCCGGGCGCTACGATTTCATCCTGGTGAATTACGCCAATGGCGACATGGTGGGACACACCGGCAATCTAGACGCCGCCGTGAAGGCCGTGGAAACGGTCGATGCCTGCCTCGGCCGCCTTGCCGAAGCGGTGGCGAGCGCAGGCGGCACCTTGCTGATCTCCGCCGATCACGGCAACGCGGAGCAAATGTACGATGCCGAGGGCGGCCAGCCCCACACCGCTCACACCACCAACCCGGTGCCCCTGATCATGATCAATGCGCCCCCGGGCGTTGACGGCGTCCGTGACGGACGGCTCGCGGATCTGGCACCGACGGTCCTTGACCTCCTAGGCATCGATCAGCCCGATGAAATGACGGGCCGGTCGTTGCTGGCCGAGGCGGGAGGCGAAGGTGAGAGTAAGAGCACGCGAGCCGAAGCCAGCGCCTGACCGCGCCGTCACGCCGGCCGGACGAACCGCGCGGACCGCGGCCGCTTTCGGCGCGGCGATCTTGGTCCTGTCCGCGCCCGTCCATACCCAGCCGTCCCCCGCGCAAGCCGCCGCCCAGCCCCCCAAGGCCGACTCGGTCGAACGGGCGCTCCAGAAGGAGCGCGACCGCAGCAAGGAACTTGAGCGCAAGGCCAAGGCCCTGGCCCATGAAACCGCCGCCATCAGCCGACAAATGGTGAGCCAGGCGCAAGAAGCCCGGTCCCTGGAGCGGCGGATCGCCGGCCTCAAGACGCGGCTGGAGGACATCTGGAATTTGGAGCAGAGCAAGCTCGGCGATCTGCGGCGCCAACATCGCAAGCTCGCCCGGCTGCTCGGCGCCTTACAGCGGATCGCCCGAAATCCCCCGGAAGCCATGATGGCCTATGCCGAATCGGCGCGCGACGTCTTGCGCAGCGCCATGCTCTTGCGCGCCGTCCTGCCGCAAATCGAAGCCCAGGCCAACACGCTGAAATCCGAGCTCGAATCCATCGGCCGGCTGCGCGCCACCGCGGCGACACGCAAGGCCGCCCTCGATTCCGCGGCGGAGAAGCTCACGGCCAAGCGCCAGGAACTCGACAATCTGCTGCGCCGCAAACAGGCCTTGGCCCGCACCACCCTTGCCGAACAGGAGCGCGCGCTGGCCCGCAGCGCCGCCCTCGCGGCCCAGGCCCGCAACCTCCACGGCCTGCTGGCCAGCATCGAACATGATCGCAAGCGCCTGAAAGCGCCGCCGCCCGCCGCCAGCTCTCCCGGCCCAGTGGCCGCCCCCAGCGCGCCCCTGCCCCCGAAGCCCCCGGCGCGCGGCACCACGGCCGGCGAAACGCAGTTGGCGCTGGCGCCGGCCCTGCGGATGTCCGGGGCGCGCGGACGGCTGGTGGTCCCGGTGGTGGGGCAGATCGTGTCGCGATACGGACGTAAGGAGCCGATCGGCACCAGAATCAAGGGGTTACGCTTCGAAACGGGAGACGGCGCGCAGGTCGTTGCGCCCCATGCCGGACAAGTCGTGTTCGCCGGCCAGTTCCGCGGCTACGGGCGGCTCTTGATCATCGATCATGGCGAGGGATATCATACGCTCCTTGCTGGGCTGGGCCGGATCGACGTAGCGGTCGACCAAAAGCTCTTGACCGGTGAACCTGTAGGAATCATGGCCCCGTCGGGGAAAGGGTCCCCCCGGCTTTACTTGGAACTTCGCCGCAACGGCCGGCCTGTTGATCCCCAGCCATGGCTGGCGGCGACACCAAACGACAAGGTAAGCGGATGAAACGATTTGTATGCCTGGTGACGCTGGTCGTCGCCTTAGGAATATCCGGATTCCCGGCCCAAGGGGCCACCGAGGAAAAAAAGAAGGCTGGGGACCGGGAAACCTTCCGCCAGTTGGAACTGTTCGGCACCGTGTTCGACCGCGTCCGTTCCGATTACGTGGAAGAGGTCGATGTCGAGAAACTGATCGAGAATGCCATCAACGGCATGCTGACTTCCCTCGATCCCCATTCCAGCTATCTCAACGAAAAGATCTTCCAGGACATGCAGGTCCAGACCCGTGGCGAATTCGGCGGGCTGGGGATCGAAGTGACCATGCAGGACGGCGTGGTCAAGGTGATGTCGCCGATCGACGACACGCCGGCTTCGCGGGCGGGCATCCAAACCGGTGACCTGATCACCCATCTCGACGATGAGCAGATTCGCGGACTGACCCTGCAGCAGGCCGTGGAGAAGATGCGCGGTCCGGTCGGCAGCAAGATCAAGCTGACCATCCTGCGCACCAGCAAGGAACCGTTCAACGTCACGATCATCCGGGCCAAGATCAAGATCACGCCCATCAAGGCGCGCATCGAAGACAAGGACATCGGCTATATCCGCATCACCTCCTTCAACGAGCAGACCACCCGCGGCCTGCGCCGGGGCTTTACCAGGTTGGCCAAGGAGGCCGCGGGCGGCCTGAAGGGGCTGGTGCTCGACCTGCGCAACAACCCGGGCGGCTTGCTGCGGGAAGCCGTGAATGTCTCCGATGCCTTCCTCGACCGCGGCGAAATCGTCTCCACCCGCGGACGCGATGCCGCCCGCGGCCAGCGGTGGAATGCGGAAAAGGGCGACATCACCAAAGGGCTGGCGATGGTTGTGCTGCTCAACGGCGGTTCGGCCTCGGCCTCGGAAATCGTCGCCGGCGCCCTGCAGGATCATCGCCGGGCGATCATTCTCGGCACCAAGTCTTTCGGCAAGGGCTCCGTGCAGACCATCATTCCCCTGCCGGGGCATGGCGCCCTGCGCCTGACGACCCAGCGCTACTACACGCCATCGGGCCGATCGATCCAGGCCCTGGGCATCGAACCGGACATCACCGTCCGGCAGCTGCGCCTTGAAAAGATCTCCGATGCCGAACGGCAGCGGGAAAAAGACCTGCGCGGCGCCCTTGGCGGCGGCGAAAGCGGCACCAAGCCCGATGAGGGCGCCAAGCCGGAGGCCAAGCCGGAAGCGAAATCCGGCGACGGCCCCGACGCCAAGCCCGATAACGGCGCCAAGAAAGAGGAAGAAAAGATCGAGGATTACCAATTGACCCGCGCGATCGGCATCCTTCGCGGCATCGCGCTTTATAAGAACGGAACCGACTGATCTCGGCGCCGACGGGAATGCGCCTCCCTCAGACATCACAAGCCGGCGGCACCGTGCCACCTGCGGCCGGTAAAGGTCTCAGCGGCCTGGCGGTGACGTCCATCGCCTTGGCGGTGTTCGCCTGCGCCGTCGTCGCCTGGCTGCAATTCAGCGGCCCGCCGGCCGGCCCCAAGCCGGGCCCCGCGGTGGTCGTCCAGTTGAACCCGCCACCCAAGCCCAAGCCGCCGCCGCCGGAGCAGCCGGCCGCGTCCACTCCCGCGGCGCCGGACGCACCTGCGAAAGTTCCCGACGTGCCGGCGCCCGCCACCCCACCGGAAGGCACCGCCGAGAGACCGGCGCCCGCTCCCGCGCCGCCGACGGTGCCGCCTGAACTGCCGGCCCCGGCCCAACCGCCCGCCGCCGCGGCTCCCGACACGCCGCCAGGACCCGCACCGGGGACCGCCGAACTGCCCGGCGACCTGCCCGCCCCGTCCTCGGAGCCGGCGGCACCACCCACCCAGACGGCGAAGATACCCGCCGCGGTCAGCGGCGGCCTGCGCCCCGCCCCCGACCCCGCCCTTGTGGAAAAGACCCGTCTCGGCCCCTTGCCGCGGGTTTCCCCGGACGGCCGCAAACCTTGGCAGACCTACGCCCGCCCGTTCGATCCCGGCGACCGGCGGCCGCGGATCGCCATCATCGTCAGCGGCCTCGGCCTTTCGGGCGCCGCGACCGAAGCCGCGATCCAACGCCTGCCCGGCGCCGTGACGCTCGCCTTCGCGCCCTATTCCAAGGGCCTCCCCCAGTGGATCGCCCTGGCCCGGGCGGCCGGCCACGAGGTGCTTCTCGACCTGCCGATGGAACCCGTCAATTTCCCGGCCAACGATCCCGGGCCCCACACACTTCTGACCAGCCTGACCGCCGACCAGAATCGGGAGCGGCTGCACTGGCTGCTGGGTCGGGTGACCGGGTATGTGGGCGTGGTCAACCGGATGGGATCGCGCTTCACCACATCGGCGACCCATGTCCGACCCGTCCTCAAGGAATTGGAGAAACGCGGCCTGCTGTTCGTGGATTCGCGTTCTTCCCTGCGGTCCATCGCCGCCCAGATGGCCCGGGAAGTCGGGCTGCCGCGCGCCGTCAATAACCGCTTCATCGATGGTGAAGCTTCGCGCGATGCCATCGATTCCCGGCTCAACGAGATCGAGCGCATCGCCAAGGCCTCGGGCTATGCGGTGGGCATCGGCGCGCCTTTTCCGGTGACCATCGACCGCCTGGTGCGGTGGGCCCAGACCCTGGAGCGCAAGAAGCTGGTCCTGGCGCCCATCTCGGCCCTGGTCAACACTCAGACCAATTGAGGATCGCCATGCCGGCCAAGGATCTTCCCTATCGTCCCGGGGTCGGCATCATGCTGTTCAACGAACACGGCCTGGTCCTCGTGGCCCGGCGCATCGACATGGTGTCGGAAGCCTGGCAGATGCCCCAGGGCGGCATCGACGACGGCGAGGCGCCGCTTGACGCCGCCTTCCGCGAGCTGGAAGAAGAAATCGGCACCGCCAAGGCGGAGCTTCTCGCCGAAACCGAAGACTGGCTCAATTACGATCTTCCCAAAGATCTCGTCCCCGTCCTTTGGAAAGGGCGGTTCCGGGGCCAGACCCAGAAATGGTTCGCCCTCAGGTTCACCGGCACCGACGCCGATATCGATATCGAGACGGAAAAGCCTGAATTCCTGGAATGGAAATGGGCCGAGGTGGAGGTCCTGCCCGACCTGATCGTCCCCTTCAAGCGCGATCTTTACGCCGAACTGGCACGCCGTTTCGGTCCCCTGGCCGAGGCACTGCGCGGCGGAAACTGACCGTCACGAGAACCTGATGCTTTCCCCCGGCGCTGGGTCTCAAGCGGCCACGGCCTGGGCCAGCCGCCTGCGGCGCCAGTCCATGATGTTCCAGGCCAACGCCGAAAGCATGCGTGCGGGAATGCCGCCCGACGGCAGTCCGGCGGCGTCCATCGACATGGCGATGCCGCGCTTCACCACGGCCGGATTGTAGAAGCCGTAGGCCCTTGCCACATAGGCGTCGGCATTGGATTGGCGGTCATAGGCCTCGCCCTTGCCGTTGGCGGCGTAGTAGGCGTAGGACAGCTCGTCGTCATCCGATTCGGCGATGCGGTTCAGCACCACCTTGACCTTGGCCCAGCGGCTCGGCCGCTCGGCCTCCTGATAGCGGGCGAGGTAACTGTAAAACAGTTTGTAGTGCCGGAACTCGTCATCGGCGATATGGCCGCAGATCGCCTTGAGAACGGGCTCCTCGGCGGCGTCGCGCAATGCGCTGTAATAGGAGCTGGTCCCCACCTCGACCACGCAGCGGGCCACCAGTTCGCAGGACCGGCTGCCGCGGACGGACACCGTCGAATCTACGGGAATCTTGTAGCCGTCCCGGAAGGCCGAGAAGCGCCCAGCGAAATCGAAATCGGGATCCGCCAACCCGGCCCAGCGCCCCAGCACCTCGCCGTGCTGCACCTCTTCCTCGGCCCAGCGCCCGGCGGCCTTTTGGAATGCGGGGTCGTCGGGGAACACGTTGCGGAGGTAGGCCGCGTAATCGGCGGCGTTCTTTTCCACCATCGCGGCGGCCTTGACGACCTTGAGAATGTCCGGATCGACCAATGCCGGGTCGAAGGACTCCCAAGGAATATCTTCGGGCGACCAATGGGCCATGGTGCGGTCCTCGTCAGGGACACCCTCTTTCGGGGTGTTCTAAAAATGCTATGGGATTATATCCGCAGGCCTGGTGAAATTTCCAATGCGTTCCGCAGGGCCTAGCGATTGGCTTAGCTCGAGGCCCCCGGCGCCGCAGCCACCAGGGCTTCGGCCACCCGCAGCTCGCGGCGGATTTGAGCCTGGGCCCGGGGATCGTCGTCCTCGGGCCGGTCCAAGGCGGCGCGGGCGGCGGTGAGCCGGGTCTGGGCCTGGGCCGGATCGATGTCCTCGACGGGAACCGCCTCCTCTGCCAGGACGGTACAGCGTTCCTGGGTCACCTCCGCGAAACCGCCGGCGACGAAGATACGCCGGGTGACTTCCCCATTGCCGTGAATGGCGATGACGCCGGGACGGACCTGGGAAATGAAGGGCGCATGGCCGGGAAGCGCGCCGAAGTCGCCTTCCTCGCCGGGCACCACCACCATCTCCACCGGCTCCGACACCAACAGGCGCGTCGGGGACACTAGTTCAAACTCCACCGTATCAGCCATGGCTCAAGTCCCGTGCGATCACGCGGCCTCCGCCGCCATCCTCTTGGCCTTCTCCACCGCCTCCTCGATGGTGCCGACCATGTAGAAGGCCGCTTCGGGCAGGTCGTCATACTCGCCCTCGACGATCCCCTTGAAACCGGAAATGGTGTCCGACAGGCTGACCAGGACACCCGGCGAGCCAGTGAACACCTCGGCGACGTGGAACGGCTGGGACAAGAAGCGCTGGATCTTGCGCGCCCGGGCGACGGTCAGCTTGTCTTCCTCCGACAGTTCGTCCATGCCCAGGATGGCGATGATGTCCTGCAGCGACTTGTAGGTCTGCAGCACCCGCTGCACGTCGCGCGCGATCTGGTAATGCTCCTCGCCGATCACCCGGGGATCGAGCATGCGCGAGGTGGAATCGAGTGGGTCGACCGCCGGATAGATGCCGAGCTCCGCGATCTGGCGGCTCAGCACCGTTGTTGCATCCAGATGCGAGAACGAGGTCGCCGGCGCCGGGTCGGTGAGGTCGTCGGCGGGCACGTAGATCGCCTGCACCGAGGTAATCGAACCCTTTCGGGTCGAGGTAATGCGTTCCTGCAGGTTGCCCATGTCGGTGGCCAGGGTCGGCTGATAGCCCACCGCCGACGGGATGCGGCCCAAGAGAGCCGAAACCTCGGAACCCGCCTGGGTGAAGCGGAAGATATTGTCGATGAAGAGCAGCACGTCCTGGCCCTCTTCGTCGCGGAAGTATTCGGCCAAGGTCACGCCCGTCAGACCGACCCGGGCGCGGGCACCCGGCGGCTCGTTCATCTGGCCGTAGACCAGCGCCGCCTTGGATTCGCCTTCCAGGTTGATGACGCCCGACTCCATCATTTCGTGATAGAGGTCATTGCCTTCGCGGGTCCGCTCGCCAACGCCGGCGAACACCGAAAAGCCGCCATGGGCCTTGGCGACATTGTTGATCAATTCCATGATCAGCACCGTCTTGCCGACCCCGGCGCCGCCGAACAGGCCGATCTTGCCGCCCTTGGCATAGGGTGCCAGAAGGTCGATGACCTTGATGCCGGTGATCAGGATGTCGGATTCCGTCGACTGCTCCTCGAATTCCGGTGCCGAACGGTGGATCGCCATGGTCTTATCTGAGTTCACCGGGCCACGCTCGTCCACTGGGTCGCCGATCACGTTGATGATGCGGCCGAGTGTCGCCGGCCCCACGGGCACGGTGATGGGGGCGCCGGTATCGACCACTTCCTGTCCCCGGACCAAACCCTCCGTCGCATCCATGGCGATGGTGCGGACCGTGGACTCGCCGAGATGCTGCGCCACTTCCAGCACCAGGCGCTTGCCCTGGTTCTCGCATACGACGGCATTGAGGATCGGGGGCAGGTCCCCGTCGAACTGCACGTCGACGACGGCTCCGATGATCTGGGTTATCCGTCCTACGATATTCTTTGCCATTGCGTTCTCCTGATGGCGGTGCTCTCGGGCGAAAGCGCGCCCTAGATGGCTTCGGCGCCGGAGACGATCTCGATCATCTCCGTCGTGATGGCGGCCTGGCGGCTGCGGTTGTAGTACTGGGCCAGCCGGTCGATCATGTCGCCGGCATTGCGGGTGGCGTTGTCCATGGCGGCCATGCGCGCGCCCTGCTCCCCGGCATAGCTTTCCAGCATCGCGCGGTAGACCTGGATGCCGAGGTTGGAGGGCAAGAGATCGGCCAGGATGGTTTCCTCGTCGGGTTCGAATTCATAGATGGCGGCCAGAACGTCCTCGCGCTTCTCCGCCTCTTCCTTCTCCGATTCCCTGGTCTCAGGCATGGGGAAGGGGATCAGTTGCTGGACCGTCAGCTCGTGGGAAATCGCAGACTTGAACCGGTTGTAGACCAACGCGCAGACGTCGAATTCGCCGTCACTGAACATGGCCGTCAGCCGATCGCCGACGTCCGCGGCATTGACGAATTCGACCTCCCGGCGGGTGAGCCCTTCCACGGTGTCGACGATGAGGCTTGCGAAATCGCGCCGCAGGCCATCCCGGCCCTTGCGCCCGACGCAGAGGATCTTGACCTCCTTGCCTTCGGCGCGCAGCTGATTGGCTCGGGCCCGGGCGCCGCGCACCACCTGGCTGTTGAAGCCGCCGCACAGGCCGCGGTCGGAGGTCACCACCACCAAAAGATGGGCATTATCCTCCCCGGTGCCGGTCAGCAGCTTCGGCGCGCCGGCGGCATCGCCGATCGAGGCCGCGAGCGAGCCCAGCATCCGCTCCATGCGCTCGGCATAGGGCCGGGCCGCCTCGGCCTGCTCCTGGGCGCGCTTGAGCTTCGACGCGGCCACCATCTTCATGGCGGCGGTGATCTTCTGCGTGGATTTCACGCTGGCAATACGAATGCGAAGGTCCTTGAGGTTGGGCATCTCGGCTCAGCCGTCCTGATCTTGCGGGGCGCTCACGCGAAGGAGCGCTTGTATTCGTCGAGCGCCGCGGTGAGCTTCTCTTCCACCGCGGCGGAAATCTCGCCCTCCTCGCGGATGGCGGAAATTAGATCGGCGTGCTTCTCCTTGACTTCCGACAGCGCGCCCTGCTCGAAGCGGTTGATGTCGGCGATGGCGATGCCGTCGAGATAGCCGCGCACGCCGAGGAAAATAGCGACGACCTGCTCCTCCACCGGCATCGGCGAATATTGCGGCTGTTTCAGAAGCTCGGTCAGGCGCGCGCCGCGGGCCAACAGCCGCTGGGTCGAGGCGTCGAGGTCGGAAGCGAACTGGGCGAAGGATTCCATCTCGCGGTACTGGGCCAGTTCCAGCTTGATCGAGCCGGCGACCTGCTTCATGGCCTTGATCTGGGCCGCCGATCCCACCCGGCTGACCGACAGGCCGACATTCACCGCCGGGCGGATGCCTTTGTAGAACAGCTCGGTTTCCAGGAAGATCTGGCCGTCGGTGATCGAGATCACATTGGTCGGGATGTAGGCCGAAACGTCGCCGGCCTGGGTTTCGATCACCGGCAGGGCGGTCAGCGACCCGGAGCCGTTATCGGCGTTCATCTTCGCCGCGCGCTCCAGCAGGCGGGAATGGAGATAGAAAACATCGCCGGGGAAGGCCTCACGGCCCGGCGGGCGGCGCAGCAACAGCGACATCTGGCGATAGGCCACCGCGTGCTTGGACAGGTCGTCATAGACGATCACCGCATGCATGCCGTTGTCGCGGAAATATTCGCCCATGGTACAGGCGGCATAGGGCGCCAGGAACTGCAGCGGCGCCGGCTCCGACGCGGTCGCCGCGACGACGATGGAATATTCCATGGCGCCCTGCTCTTCCAGGGTCTTGACGATCTGCGCCACGGTCGAGCGCTTCTGCCCTACCGCCACATAGACGCAATAGAGCTTCTTGGATTCATCGTCACCGGAATTCAGGCCGCGCTGGTTGATGAAGGTGTCGATGGCGATCGCCGTCTTGCCGGTCTGGCGATCGCCGATGATCAGCTCGCGCTGGCCGCGGCCCACCGGGATCAGGCTGTCGATGGCCTTGAGGCCGGTCTGCATCGGTTCGTGGACCGACTGGCGCGGGATGATGCCCGGCGCCTTGACCTCGATCCGGCCGCGCGCCGCGGCGTCGATCGGGCCCTTGCCGTCGATGGGATTGCCGAGCGCGTCGACGACGCGGCCGAGCAGGCCCTTGCCCACCGGCACGTCGACGATCGATCCCGTGCGCTTGACCGTGTCGCCTTCCTTGATGGTGCGGTCGTCACCGAAGATAACGACGCCGACATTGTCCGCTTCCAGGTTCAGCGCCATGGCCTTGATGCCGCCGGCGAATTCGACCATCTCGCCGGCTTGGACTTGGTCGAGGCCGTGGATGCGGGCGATGCCGTCGCCGACCGACAGCACCTGGCCGACTTCCGCGACCTCCGCCTCGGTTCCGAAATTGGCGATCTGTTCCTTGAGAATTGCGGAAATTTCCGCCGGCCGGATGTCCATCAACCGATCCCTTTCATGGAAAGCCTGAGTTTCTGAAGTTTGGTGGCAAGCGACGAATCGATCATCTTCGACCCGACGCGCACGACCATGCCGCCGATCAGCGCCGGATCGACCCGGGATTCGAGCGCCACCTTGCTGCCCAGCGCCTGGGCCAGCGCCGCCTTGATGGAATCGAGGTGGCTGTCCTTCATGGTTTGGGCGGAGGTCACCTCGGCCGTCACCTCGCCGCGCCGGGCGGCGAGTTCGGCCAGGAACGCGCCCACCGCCGGGCGCAGCGCGCCGAGCCTGCGGTTGCGCGCGAGCAAGCCGAGGAACTTGACCGTCAATTCCTGGAAACCCGCCTTCTCGCCAAGCGCCGACACGGCGGCGACCTGCGCGTCGCGGGTCAACACCGGCGAAGCCACCAAGCGGGCGAAGTCGGCGTTTTCATCGACCAGGCCGCGCAACGCCTGCAGATCCGCGGCGACCGCGTCGAGGCACTTGGCCTGATCGGCCAATTCGTAAAGGGCGCTGGCGTAACGTCCTGCGACGCCGCCCGCGTCGTTTGACTGGGATGGCACTCGGATAAACTCCCGAACCCTAGAATGCGGCCCGGCCGCCGGGCCTTGGCCAGAATTACCGGGACCTCGGCCCCGCTACCCCTCCCGAGGCGGGCATTTCGTACCACACGCGCCGCACTGTTGCAACCGGCTGGGCATGCCCGAGCCGGCCCCGATAAACCCTTCAATAACAGATTGTTCCGGGGACGCATCCCGGGCCGGCAGAATCTTCGCCGGCCCCCGCCTGCGCCGCCATCGCACCCTGTCCCAAGACACGGAAACTAGAGGAAGCTCAAGGGGTCGACATCCACCTGGATGCGCACGGCCTTGCCCGGCTTCACGCCTGCCAGCCAATCGCGCAGGATCGGCTGCAGGGCCACTTCGCGCCCGGCCTTGACCAGGAACCGCCGGCGGTGACGGCCGCGCAAGAGGCTCAGCGCCGCCGGCGCGGGGCCAAGGACATCCACACCGGGCACCCGCGGGCGCACCCGCCCGAGCGCCTGGGCGGTGGCGTCGACCTCGCTCTCCCGGGGACCGGAGACGATGATCGCGGCGAGGCGCCCGAACGGCGGCATGCCGGCGGCCTGGCGTTCCGCCCGCTCGGCGGCGAGGAAGGCTTCGCGGTCGCCGGTCGCCAAGGCCGCCATCACGGGATGCTCCGGCATGTGGGTCTGGATCAACACCCGGCCCGGTTGATCGCCGCGCCCGGCTCGGCCCGAGACCTGGGTGAGCAGCTGATGGGTGCGTTCCGACGCCCTGAGATCGCCGCCGGTCAGACCCAGATCGGCATCGACCACGCCGACCAGGGTCAGGCGCGGGAAATGATGCCCCTTGGCGATGATCTGGGTGCCGACCAAGACGTCGACGCTGCCTTGGGTGACGGCGGCGACGACGTCGCCGAAAGACTTGGGCCCGGCCAGGGTATCGCTCGCCATGACGCATTGGCGGGCGTCGGGGAACAGGGCGGCGACCTCTTCGGCGATGCGCTCCACCCCGGGGCCGCAGGCCGCGAAGGAGGCCTCGGCGCCGCATTCCGGACAGGCGGCGGGAAGCCGCTGGGCATGGCCGCAATGGTGACAGGCGAGCCGCCCGCTGGCACGGTGCTCCACCAGCCAGGCGGAGCAATTGGGGCATTCCAGGCGGTGGCCGCAGGCGCGGCACAGGGTCAGCGGCGCATAGCCCCTGCGGTTGAGGAACAGGAGCGCCTGGGCGCCCGCGGCGAACGTCGCCTCCAGGGCGTCCACCAGCGGCGGGGCGATCCAGCGGCCCGGCGACGGCCCATCGCTGCGCAGGTCGATCAGGTCGACCTCAGGCAGGGTGGCGCTGCCGATGCGTTCGGGCAGGTGCAGCGATTGGTACCGCCCGCGGGCGACGTTCTCCACGGTTTCCAGCGACGGCGTGGCCGAGGCCAGAACCACCGGCAGTTCCCCCAAATGCCCGCGCACCACCCCCATGTCCCGGGCGCTGTAGAAGACGCCGTCCTCCTGCTTGAAGGAGCCGTCATGTTCCTCGTCGATGACGATCAGTCCCAGCGCCGGATGGGGCAGGAACAGCGCCGAGCGCGCCCCCACCACCACCGGCGCCCGGCCCTCCGCCACCGCGCGCCAGGTGCGCCGGCGCAGGCCGGGGCCGAGCTCGGAATGCCACAGGGCCGGGGCACAGCCGAAGCGGTCCTCGAACCGCTCGAGCCACTGGGCGGACAGGGCGATCTCCGGCAACAGGACCAGCGCCTGGCGGCCGGCGCGCAAAGCCTCGGCGATGGCTTCGAAATAGACCTCGGTCTTGCCCGACCCAGTCACGCCGTCCAGCAGGGTGACGGAATAGGCGCCCGCCCGGACGGCATCGCGCAAGGCGCCGGCCGCCCTGGCCTGGTCCGGGGTGAGCGCCGGGCCGCTGCAGTCGGGATCGGGGCGGGCGAAGGGCGAGGGCGGCGCCAGGCCGTGGACCTCCAGCGCGCCGGCTTCGGCCAGCCCCTTGACGACACCGGCCCCCGCGCCGGTCTCGACCCTGATATCTCCAAGCGTGCGCGGCGGCCCGGCGGCCAGGAGGTCGAGCACCTTCTTGCGTTGAGGCGTCAGGCGGAATTCCGCCGGCGCCTTCCATCCCGCGTGATCGAGATAGGCCGTCACCGGGGTTTCGGCGGCGAGCGCCTTGGGCACGCTCATCGCCATCTTGAGGACCGCGCCCGGGGGCGACAGCGTGTAGGCCGCGACCCAGTCGATGAAGCGGCGCATCACCGCATCCAAGGGCGGGGCGTCGATCACCTCGGTCACGTCCTTCAACCGGGCCTCGTCGGGCCCGCCGTCGGGTGCCGGGCCGGTTTCCCAGACCACGCCGATGCGCTCCTTCGAGCCCAGCGGCACCCGCACGAAGGCGCCCGGCCGCAGGGCCGGCCCGGCGGCCCCCCGGTAGTCCAAGGGGCCCGGAAGGGCCAAGGGCAAGAGCACCCGAATTCGCCCGGTTTCCCGGGTGTTTGAGGCGATATCCGCGCCTCTGATGGGATCGGAACTGGCAAGGCCATTGGGCATGGGCTACACTTTAACGGTGCTTGGGCGGTGGAACCAGGGAGCCGCTCGGAGCCTTTTGAATCAACCAGAATCTTGGAACGGACATGAAATTCTTTATCGACACAGCCGACCTCGATGAGATCCGCGACCTTGCCGCGACGGGTCTCATCGACGGCGCCACAACCAACCCGTCCCTGGTCGCCAAAGCCGGGGGAAAGTTCGAAGACATCATCGCCGAGATCTGCGCCATCCTCCCCGGCCCGGTGTCCGCGGAAGTGGCCGCCACCGATTTCGAAACGATGGTCGCCGAGGGACGCAAGCTCGCCAAGATCGCGCCCAACGTCACCGTCAAGGTGCCGCTGACGCCCGACGGGCTGAAGGCCTGCAAGACGCTGACCGACGACGGCACAATGGTCAACGTCACGCTGTGCTTCTCCGCCGGCCAGGCCATCCTCGCCGCCAAGGCGGGCGCCACCTTCGTCTCGCCGTTCATCGGCCGGCTCGACGATATCGGCCTGCGCGGCATGGACCTGATCGAGGACATCTGCACGATCTACCGCGCCCAACCGGCCTTCAAGACCGAAGTTTTGGTCGCCTCGGTGCGATCGGTCGGCCACGTGATCGACGCGGCCAAGGCCGGCGCGCCCGTCGCAACCCTGCCGCCGGTGGTGCTGCGGGCGCTTTATAGCCATCCGCTGACCGACAAGGGGCTCGCCGCCTTCCTCAGCGATTGGGAGAAGACCGGCCAGTCCATCCTCGGCGACGACGTGCCCAAACCGGCGGCCGCCGAATGACCGGCGCGCGCAAGAAGCCGAGCGCCGCGCCGCCGAAGCCGAAGAAGGCCGCCACCCGGCCTCCTCAAGCGGCGGCGATCGGCGCCTTTCTTGCGGCCAACCCCGACTACCTGCGCGAACATCCGGAGGTCTTCGACCACCTGGCGCCGGAACGGCGCGAGCTCGGCACCGGCGTGGTCGACATGCAGGGCTTCCTGATCGAACGGCTGCGGACCGACAACGCGCGGCTGCAGGTGCTGCATGACGACCTGCTGGCCGCGGGCCGCGCCAACCTGACCAGCCAAAGCCGCATTCACGGCGCGATCCTGAGCTTGCTGGAGGCGCGCTCCTTCCGCGAGCTGATGGAGGTCACCACCACCGATCTCGCCATCAAGCTGGATGTCGACGTCATCGTGCTGGGGGTCGAGAACGAGAACGGCATCGCCGAACGCTCGGTTTCCGGCGTCCGCCTTTTGCAGCCGGGCAGCGTCGACAAGCTGATGGGTACCGGCCGGGACGTGGTGCTGAACGCCGACATCACCGGCAACCAGACCCTATACGGCTCCGCCACCGGGCTGGTCGCCTCGGAAGCGCTCTTGCGCCTGCATGCCAGCCCCGAAGCGCCCACCGGCATCCTCGCCATGGGCGCGCGCCAGCCCCGGCGCTTCGATCCCGACCACGGCACGGAGCTCTTGGGCTTCCTTGCCCAGGTTCTGGAGCTTTCCATCCGCACATGGCTGGGCCTGCCCCGATCCTAGGCCTGGCCGGGCGCCTTGCGCTGGACCCGGCACTGGAAGCCGCGATCGGCGATTGGGGCGCATGGCTCGCCCATGAACGCAGGCTGTCGCATCACACCCTGGCGGCCTATGGCCGCGATCTTTGCGATTTCCTGGAATTCGCCACCCGGCATGTCGGCGGGCCCCTGACCCTGGAGACCCTGGCGATCCTGAGGACGGCGGATTTCCGCGCCTGGCTCGGCGTCCGGGCGGCCCGGGGCCTGGCGCGGAGCTCCACGGCCCGGGCGCTTTCCACCCTGCGCGGCTTTTACCGCTGGCTGGAGAAGCGCGACCTGGTCCACAACCCGGGCCTGGCCAGCCTGCGCACGCCGAAGGTGCCGCAATCGGTGCCCAAGGCGCTCAGCCAGTCGGAGGCGCTCGGCGCCATCGACGCCGCCAGTGATGCGGCCAAGACGCCGTGGGTGGCGAGGCGCGACGTGGCCCTGCTCACCCTGCTCTACGGCGCGGGTTTGCGGATCGGCGAGGCGCTCGGCCTCGACCGCCGCGACGCCCCCACCGGCACCGCCTTCCGGATCACCGGCAAGGGTGGCAAGGAGCGGCTGGTGCCGCTGCTGCCTATCGTGGTCGATGCCATCGCCGATTATCTGGATGCCTGCCCCCATGCGCTCGCTGCCGACGGCCCGCTTTTCGTCGGCGTCCGCGGCAAGCGGCTGCAGGCCGGCCAGGTCCAGGCCATGGTGCGGGACCTCAGGCGGCGCCTCGGCCTGCCCGAGACCGCGACGCCGCATGCGCTGCGCCATTCCTTTGCCACGCACTTGCTTGCCGGCGGCGGCGATCTCAGGTCGATCCAGGAATTGCTGGGTCATGCCTCGCTCTCGACCACCCAGCGCTACACGGCGGTCGACACCGCGCATCTGGCCGAGGTCTACCGCGCCGCCCATCCGAGGGCGCGCGGCGGCTGAGGAATTCAGCCGCGCGGCGCGCTCAGTCCTTGTTTTTCCGGTTGTTGAAGAAATTGTTGAACCTGCCCTGGCCGAACCGGGCGGCGCGTGCTTCGGCGGCCTCGAAGGCGGCGGCGTATTTGGGATAGCGTTTTCTCAACCGCATCTTGAGGAGCCGGAAACGCGGTTGCGCCTTGGCCAGCAGGATCAGGCCGATCAGCAGGAACAGGATGCCCTGAAGGAAGGGCAGGAACAGGCCGAGGACGCCGAGGACCAGGAACACCCAGCCCCCCACCATGAAGAGCCGGCGCTTCCAGACAAGTGTCATGACAAACGGCCGTCCGGTCAGATATGGATGGCGCGTCCGGCGACCGCCAGGGCCGCTTCCTTGACCGCCTCGTTCAGGGTCGGATGGGCATGGCAGGTCCGGGCCACGTCTTCGGCGCTGGCGCCGAACTCGATGGCCAGAGCCAGTTCGGCGATCAGGGTCCCGGCGTCGGGGCCGACGATATGGACGCCGAGGATGCGGTCGGTCTTGGCGTCGGCCAGG